>NZ_JBJGYT010000001.1:0-303473 GCF_054050135.1 Geodermatophilus sp. SYSU D00705 | reverse complement strand
GGTCGACGACGCCCGCCGCGCGGTCGACGCCGGCGTCAGCGCCATCTCGGTGTCCACCCACGGCGGCAACAACCTCGACGGCACCCCCGGCGCCATCCGGTCGCTGCCGGCCAGGGGCGCCCCGGGGGGGGGGCCCGGGGCGGGGGGGGGGGGGGGGGGGGCGGGGGGGGGGGGGGGGGGGGGGGGGGGGGGACGGCCGCGCGGCGGCGCGGCCGGCGCCCCCCCCCCCCCCCCCCCCCCCCCCCACCGGCAGGGATCACTTCCGGCCGTTGCCGTTGCCGTTGCCGTTGCCGCCGGCGTTCCCGTGGCCGGTGCCGCTGTCGGCGACCTGCGCGGCCGGGGCCCCCGCCGGCTGCTCGACGACCGGCTCCTCCACGACCGGCCGCTCCGCGACCGGCTCGTCCACCGGGGCGGGCGCCTGGGTGGGCTTGGCGTTGCGCTGGCGCGCCTGGCTGCTGACGGTGCCGCCGTCGACCCAGCCACGGCGGGCCCCCTCGCTGACCCACTCGCCGTGCGACTGGCCGGGGGTGGGCCCGGCCTGCCACGCCGTCTTGGCGGCGGCGTCGTCGACCGGCGCCTCGTCGACGCGCGCCTGCGGCTCGGCGGGGATCTCGCCCTCCTCGGCGGAGGTCTGGGCCTCCTCACCCCCGGCGGGGACCGCGGAGCCGCTCCCGTTCTCCGTGCCCGCCTGCGTCCCGTCACCGCTGCCGGTCGGCTCGAGGGCGGGGTCGGTCGGCTCGAGAGTGGGGTCCGTGGGCTGGTCGGAGACGACGGTCTCGACGACCGGAGCCGGCTCCGGCGGCGTGGTGAGGGCGCCGGCGGTGGTGGCGCCGGCGACGGCGACCACGACGGCGCCGGTGCCGGCGGCCGCCTTGGCGAGGACGCCGGCCGAGGCGATCTTGGCGGCGAGGGTGGTGAGCAGCATGCGTGGCCTCTTCCGTGAGGTCCGGGCGGTGGGCCCGGCCGTCCCGCAGGACGGTTCCTGGATGGGGGTGAGGAGACCCGTCGCCAGCAGCTCGGCCAGGGCCGCGTTCGGCCGTCCCGGCACCGTGGCGCCGGCCCGGACCGCGTCGGTGAACGCGGCCAGGCCGGAGGCGCCGTCGGGTACCGGACGGCCGGCGAGGCAGGCCTCGAAGGCCTCCTCGGCGGCTCGGGCGTCGGCTGGGATGGTCATCTCGTCCTCGTCATCGCAGGAGGGCCACAGAAGGGTGCGCGGGGGCGGTCACCCGTTCGGGTGGAACGCTCTCGAGGGCGGTGCGCAGGCTGCGCAGGCCACGCCGCTGCAGGGCCTTGACCGAGCCCACGGAGCGGCCGAGCACACGCGCCACCTGCTCGACGGTGAGGTCGCCGAGGACCCGCAGGAGGAGCACGGTCCGCTGGTCGCCGGGGAGGGTGCCGCAGAGCCGGTGGACGTCCGCGGCACCGATCCGCACCAGTGCGTCGTCCTCGGCATCGCCCCCGCCGAGCTCGTGGAGCACCGCGTCGTCGTCGGTCACCTGCGGACGGCGTCCACGCCGCCGCCAGTCGTCGACCAGTCGCCGGTGGGCGATGGTGAAGACCCATGCCCGCAGGGCGTCCTCGTCGCCGCGGAAGCCCCCGAGCCCGGTGAGGACGCCGATGAACGTCTCGCTGGCCAGGTCGTCGGGCTCGGCCGCCCCGTGCAGTCGCAGGTAGCCGGTCACCGCCGGCGCGAGGTCGCGGTAGAGCACCTCGAAGGCCCATGCGGCCCCGGCCTGGGCCGCGGCCAGGACGTCGTCGAACGGCAGTCCCGTCCGCACCGCGCCTCCCCTCGCCGGTCCCCGCACTCCTTCGGGATCGGCAGTCGGGCAGGGGATCTGCACCGCGGTCACCCGGACGGGTGCGCGACGGCCGCCGCCCGGTCCCGCCGCGGCGCCACGGCACCGGTTCCCTCCCGGCGGGGGCAGGGGGACGGGCGTTAGGCTCGGCGCGACCCGGGCCATCGACGTGCGGTGGCCGGCACGTCCCTGGAGGTCGACGGCTGTGAACCGCGCACTGCGCGCCGCCACGATGGGTGCCCTGCTCCTCAGCCCGATCGCGCTCACCGCGTGCAGCGCCGGGCAGGTGACGCAGACCGCCACCCAGAACCGGGACAAGGTCGGCGCCGAGGCCCAGGTGGGCTCGATCACCCTCCGCAAGGTCACTCTGGAGCACCCCGACGAGGGGCGCTACGAGGCCGGTGACGACGCCCCGCTGACCATGGCGGTCATCAACTCCGGGAACGAGGAGGACACGCTCGTCGGCATCGAGGGCGAGGGCTTCGACGGCGTGGTGGTGACCGGCCAGGCCAGCGCCTCCCCCGCCGTCCCCGGTTCCCCGTCGGCGACCCCGCCGGCGACCGGCGGCGCGGCCACGACCACCGCCCCGGCCACCGGCGCCGCCACGGCCAGCTCCCAGGTCGACGTCCCCGTCCCCGGCAACTCCACCGTCTTCATCGGGGGCGACGGCGACCTCACCGTCGAACTGGCGGACCTCACCGAGGAGCTCACCGCCGGCCAGAGCCTCGAGCTGACCCTCACCTTCGAGCAGGCCGGCGAGGTGACCGTCCGCGCGATGGTGGAGAACCCGGACCGGGTGCAGCCCCGCGAGGAGGGCTTCGACTTCCACACGGAGGAGGAGTCCGAGGAGCAGGACACCGAGGTGGCGGGCGGGGGCAACCCCGAGTCCGGCGGCTGAGCCGCGCGGCGGTCCGGGACTGTCGTACCCGGCGGTTAGCGTCGCCGGGTGCCCGCAGGAGTGAAGTCCGCCCGACCCGCCCACCGCTGCACCGAGTGCGGCTACGCCTCGGCCAAGTGGGTCGGCCGCTGCCCCGAGTGTCAGGCCTGGGGCACCCTGCAGGAGGTCGGCGCCCCGGCGTCCCCGCTGCGCGCCGTGGCGGCCGGCCCGGTCACCGCGCCGGCCGTGCCCATCGCCCAAGTCGAGCTCGCCGCAGCGCGCGCCGTCCCGACCGGCATCGAGGAGTTCGACCGGGTCCTGGGCGGCGGTCTCGTCCCGGGCGCGGTGCTGCTGGTCGCCGGCGAGCCGGGCGTCGGCAAGTCCACGCTGCTGCTCGAGGTGGCCCACCGGGTCGCCGCCTCGAACGGTCCCGCGCTGGTGGTGTCCGGCGAGGAGTCGGCGGCCCAGGTGCGGCTGCGGGCCGAGCGGATCGGCGCCCTGCACGACCGCCTCTACCTCGCCGCCGAGACCGAGCTGTCCGCCGTCCTCGCCCACGTCGAGCAGGTCGCGCCGTCGCTGCTGGTCCTCGACAGCGTGCAGACGGTGCGCTCCCCCGCGGTCGACGGCACCGACGGTGGCGCCACGCAGGTGCGCGCGGTGGCCAGCGCACTGACCGGCGTCGCCAAGAGCCGCGGGATGACCACCATCCTGGTCGGCCACGTCACCAAGGACGGCGCGATCGCGGGCCCCCGCGCCCTCGAGCACCTCGTCGACGTCGTCATCTCCTTCGACGGCGAGCGCCACTCGACCCTGCGGCTGATCCGGGCGGCCAAGAACCGGTTCGGCCCGGCCGACGAGATCGGCTGCTTCGAGATCGGGGACGGCGGGGTCATCGGCGTCCCCGACCCGTCCCACCTGTTCGTCTCCCGGCGGGCCGCCCCGGTGCCCGGCAGTTGCGTCACGGTGACGATGGAGGGGAGCCGCCCGCTGCTGGCGGAGGTGCAGGCGCTCGTCGCCGGCTCCGGTGGCGGCGGCTCGCCCCGGCGGGCGGTCAGCGGCCTGGACAGCCAGCGGGTGGCGATGGTCAACGCCGTGGTGGAGCGCCGCGGCGGGGTGCGGCTCGCCGACGCCGACGTCTTCGCCGCCTCCGTGGGCGGCGTGCGCATCGCGGAGCCCGCGGCCGACCTCGCTCTGGCCCTGGCCATCGCCTCCGCCGCCAAGGACATCCCCCTGCCGCAGGGCCTGGTCGCCCTCGGCGAGGTCGGGCTGTCCGGGGAGATCCGCCGCGTGGGCGGCACCTCCCGCCGGCTGGCCGAGGCCGCCCGCCAGGGCTACCGGGTCGCCCTCGTGCCCGAGGACGCCGGCCCGGCCCCGCGCGGCATGCGCCTGGTCGAGGTACCCGACATGGGGGCCGCCTTCGCCCGCCTGTTCTCACAGTGACCGTTCCCGGACGGCCGTCGCCGTATCCGGTGGGGTGAGTCCCGACCCCCGGCCGATACGGTCGGGTGCCACGTAGACTCAGCCGCCACCACACCGAACGTCAGGAGCGCTCGTGCCCCCCGCCGTGGATCCCGAGGTCGCGCTCCGGGAACTGCTCGGTCGCATCGCCCCCGGAACGGCGCTGCGCGACGGCTTGGAGCGGATCCTGGCCGGGCGCACCGGCGCACTGATCGTGCTCGGGTACGACCGCGTGGTGGAGTCCATCTGCACCGGCGGGTTCGCCCTCGACGTCGCCCTCTCCGCCACCCGGCTGCGGGAGCTGGCCAAGATGGACGGCGCGGTGATCGTCTCCTACGACGGGTCGCGGATCGTGCGGGCCGGCGTCCACCTGATGCCCGACCCGACCGTCCCGACCGAGGAGTCCGGCACCCGGCACCGCACCGCGGAGCGGGTCGCCGTCCAGACCGGCTTCCCGGTGATCTCGGTCAGCCAGTCGATGCACATCATCAGCGTCTACGTGGCCGGCCGGCGCTACACCCTCGAGCACCCGACCACGATCCTGGCCCGCGCCAACCAGGCCCTGGCCGCCCTCGAGCGGTACAAGCTGCGGCTGGACGAGGTGGCCAGCACGCTGTCGGCGCTGGAGATCGAGGACCTCGTCACCGTCCGCGACGCGATGAGCGTCAGCCAGCGGCTGGAGATGGTCCGGCGGATCGCCGACGAGATCGAGGGCTTCGTCGTCGAGCTCGGCACCGACGGGCGGCTGCTGGCCCTGCAGCTGGACGAGATGCTCGCCGGCGTCGAGGAGGACCGCGGCCTGCTGGTCCGCGACTACCTCCCCGGCGGCGCCCGCCGGCCCCGCACGATCGAGCAGGTGCTCACCGACCTGCGGGCCCTGTCGGCGACCGAGCTGCTCGACCTCTCCGCGGTCGCCCGCTGCTACGGGCTGCCGACGTCGGCGGAGGCCCTCGACTCCCCGGTCAGCCCGCGCGGCTACCGGCTGCTGGCCCGCGTGCCGCGGCTGCCGGCCGGCATCATCGACCGCCTGGTCGACCACTTCGGCGGGCTGCAGAAGCTCCTCGCCGCCACGATCGAGGACCTCCTCGCCGTCGAGGGCGTCGGCGAGGCCCGCGCCCGCGGCATCCGCGAGGGCCTGTCGCGGCTGGCCGAGACCTCGATCCTCGACCGCTACAGCTGAGAGAGGGGCGGGGGTCCTGCCGCCTACGCCACCGCGAACGGGGCGTCGCCGCTGACCTTGGTGTCCAGCCGGCCCCGCAGCACGTACTGCCCCGCCCCCAGCACGACGCGCTCGGCGGTGCACGTCGGCTCGCTCGTGCGGCTGCCCCAGACCAGCGGGAACGAGACCGTCTCCCCCGGCGCCAGGGTGCGGGTGTCGTCGCTGACCTCCGGGAAGCAGTCGTTGCTCCCCCACAGCCGGGTGCCGGCACCGTCGAAGAGCACGATCTCCTGCAGTTCCTTGTCCAGCGCGCGCACGCACGGGACGGTGGAGACGTTCGCGACCGCCAGCTCGAACGTCGGCCGTCCGCCCACCGGGGCACTGCCGGGGCTGCGCACCTCCAGCGCGATCATGTCGTCGCTGCAGGGGCCGCCCGGGGTGGGTGCGGCCGGCGTCTCGACCGGAGCCGGCTCGACCGGCGCGGGGTCCTCGGGCACCGCGGGCGGGGGCGTCGGCGTCCGCACGCTGGCCAGGGACGGCACCACCTGTTCCAGGGCCGGCGGGTCGGTGGGCTCGGCCGGCGTCGTGCCGGTCGGTGTCGCGGCCGCCGTGGCACCGCCCGGGCCCCCGCTCGCCGTCGCCGCCACCAGCCAGCCCCCGCCGCCGAGCACGGCGACGGCCAGGAGCAGGAGCAGGAGACGTCGCCGCCAGTAGACCGCCGAGGGCAGGGGTCCGACCGGGTGCAGCACGCCGAGAACCGTAGTGCGCCCGCCCGGAGCCGGCGGTGTCGGCACGCCGTCCCTGGCAGGCGGCACACTGGGTCCCCGTGGACAGCTCGCCCAGCCCCTCACCGACGCGCGGAGTCGAGGTCGGCGAGGTCCTCGTCGACTGGTTCGCCACCGCCGCCCGCGACCTGCCGTGGCGCAGTCTGGACGTCGACCCGTGGGCGGTCCTCGTCAGCGAGGTGATGCTCCAGCAGACCCCAGTGGCCCGCGTGGAGCCGGTCTGGCGCGAGTGGATGGCCCGCTGGCCGACGCCTGCGGCACTGGCCGCCGTCTCCCCCGCCGAGGTGATCCGCGCGTGGGGCAAGCTCGGCTACCCGCGGCGGGCGCTGCGGCTGCGGGAGGCGGCCGTCGCCCTGGTGGAGCGGCACGGCGGCGTCGTCCCGCACGACGTGGCGGCCCTGGAGGCCCTGCCGGGGATCGGCACGTACACCGCCCGCGCCGTCGCCTGTTTCGGGCACGGCCACCCCCAGCCGGTGGTCGACACCAACGTGCGCCGGGTGGTGGCGCGCCTGGTGCACGGGCGGGCCGAGGCGGGCACCGCCCGGGCCTCGGACCTCACCGACGTCACGGCGCTGGCGCCGGCGGACCCGGAGCGGGCGGTGCGCTTCTCGGTGGCGGTCATGGAGCTCGGCGCGCTGGTGTGCGTCGCCCGGACGCCGCGGTGCGGAGCCTGCCCGGTGCGGAACGAGTGCGCCTGGCGCCGGGCGGGCTGCCCGGCACACGACGGTCCGGCCCGCAGGGTGCAGAAGTTCGCCGGGACGGACCGGCAGGTGCGCGGCCGCCTGCTCGACGTCCTGCGGGCCGCTGAGGGCCCCGTGACGGCCGCTCTGCTCGACGAGGCCTGGCCCGACGCGGTGCAGCGCGCCCGGTGCCTGGACTCGCTCCTCGTCGACGGCCTGGTCGAGCAGATCGTCGACGGCCGGTTCCGCCTCCCCGCCTGAGCGCCCTGCCCCGACTGCGCAGTCGGTGCCGCCGACACGACACGGCGCGCCGCCGCGGACGACCACGACTGCGCACTCGGCCGGCGCACACGGCGAAGCGGCGGCCGACCGGTGATGGCCGGCCGGGCGCAGCGCGTCGCCGGCTCAGCGGCGCCGGCTCGGGTTGCTGAGGTCGCGGAAGGTCATCGGCCAGCCCGCGAGCGCCACCACGAGCGCGGCCACCATGAGGACGGCGCGCAGCCAGCGGGCAGGCCTCGCCCCGGGACCCACACGACGGGTCGCCCGCCGTCGCCGCCACGATGAGCAGCCCGCCGTGGACCGGCGTCCGCCGCGGGTGCCCGCCTCGCGCCATCACACCGTCGTCCTCCGGGTGGAACGACGACGGGGCCGCCTCCCGGGATGGGAGACGGCCCCGTCGTGCGGACCTACGAGGTCACTCGGCCTGGGTGGCCGGCGGCTCCTCGTCGCCGACCGACAGCGCGACCGGCGGGGTGTCGGGGAGGTCGATCGGCTTGGTCTCGCCGCGGAAGGTGAACTTCGCGTCGGCGCCCTCGCCCTCGACGTCCACCACGATGATCTGACCGGCGGTCAGCTCCCCGTAGAGGATCTTCTCCGACAGCGCGTCCTCGATCTCGCGCTGGATGGTCCGGCGCAGCGGCCGGGCACCCAGCACCGGGTCGAAGCCACGGTGCGCGAGCAGCTTCTTGGCCGCCGGGGTGATCTCGAGCGACATGTCCTTGTTCGCCAGCTGGGTCTCCACGCGGGAGACCATGAGGTCGACGATCTCGATGATCTCGTCCTCGGTCAGCTGGTGGAACACGACGATGTCGTCGATCCGGTTGAGGAACTCCGGCCGGAAGTGCTGCTTGAGCTCCTCGTTGACCTTGAGCTTCATGCGCTCGTAGTTGGACTGGGTGTCGTTGCCGACCTGGAAGCCCAGCCCCACGGCCTTGGAGATGTCCCGCGTACCGAGGTTGGTCGTGAGGATCAGGATCGTGTTCTTGAAGTCCACGATCCGGCCCTGACCGTCGGTGAGCCGGCCGTCCTCGAGCACCTGCAGGAGCGTGTTGAACACGTCCGCGTGCGCCTTCTCGATCTCGTCGAATAGGACCACCGAGAACGGCTTGCGCCGCACCTTCTCGGTCAGCTGGCCACCCTCGTCGTAGCCGACGTAGCCGGGAGGGGCACCGACCAGGCGCGAGACGGTGAAGCGGTCGTGGAACTCACCCATGTCGATCTGGATGAGCGCGTCGTCCTCACCGAACAGGAACTGCGCCAGCGCCTTCGCCAGCTCCGTCTTACCGACACCCGAGGGGCCGGCGAAGATGAACGAGCCACCGGGACGGCGGGGGTCCTTGAGGCCCGCCCGCGTGCGCCGGATCGCCTGGCTGACGCTCTTGATGGCCTCTTCCTGGCCGATGATCCGCTTGTGGAGCTCCTCCTCCATGCGCAGGAGTCGGGTGGTCTCCTCCTCCGTGAGCTTGAAGACGGGGATCCCGGTCCAGTTGGCGAGGACCTCGGCGATCTGCTCGTCGTCGACCTCGGCGACGACGTCCATGTCGCCGGCCTTCCACTGCTTCTCGCGCTCGGCCTTCTCGGCCAGGAGGGTCTTCTCCTTGTCGCGCAGCGACGCGGCCTTCTCGAAGTCCTGGGCGTCGATCGCCGACTCCTTCTCGCGGCGGATGGCCGCGATCCGGTCGTCGAACTCGCGCAGGTCCGGCGGGGCGGTCATCCGCTTGATCCGCATCCGGGCGCCGGCCTCGTCGATCAGGTCGATCGCCTTGTCCGGCAGGAAGCGGTCGGAGATGTACCGGTCGGCCAGCGTCGCGGCGGCGACCAGGGCGCCGTCGGTGATGCTGATCCGGTGGTGCGCCTCGTAGCGGTCGCGCAGGCCCTTGAGGATCTCGATCGTGTGGGTGAGCGTCGGCTCGCCCACCTGGATCGGCTGGAAGCGGCGCTCGAGGGCGGCGTCCTTCTCCAGGTGCTTGCGGTACTCGTCGAGCGTGGTGGCGCCGATGGTCTGCAGCTCACCGCGGGCGAGCATCGGCTTGAGGATGCTGGCGGCGTCGATCGCGCCCTCCGCGGCACCGGCCCCGACGAGGGTGTGGATCTCGTCGATGAACAGGATGATGTCGCCGCGGGTGCGGATCTCCTTGAGGACCTTCTTCAGCCGCTCCTCGAAGTCACCGCGGTAGCGGGAACCGGCGACGAGCGCGCCGAGGTCGAGCGTGTAGAGCTGCTTGTCCTTCAGCGTCTCGGGCACCTCGCCCTTGACGATCGCCTGGGCCAGGCCCTCGACGACGGCGGTCTTGCCGACGCCGGGCTCACCGATGAGGACGGGGTTGTTCTTGGTCCGCCGCGAGAGGACCTGCATGACCCGCTCGATCTCCTTGGCCCGCCCGATGACCGGGTCGAGCTTGGAGTCGCGCGCGGCCTGGGTCAGGTTGCGGCCGAACTGGTCGAGCACCAGCGAGGTGGACGGCGTGCCCTCGGCCGGGCCGCCGGCCGCGGCCGGCTCCTTGCCCTGGTAGCCGGAGAGCAGCTGGATGACCTGCTGGCGGACGCGGTTGAGGTCGGCGCCCAGCTTGACGAGGACCTGGGCGGCGACGCCCTCACCCTCGCGGATCAGGCCGAGCAGGATGTGCTCGGTGCCGATGTAGTTGTGGCCGAGCTGCAGCGCCTCGCGCAGGGACAGCTCGAGCACCTTCTTGGCCCGCGGGGTGAAGGGGATGTGACCGGACGGGGCCTGCTGGCCCTGCCCGATGATCTCCTCGACCTGCTGGCGGACACCCTCCAGCGAGATGCCCAGGGACTCGAGAGCCTTGGCAGCGACGCCCTCACCCTCGTGGATCAGGCCCAGGAGGATGTGCTCGGTGCCGATGTAGTTGTGGTTGAGCATCCGGGCCTCTTCCTGGGCCAGGACGACCACGCGGCGGGCTCGGTCGGTGAACCGTTCGAACATCTGCTGCTTCTCCTCTGACCGGCTGGTCCGGCACTGCCCTCCCCGTGGTGGAGAGGAGCACCCGACATCCGTCGGCGCGCGGGGGCACCGGTCTTTCCACTGTAGTCGCGGACCCCGCTCCACCGTCGGCACGCGGCCGGGGCGGTAGAGAGGGACTGCACGGTCCAACCGATGGTGCCCGGCCGGTGTTCCGGCCCCGTTACGCCCTGAGCGGACGACCGCCGGCCCGGGACGAGCTCACGCGCCGCGGCTCACTCGACCACCAGCCGGACGCCGTCGGCGGCGAGCCGGGCGCCGAGGTCGGCCAGCACCGTCCGCGCGTCGTCGTCCACCGTGGCCGACGGGCCGATCCGGACGGTCACCAGCCGGTGCCCCTGGCGCTGCAGGGCGACCACGCTGCCGCGGAGGAGGTCCGCGGCGAGCGCGTCCAGGTGGCCCCGGGTCCGGATGACGCCGTGGCGCTGGTCCAGGGTGGCGGTGAAGGTCGGTGCGCACGGCGAGGCGTCCGCACCGGCCCAGTGGTCGCCCGGCTCGCTGTCGTCGTCGGCGGCGGTCGGGTGCGCCACACCGGAGCTCACATCCGGATCGTGACGGTTCCGTTCCTCGTTCCCCAGGGCCCTTGGTCCCTGGTCGCGCAGGTCAGGCCACCGCCCCCGCCGCCGGGACGACGACGGCCCGGCCCCCGAACGGGGACCGGGCCTGGTGACGTGCTGGAGCGCCCCCCTCGCACGGACCCGGCACCAACGCGCGAGCGCCGGGGGCGAGGGGGCGTCCCTCAGTGCGCGGCCTCGTAGGCCTCGACGACGCTGGCCGGGATGCGGCCGCGGTCGCTGACCGCGTGGCCGTTCTTGCGGGCCCAGTCGCGGATGGCGCCGGCCTGCTCGCGGTCCATCCGGCCGCCGCCACCGGTCGCCCGCGAGCGCCCGCCGCCGGAGGCGCGACCGCTGCCGCGACCCACCTTGCGGGCGGCCTGCACGTAGCGGGAGAACGCCTCGCGCATCTCCTCGGCGTTCTTCTCCGACAGGTCGATCTCGTAGTTCGTGCCGTCGAGGGAGAAACTCACGGTCTCGTCGGCCGGCAGGTTCTCGTCGAGGTCGTCACTGAGGATGACCTGGACCTTACGAGCCATTCCTGTTCCCCATTCCCCTGTGCCCGGGCATTCCCGGTGCGGTTTACCGCCCTTGAGAGGCGATCGCGATCGACACTCCGCACCATAGTGCATTCAGCACACTTTCCGGCACACCGCACACAATGGGGTGAAACGGGACACAGAGGTTCAGGTCGAAATCGGCCGCACGAGTGGGAAGAGGATGGTCTCGCGGATTCCCAGACCGGTGAGCGTCATCATCAGCCGGTCCATGCCCATGCCCATGCCCCCCGTGGGCGGCATGCCGTACTCGAGGGCCTCGAGGAAGTCCTCGTCCAGGGCCATCGCCTCGGGGTCGCCGGCCGCCGCCAGCGCGGCCTGGGCGGTGAAGCGATCCCGCTGCGCGACCGGGTCGACCAGCTCGGAGTAGGCGGTGGCCCGCTCGACGCCGGCGATGTAGAGGTCCCACTTCTCGGCCAGGCCCGGTTGCGACCGGTGCGCCCGGGTCAGCGGTGAGGTGTCCAGCGGGTAGTCGATGACGAAGGTCGGCGACCGCAGGGTGTCCTGCACCAGCGCCTCGAAGAGCTCCTCGACCACCTTGCCGGGCACCCACGCCGGGTCGACGCCGACGTCGTGCCGCTCGGCGATCGCCCGCAGCCGCTCGACCGGCGTCTCCGGGGTGACCTCCTCGCCGACGGCCTCGGACACCGCGGTGTAGAGCGGGATCTGCGGCCACTCGCCCGACAGGTCGATCTCGGTGCCGTCGTTGTGCCGCGCCACGTGGTCCCCGAACAAGGCAGCGCAGCATTCCTGGGTGAGCTCGCGAGTCAGCGTCGCCATCACCTGGTAGTCGGCATACGCCTGATAGGCCTCGAGCATCGCGAACTCCGGCGAGTGGGTGCTGTCGGCGCCCTCGTTGCGGAAGTTGCGGTTGATCTCGAACACCCGGTCCAGGCCGCCGACGATGCAGCGCTTGAGGAACAGCTCGGGCGCGATGCGCATGTACAGGTCGAGGTCGAAGGCGTTCATGTGCGTCCGGAACGGCCGGGCCGCGGCGCCGCCGTGCACGGTCTGCAGCATCGGCGTCTCGACCTCGAGGTAGCCGCGGGAGACCAGTCCGGTGCGCAGCGTCGACATCACCGTGGCCCGCTGGCGCACGGTGCGCCGGGCCTCGTCGCGGACGATGAGGTCGACGTAGCGGCGGCGGACCCGCAGCTCCTCGCTCATCGGCTTGTGCGCCACCGGCAGCGGGCGCAGCGCCTTCGAGGTCAGCTGCCAGGAGTCGGCGAACACCGAGAGCTCGCCGCGCCGCGACGTCCCGACCTCACCGGTGACCAGCACGTGGTCACCGAGGTCGATGTCGGACTTCCACGCGGCGAGGGACTCCTCGCCCACCCGGTCGCGGGAGAGCATGACCTGCAGCTCGGCGTCCCCCTCGCGCAGCGTCGCGAAGCAGAGCTTGCCGGTGTTGCGGGAGAAGATGACCCGCCCGGTGACGCCGACGGTCACCCCCGTCATCGTGTCCGGCGGGAGGTCGGGGTGAGCGGTGCGGACGTCGGCCAGCGTGGTGGTCCGGGCGACGGCCACGGGGTAGGGGTCGACACCGCCGTCCCGCAGCCGGTCGAGCTTGGCCCGGCGGACCCGGAGCTGCTCGGGGAGTTCGTCGACGTCGTCGGCCACGGGCGCTGCCTCACTCACGGGAGACCAGCCTACGGGGACGCCGGACGCCGTCCTGCCCCCTGCTGCCGCTCGAAGGCCAGCCGCAGCCCGTGGACGGTGAGGTCGGGCTCGCGCTCGCC
Source organism: Geodermatophilus sp. SYSU D00705 (assembly GCF_054050135.1). Taxonomy (NCBI): domain Bacteria; kingdom Bacillati; phylum Actinomycetota; class Actinomycetes; order Geodermatophilales; family Geodermatophilaceae; genus Geodermatophilus; species Geodermatophilus sp. SYSU D00705. The sequence continues at coordinate 290,609 of NZ_JBJGYT010000001.1, read as the reverse complement.
GATGGAGCTGCAGCTGTCGGCGACGAGCGGGGCGAGCCCGCCGGTGGCGACGACGACCGGGGCGGACCCGAACTGCGCGACCAGCTCCGCGGCGATCCGGGACACGAGCCCGTCGACCAGGCCGGCGAACCCGAGGACCAGCCCGGACTGCAGCGCGGCCACGGTGTTCTTGCCGATGGCGTGCGGCGGCACGGTGAGCTCGACCGACCGCAGCTGGGCCGCCCGGGTGGCCAGCGCCTCGAGGCTGACCTCGACGCCGGGCGCGAGCGCGCCGCCGAGGAACTGCCCGTCGGGGCCGACGGCGTCGACGTTGGTGGACGTGCCGAAGTCGACCACCACGACCGGCCGGGAGCCCCCGTCGGCGCCGCGGCCGAACAGCTCGTGCGCGGCCAGCGCGGTCACCACCCGGTCGGCGCCGACCTCGCGCGGGTTGTCCACGTGCAGCGGGACGCCGGTCCGGACGCCGGGGCCGATGAGGACCACCGGCACGTCGAGGGAGTCCAGGAGCTGGCGCAGCGCCGGCAGCAGGGCGGGGACCGTGGAGCAGGCGGCGACGCCGGTGACGACGGTGTCGCGCAGCAGGCCCCGCCAGAGCATGCCCAGCTCGTCGGACGTGGCCCGCGGTGCGGTGGTGACCCGCCAGCAGCCCACCCGCCGGTCGCCGTCGAAGGTGGCGAGGACGGTCTGGCTGTTGCCGACGTCGACGGTGAGCAGCACGGCTCAGGCCCGCAGGTCCAGCGCCAGGTCGAGGATCGGCGCCGAGTGCGTGAGCGCCCCCACCGACAGGTAGTCGACGCCGGTCTCCGCCACCTCGCGGGCCACCTCCAGCGTCAGCCCGCCGGTGGCCTCCAGCTCCGCCCGTCCGGCCACCAGGGCCACGACCTCGCGCAGGGCCGCGGGCGGCATGTTGTCGCAGAGCAGGAAGTCCGCGCCGGCCTCGACCGCCTCCACCGCCTGCGCGGGCACGTCCACCTCCACCTGCACGGTCACCCCGGGCGCGCGCTCGCGGACGGCGGCGACGGCGGCGGCCACCGACCCGGCGGCGGCGACGTGGTTGTCCTTCACCATCGCCACGTCGTAGAGGCCCATCCGCTTGTTGGCGCCGCCGCCACAGCGGACGGCGTACTTCTCCAGCGACCGCAGCCCGGGCGTGGTCTTGCGGGTGTCGAGGACGACTGCGCCGGTGTCCTCGACGGCGTCCACCCAGCGGCGGGTGAGCGTGGCGATGCCGCTGGCCCGGCTGGCGATGTTGAGCGCGCTGCGCTCGGCGGCCAGCAACGCGCGCACCGGCCCGCGGACGGTCAGCAGGACGTCGCCGCGCGCCGCCCGGTCACCGTCGGAGGCCACCGCGGTGAGCGTCGCGCCGGGGGCCAGCCGGGTGAAGACCCGGGCGGCGACCGGCAGGCCCGCGACCACGCCGTCGGCGCGGGCGACCAGGTCGGCCGTGCCGAACTGGGTGGCGGGCACGGTGGCGGCGCTGGTGACGTCGTGGGCGACGGCGAGGTCGGGTTCGCTGGGCAGCGGGGCGCCGCCGGTGAGGTCCTCGGCGAGGGTGCGCTCGACCAGCTCGGCGACCCACGCCTCGGTCAGCCCGGTCCCGCTCAGGTCCCGGGCGTCGCTCACCACGGCTGCACCACCGGGGTGCCGACGGGGCGTCGGGTCACCGACAGGTGTCCGTGCGGATCGAGCCGGATGTCCAGGTGCACCCGCCAGGCCTCCTCGGTCTCAGGGTGGTCCTCCCGCCAGTGGCACCCGCGGGTCTCCTCGCGGGTGGCCGCCGCGGCGGTGACGGCGCTGGCGACGGTGAGCAGGTCGGTGGCCTCCCAGCTGTCCACGCCCGGTGCCACCCCGCTCAGCCCGGCGGCCAGCGCGGCCAGCCGGTCGGTCGCCTCGGCCAGGCCGGTGCCGCTGCGCAGCGCCCCGACCCGGGCCGACATCGTGTCGCTGACCTGCCGGCGTCCCGCGGGGTCCAGCAGCCCGGACGGCGCGGCCGCGGGGAACCGCACCGCCGCCGGCTCGGGCAGCCGGGCGGCCAGCTCGGCACCGATCCGGGCGGCGAACACCAGCCCCTCCAGCAGCGAGTTCGACGCCAGCCGGTTCGCCCCGTGGACGCCGGTGCAGGCCACCTCCCCGCAGGCGTAGAGGCCGGGCACCGTCGTCCGCCCGGCCAGGTCGGTGACCAGCCCGCCGGAGGCGTAGTGCGCCGCCGGGGTGACCGGGATGAGGTCGGTGGCCGGGTCGAGACCGATGGCCCGGGAGCTCGCCGTGATGGTGGGGAACCGGCGGGCGACGTCGGGCACCGCGCGGGCGTCGAGCCACACGTTCGGAACACGGTCGCGCAGCTGGACACCGGTGATCGCCTTGGCCACGACGTCCCGGGGCGCGAGCTCGGCCAGCGGGTGGACCCCGACCATGAACCGCTCCCCCGCGCCGTCGCGGAGCACCGCACCCTCGCCGCGCAGCGCCTCGCTGACCAGCGGCTGCTGGCCGCGCGCTCCCGGGCCGAGGTAGAGCGACGTGGGGTGGAACTGGACGAACTCCAGGTCGGTGGCGACCGCCCCGGCGCGCAGGCCGAGCGCGACGCCGTCGCCGGTGGAGACCGACGGGTTGGTGGTGGCGGCGTAGACCTGGCCCATGCCCCCGGTGGCGAGCACGACCGCGCGGGCGCGCACCGCACCGACGCCGTCGGCGCTGCCCTCGCCCAGCACGTGCAGGGTGACCCCCGCAGCGCGGCCGTCGGCGTCGGTCAGCAGGTCCAGCACCATCGCGTGCTCGACCAGGGTGACCCCCGGGTCGGCGCGCACGGCGTCCTGCAGGGCGCGTTGCACCTCCGACCCGGTCGCGTCGCCGCCGGCGTGCACGATGCGGTCGGCGGAGTGCCCGCCCTCGCGGGTCAGCAGCAGCCGCCCCGAGGGGTCGCGGTCGAACGCCGCGCCCCAGTCCATCAGCTGGCGCAGCCGGTCCGGGCCCTCGTGCACGAGCGCGTCGACGGCGTCCGGCTCGCACAGGCCGACGCCGGCGACCTCGGTGTCCCGGGCGTGCGCCTCGGGGGTGTCGGCGGGGTCGAGGACGGCGGCGATCCCGCCCTGCGCCCAGCGGGTCGAGCCGGCGTCCACGCGGACCTTGGTGACGACGGCGACCGACAGCCCGGCGGCGCGGGCGTGCAGCGCGACGCACAGCCCGGCGATCCCGGAGCCGACGACGCAGACGTCGGCGGCGAGCTCCCAGCCGGGCGCCGGCGCGGCGAGCCGCAGTGGGAGCCCGGTGATCGAGTCGGCCGCCAGCGCGGTCACCGAACCGGCACGCCGAGGTCGCTGCGCTTCTGGTCGGCCGCGCCCGGCACCGGCGCCGACGGGTCGCCGCCGAGCTCGACGATGCGGTTGGCGCCGTCGACGTGCACGACCTTCGGGATGTGGCTCTTGGCCTCGGTCTCGTCCATCAGGCCATAGCTGATCACGATGACGAGGTCGCCGGGGTGGACCAGGTGCGCGGCCGCGCCGTTGATCCCGATCACACCGGTGCCCCGCTCGCCGGGGATGACGTAGGTCTCCAGGCGGGCGCCGTTGGTGATGTCGACGATGGCGACCTGCTCACCCGGCAGCAGGTCGGCGGCGTCGAGGAGGTCCTCGTCGATCGTCACCGACCCCACGTAGTGCAGGTCGGCCTGGGTGACCGTCGCCCGGTGGATCTTGGACTTGAGCATCGTGCGCATCATGACGGGTCCCCCAGTCGGACAGCGGTGTTGTCGAGGAGTCGTGTGGTGCCGGCGCGGGCAGCGACCAGCAGGCGGGCCGGACCGGCGGCGGGGGCCGGGCCGAGGTCGGGGTCGGTGAGCTCGAGGTAGTCCGGCACCAGCTCCGGGGCGGTGGCCAGCACCTCGCGGGCGGCGGTGAGGACGGCGTCGGCACCGTGCGGCCCGGCCGCGGCACCGGCACGCAGCGCCCGGGACAACGACGCGGCGGTGGCCCGCTGTTCCGGGCTGAGGTAGCGGTTGCGGGAGGACAGCGCCATGCCGTCGTCCTCCCGGACGGTCGGGACGCCGACGACCTCCGGGCCCAGGGCCAGCTCGCGGGCCATGGCGCGGATGAGCGTCAGCTGCTGGTAGTCCTTCTCGCCGAAGAACGCGAGGTCCGGCCGGGTCAGCCCGAACAGCTTGGCGACGACGGTCAGGACGCCGGCGAAGTGACCGGGCCGGACCGCGCCCTCGAGGACGTCGCCGAGCGCGCCCGGGTCGACGGTCACACCGAGCGCCGCGGGCGGGTAGACCTCCTCCACCGGCGGGTGGAAGACGACGTCGGCGCCCTCCTCGGCCAGCGCGGCGAGGTCGGCGTCCCACGTGCGGGGATAGCGGTCGAAGTCCTCCCCCGGACCGAACTGGGTCGGGTTGACGAAGACGGAGACGACGACGCTGCCGGCCCGCTCGCGGGCGGCGCGCACCAGCGTCCGGTGGCCCTCGTGCAGCGCGCCCATGGTCGGGACCAGCGCCACCGGGCCGGGCAGCTGCGCGCGCAGGCGGGCCAGCTCGGCGGTGGTCTCGGCGACGTGCGGGACGGTCACCGCGAGCTCATGGGGTCGCCGGCCTCGTACAGCAGGTCGAGCAGCGGTGCGCCCTCGTGGCGCTTGAGCCGCCCGGCGGCCAGGGCGCGCTCGGTGGTGCGCTGGGCCATGGCGACGTAGGCGGCCACGGTCTCCGGCGCCCGGTCGGTCAGCGTCTCGAGGTGGTCGCTGACGGTGCCGACGTCCCCCCGGCTGACCGGCCCGGTCAGGCCGCGGTCGCCGCGGCGCAGGCCGTTGTCGAGCGCCGCGGTGAGCAGCGGGGCCAGCACGCGGGCGGGCTCGGTCACGCCGGCGGTGCGGAGCAGGTCCGCGGCCTCGGCGACGAGGGTGACCAGGTGGTTGGCGCCGGTGACCAGCGCGGCGTGGTACAGCCGCCGGTCGGCCTCGGCGACGAAGAACGGCTCGCCGCCCATCTCCAGCACCAGCGTCTCGGCCACGGGGCGGTGCTCGGGGGCGCTGGTGACGCCGAACGGGGCGCCGGCGAGCCGGTCGGCGTCCTCGGCGGCGCCGGTGAAGGTCATCGCGGGGTGCAGCGCCAGGGGCAGGACGCCGGCCCGGGCCGCGGGGGCGAGGACCGCCAGCCCGTGCGCGCCGGAGGTGTGGAACGCGAGCTGACCGGCCCGCCAGACGCCGGTCTCGGCCAGGCCGGCGACGAGTCCGCCGAGGGTGTCGTCGGGGACGGCCAGGACGACGAGGTCGGCGGCGCGGACCACCTCGTCGGTGGGCAGCAGCGGCACGCCGGGCAGCAGCCGGGCGGCGCGCTCGGCGGAGGCGGCGGAGAGACCGGCGGCGGCGACCACGTCGTGGCCGGCGGCGGCGAGAGCGGCGCCCAGGACGGCGCCGACGCGTCCGGCGCCCACGACGCCGACGCGGAGACGGGCGGGAGCGGTGTCAGCCGGGAAGAGACCGGCAGCACGCGGGGTCCTGCGGGCAGCAGGCATCGGTGCACCTCTCGTTCCAGTCCCTCGCGGGTACCGGACTACAGGTCGTGGCCCCCTCCGTTGGAGGCCCTCGGGTCGTGCTGGTGGTGCGGGCCGGCGCCGGCCCCGCTGCGACCGGGTGTGTCACGCGGGTGGAACGCCGAAGGCGAGTGTGTGACCGGGAGACGGCCGGTGCAACGCCTGCGCCCTGTGCGGTGGGTCACCTACGGTGTGCGCCGGCACCCCGGACGACTGCAGGAGGAGACGCGTGGGCACCCTCGAGGGACGGACCGCACTGGTCACCGGCGCCAGCCGCGGCATCGGGCTGGCGATCGCCCGGAGCCTGGTCGACCGCGGCGCGCGCGTGGTGGTGACCGCCCGCAAGGCCGACGCCCTCACCGAGGCGGTCCACGACCTCGGCGGCCCCGACGTGGCCGTCGCCGTCGCCGGCAACGCCGCGGACCCCGAGCACCGGGCCGAGGCGGTGCGCACCGCCGTCGACACCTTCGGCGGCCTGGACATGCTGGTCGGCAACGTCGGGATCAACCCGCTCTACGGCCCGCTGGTCGACCTGCCGCTCGACGGGTTCCGCAAGATCCTCGACACCAACGTCGTCTCCACCCTCGGCCTGGTGCAGGAGGCCTGGCGGGCGTGGATGGCCGAGCACGGCGGCTCGGTCCTCGTCGTGGCGTCGGTGGCCGGGCTCAAGGCCTCGCCGATGATCGGCGCGTACGGCGTGAGCAAGGCCGCACTGATCAACCTGGTCACCCAGCTGTCGGTGGAGCTCGGCCCGCGGGTGCGGGTGAACGCGGTCGCGCCGGCGGTGGTGCGCACGCGCTTCGCCACCGCCCTGTACGAGGGCCGGGAGGCCGAGGTGAGCGCGCAGTACCCGGTCGGCCGGCTCGGGGAGCCGGCCGACGTCGGGGAGGCGGCGGCCTACCTGCTGGGGGACGGCGCCGGCTGGGTCACCGGCCAGACGCTGGTCCTCGACGGCGGCGCGCTGTCGCGCGGCCCGGCCTGAAAGAGGACCCCCTCGCCCCCCACCACTCGCACGCTCGCGGCGGGGCCCTGCGCGGGGCCCGGAACGGGCGGGCCCGGCAGAGCCGGCGTCAGTTTCCGCCGAGGACCCGGGAGAGGACGTCGTCGCCGTCGCCGTCCTCGCGGTAGCGGCGCCGGCGGCGGCCTCCGGACGGCGGGGCGCCGTTCTCGGCGAGGATCTCCGCCAGCCGCGACGACCCCGTCTCCGGCTCCGCGGGTGCGGCCGGCGCCGCGGACCACGCGGGCGTCGAGCCGTCCGGCCGCAGGGCCGGACGCTGCTCGGTCGGCCGCTCCGCGGGCACCGGCGGCCGGCCGGGCGGCTCGTCGGTGGAACGGCGACGCCGCTCGGGTTCCGGCGCCTCCACCGGGGGGCGGGTCGGCTGCGGCCGGGGCGGGCCGGCCACCGCGACGTGCCGGGACCGGCGGGCGGAGTCGGCCTCCCCCGGCTCGACGAGGGCCCGCTCCGCCAGCCAGTCCAGCGGCGGCGGAGGCGGAGTCGCGGCGGAGGCGGCAGTCGGCTGCCCGGCACGCACGGCGTCGGTCTGCCGCGTCCGGCCGTCGCCGGGGAGGTCCTCCAGCCGCACGGCCGGACGGGCCGCGGTGAGCTCGGACACCGGCCCGGACCAGCCCGCGGCGTCGATCGTGCGGGTGGCCGGCGGCTCCGTCGTCCCGGGGACGGTGCGGGAGGACTGGGTGCGCAGCATGATCCGCTCGACGAGCATCTCCCCGGACAGCTGCTCGGTGAGCTCGGTGCGCAGTCGGCCGACGTCCGCACGCAGCTCGGTCAGCTGCGCGAGGTCGCCCCGGAGGTCGCCGAGCTGGGACAGCCCCGCACGCAGCTCCCCGAGTGCGGCGACGTCGCGGCGCAGCTCGGGGACCTGGGCCAGGTCCCGTCGCAGCGCGTCGAGCTCGGTGCGGATCGCCTGCTCGGTCCCGCGGCGCACGTCGTTCTCGGCCCGCAGCTCGGCCTCCCGGCGCGCAGCGACCTCGCGCTCCAGTTCGAGCTCGTAGGCCAGCCGCAGCTCCGCCTCGCGCTCGGCGGCCGCGCGCTCCACCGCGGCCAGGTCCAGCCGGTCGGCCGGCTCGCCGCCGCCGGTCCGGCGGGAGCCCGCCAGCGCGGCGAGCACGAACGCCCAGGCGGCGCCCACGACCGCCAGCCGCAGGACCTGCGGGTCGTCGGTGACGAAGACGACCACCGTGGCGGCGACGGCGAGCAGGAACCCGGCGGCCAGGCCGGCCGCGCGCAGGCCCGGGGGCGCCCCGGAGGAGCGACCGGTGCGCGCGTCGTCCCGGTCGGCCGGCATGGGCTCCAGGGTAACGGTGCGCAGGCCCCTGATCACGTCCCAAGAGGGCGCCGCACGGGTGGCCCCGTTCAGGGGCCACCCGTGAGCGTGCGGAGGGTGGGGGGACGGGGTCGTCCTACTGGGCCAGGGCCCCGTCGGAGCTGAAGACCAGGCCGATCGAGACCTCGCCCTGCTGGATGGCGGCCTTGGTCAGCGGGCCACCGGCGTCCAGCTCGCGGAACTCGGCGAACTGCAGGCCGTAGGTCTCCTCCAGGCCCGGCTGGCAGAACGGCCGCTCGGGGCACTCGGCCGGCCCGCCCAGGACCAGCGAGCCGTCGCCGCAGGCGTCGGCCAGCTCCGAGAGCGTGGTGACGCCGAGGCCGTCGGCGAACTCCTGGGTGACGGCGAAGGCGTTCTGGTCGGCGGCCTCCGACGGCTCTCCGAACACCAGCCCGACCTGCTCGGCCAGCGGCTGCAGCGCGGTCACCGTCGCCTGGGCGTCGCCGCTGGCCACCGGCTCGGCGTCGGCCCCGTTGACCTGGCGGTTGAGGAACTCGGTGACCGTCGACAGGTACTCGGGGAAGACCTGGATCTCCGAGCCGGAGATCAGCGCGGGCAGGTACAGCTCGCGGTTGCCGACCTCGCGCACGGAGGCGTCGAAGCCCGCGGCGCCCAGCACGTCGGCGTAGACGTTGGCCAGGACGGTCGACTCGGTGAAGTTCGCGCCGCCGACGGCGATCGTGCCGCTGCCCTGCTCCAGGCCGTCGGTCACGCCGCTGTCCTCGACCCAGCCCGCGGCGACGTCCTCGGCGCTCTGCCGGTCGACGTCGACCGCGGCGTTGAGCTCGATGAGGTCCTCGGTGCTCATGGCCGCGGAGACCGCGTTCAGCGCCGCCAGCAGCGCCGGGTTGGCCTGGGCCGTCGCGGCGTTGACGGCGGGGACGACGTTGTCGGCGTTCTGCAGCTCGCGGTCGTCCTCGAGCACCACGAGCTGGTCGCCGGCGACCGGGGCGCAGGCGTCGCCCGAGGCGGCGCTCCCGCTGCCGCCGCTGGTGCCCGACGAGCCGGACTCACCGCAGGCGGTGGCCGTGAGGAGCACCGCCGCGAGGGTGAGGGGAGGGAGGATCCGGGTACGGCTGCGCATGTCGCCCGCCTTCTGTGTCCCGTGCGGCCGACCGGCCGCGACGCGTGTCTGGCGGGAGGAGCCCCGCGACGGACATGCAACTCTGCCGCCCGCTCGGGGACCAACCCGCAGCGGCAGCTGTTGCCCGGTTGTTACGAAGCGGTCCTGGTCAGCCGCTCACAGCGGGACGCCGGACGCCGTCGGCTCCGGCTGCCCCGCCTGCCCCTGGCGGACGCCGAGCAGCGGCAGCCGGCGCGGCCCGGGGGTGACCGCCCAGGACAGCACCACCAGCACGAGCTCGGTGAGCAGGGCAAGCGCGGCCACGAGCACCGCCCCGGCGATGATCTGGCCGAGGTCCTGCTGGCCGAAGCCCAGGTTGATGACCCGGCCCAGCCCTCCCCCGCCGACCAGCGCGGCCAGGGTCGCGGTCGCGACCACCTGCACCGCCGCCGTCCGGACGCCGGTCATGACCAGCGGCAGGGCGAGGGGGAACTCCACCCGGCGGAGCATCTGGCCGCCGCTCATGCCCATCGCACGGGCCGCCTCCTGGACGTCCCGGTCGACCTCGCGGAAGCCGACGAAGGTGTTGGTGAGCATCGGCGGGACGGCGAACACCGCGAGCGCCACGATCGTCGCGGCGTCGCTGAAGCCGATCGGGGTCACCGCGAAGACGGTGAGCAGGGCGAGGGTCGGCACCGCCCGGCTGACGTTGGAGAGCACGACGATGCCGCCGGCACCGCGCCCGCTGCGGCCCAGCAGGACGCCGGCCGGGAGGGCGACCACGGCCGCGGCCAGCACCGCGGCCGCCGAGACGGCGAGGTGCTGGACGAGCAGGTCGAGGATGCCGCCGCGGCGTGTCCAGTTCAGCGGGTCGTTGAGGTAGACGACGGCGTCGCCGAAGGCGCTCATGCGCGCGCCCTCGTCCACGGCGTCAGCACTCGCTCCACCCCGGCGAGGAGCACGTCGGCCAGCAGGGCCAGGAGCACGCAGCCGACCGCGCCGGTCACGATCTCGGCGCGGTAGAAGTTGGCGTTGAACCCACCGACGATCAGCTGCCCCAGACCGCCGTTGCCGGTGATGACACCCACGGTGACCAGCGCGACGGTGGAGACCGTGGCGATCCGCAGCCCGGCCATGAACGCGGGCAGGGCCAGCGGCAGGTCGACCTGGAGGAACAGCCGGGCCGGGCCGTACCCCATCCCCCGGGCCGCCTCCCGGACGTCGTCCGGCACCGCCTGCAGCCCGGCGAGGAAGTTCCGCACCAGGATGACCAGCGTGTAGAGCGTCAGGCCGATGAGCACCGTCGTGGCCGACAGCCGCCCGGTCACCGGCGCCAGGAACGAGAACATCGCCAGCGACGGGATCGTGTAGACCACCGACGACAACCCCAGCACCGGCCCCGACAGCAGGCGCGTGCGCCGGGCCAGCAGCGCCAGTGGCAGCGCGAGCAGCGCCCCCAGCAGCACCGCGCCGACCGTCAGCCTGACGTGCTGGCCGAGGTGGCCCACAATGGTGGACCAGTTGTCGGTCACGTACGACGGGTCGAACCAGGGGTTCGGCGCCCCGTCCGCCGCGAGCACCTGCGAACCCGGGTCGCTCGCCGCGCCCAGCAGGGGACGAGCACCCAGGGAGGCCACGTCGTGGACGCTACTGCCGCTCCGCCCGTCCCCACCACGGCACGCCCGGCGCCCACCGGGGACGGCGTCGCCCAGGAGATCCGCCTGGAGGGGGTCAGCAAGGTCTACCCGGACGGCACGGTCGCCGTCGCCGAGCTCGACCTGACCCTCGCCGCCGGGGAGCTGTCGGTGCTGGTCGGGCCGTCGGGCTGCGGCAAGACGACGACCATGAAGATGATCAACCGGATCATCGAGCCGTCGACCGGCCGCATCCTGATCGGCGGCGAGGACGTCACCCGCGCCGACGCCGACCGGCTGCGCCGCCGCATCGGCTACGTCATCCAGAGCGTGGGCCTGTTCCCGCACCAGACGGTGCGCACCAACGTCGGCACCGTCCCGCGCCTGCTGGGGTGGGACAAGCGGCGCACCCGCGACCGGGTGGACGAACTGCTGACGACGGTCGGCCTCGACCCCGCCGTCCACGGGGACCGCTACCCCGCCCAGCTCTCCGGCGGGCAGCGGCAGCGGGCCGGGGTGGCCCGCGCCCTGGCCGCCGACCCCGCCGTCCTGCTGATGGACGAGCCGTTCTCCGCCGTCGACCCGGTGGTGCGCGAGCGGCTGCAGACGGAGTTCCTGCGGCTGCAGGAGACGGTGCGCAAGACGATCGTGTTCGTCACCCACGACATCGAGGAGGCGGTGCGGCTCGGCGACCGCATCGCGGTGATGAGCAGCGGCGGCCGGGTCGAGCAGTTCGCGCCGCCGGCCGAGCTGCTGGGGCGCCCCGCCAACGACCGGGTGGCCGACTTCGTCGGCGCGGACCGCGGGCTCAAGCGGCTGGCGGTGACCGCCGTCGACGCCGCCGACCTGGAGCAGCCGCCGGTGCTGCGGGCCGACGACGGGCTGGCCGACGCCGGCGCGGTGCTGGACCGGGCCGGCGCCGCGTGGGCGGTGGTCCTGGACGGGGCGCGGCCGGCCGGGTGGCTGCCCGCCTCGCGGGCGGCCGGGGCCGGGACCGTGGCCTCGGCGATGGCCCCGGGCGGGGACACGGTGCCGGTCGGCGCGCCGCTGAAGACGGCGCTGGCGACAATGCTGCAGTCCGACGCCGGCTGGGTCGCGGTCGTCGACGGCGACCGCTACCTGGGCGTCCTCACGCCCGGGTCCCTGCACGCGGCACAGCGCCGGTCGGTCGCGTCGTCGTCCTGACCGGCGGGTCTCAGCCGCGCGCCGCCGCGGGCGGTTCGTCGTCCTGACTCGACGGCGGGATGCGGCAGACCGACTCCAGCCACAGCGCCGCGCCGAGCAGGGCCGCCGCGCAGGCCACGCCGACCACGGCGGCGACGGTGTCCCCCGCCGCCGCCTCGAGCCGCGACACGGCCGGCGCCACGTGCGCGAGCACGCCCAGCCAGATGCCGACGAACGCCGCGCCCACGTAGGCGCTGGCCTGGGCGAGCACCGCGGCGCGGGCCACCAGCATCGGCTCGACGGGCCGCACCGGGGGTGCGGTGCCCCGCTCGGCCGGTGGGCGGCGGTCGCGCTGGGCGGCCAGCCGGGCCCGCAGGGTGCGGGCGCCGAGCAGCTCGGCCACGGCCAGGACGGCCAGCGGCACCGGCAGCCACCAGCTCAGCCCGGGCAGCGACCCGTACGCCGTCCGCACCACCAGCCAGGTCGCGACGGCCAGGCCGGCGGCCAGGACGGCGAGGTCCCGCCGGGACACCGGCCTCACCGGAGGTGGTCCCAGCGGACGACGGCCGCGACGTCCTCGGGCGGCAGCGCGGCCAGCAGGTCGGCGACGCGCCCGTGGCCGGGGAGCTCCGCAGTGGGGTCCAGGCTCAGCCACGGCACGAGGACGAACGCCCGCTCGTGCGCGCGCGGGTGCGGCAGCGTGAGCACCGGGTCGTCGGAGAGCACCGGCTGCCCGTCGTCCCCGGTGACCGTGACGACGTCGACGTCGAGGGTGCGCGCGCCCCAGCGCACCTCCCGCGTGCGCCCGGCGGCCTGCTCCAGCTCGGCGGCGCGGGCCAGCCACCCGGCGGCGTCCCGGTCGCCGCGCACCACGACGACCGCGTTGAGGTACGGGGGCTGCTCGACCGGCCCCCACGGCGGCGTCTCGTACAGCGTCGAGCGGGCGACGAGCACGCCGTCGTCCGCCAGCGCGGTGATGGCGCCGCGCAGCGCGGCGGCGCGGTCGCCGAGGTTGGCGCCGAGGGAGAGGACGGCGCGGCTCATGCCCGCTTCTCGCGGCGGATGCTCACGCTGACGTCGTCGAAGGGCACCCCCAGGTCGGCGTCGGGCTTGTGCACGGTGATCTCGACGGCGTCGACGAGCGCGGACGCGAGGCAGACGTCGGCCAGGCGCTGGGCGAGGGTCTCCAGCAGGTCCACCGGCTCCCCGGTGAGGACGGCGTGCAGCTGCTGGGCCAGCTCGGCGTAGTTGACCGTCTTCTCGAGGTCGTCACCGGCCGCGGCGGGGGCGGTGTCGAGCTCGAGAACGGCGTCGACGCGGAAGGTCTGGCCCCTCTCTCGCTCCCAGTCGTAGACGCCGTGGTGGGCGTGCGCGGTGATGCCGTGGACGGCGATGCGGTCGGGGCGGCGGGGCGGGTGGTCACTGGCCACGGGTGCTCCCCTCACGGCGGGCGGCCTGGACGGCGGCGACGGTGCGGACGGCGTCGGCGGAGGCGGCCGCGTCGTGCACCCGCACCCCCCAGGCGCCGGCCTCGGCCGCGAGCACGGTGGTGGCCAGGGTGGCGGCGTCCCGCTGCTCGGCGGGGCGGACGGTGCCCTCGGCGTCGGCCAGCAGCCGGCCGAGGAAGGTCTTGCGGGAGGCGCCGACCAGCACCGGGAGGCCGAGGCCGACGATGCGGTCGAGGCCGGCGAGCAGCCGCCAGTTGTGCTCGGCCCGCTTGGCGAAACCCAGCCCGGGGTCGAGGACCAGCTGCTCGGGCGCCACCCCCGCGGCGACGACGTCCTCCACGCGGGCGGTGAGCTCCGCGCAGACCTCGGTGACGACGTCCCCGTAGCGGGCCGCGGCGTACATCTCCCGGCTGTGCCCGCGCCAGTGCATGAGCACCCAGGGCACGCCGGCGTCGGCGACCAGCCGGGCCATGCCGGTGTCGGCCAGCCCGCCGCTCACGTCGTTGACCAGGGTGGCGCCGGCGCCCAGCGCGGCCTCCGCGACCTCGGCGCGCGTGGTGTCGACGCTGACCCGCACCCCGGCGTCGGCGAGCTCCCGGATGACGGGCAGCACCCGGCGGCACTCCTCGTCGGTGTCCACCCGGTCGGCGCCGGGGCGGGTGGACTCCCCGCCGACGTCGACGTAGTCGGCACCGGCGGCGTGCATGGCCAGTCCGTGCGCGACCGCCGAGTGCGCGTCGGCGAAGCAGCCGCCGTCGGAGAACGAGTCGGGCGTGACGTTCAGGACCCCCATGACCACGCAGTGGCCGGGGCGGGGCAGCTCGAGGGCGGTCACCGCCCCAGCACGAGGCTCATCGCCTCGCTGCGGGTGGCCGGGTTGTCGCGGAAGATCCCGCGGACGGCGGAGGTGACCGTCGTCGAGCCGGGCTTGCGGATGCCGCGCATCGCCATGCACAGGTGCTCGGCCTCGATGACGACCAGCACCCCGCGCGGCTTGAGGACCTCGGCCAGCGCGTCGGCGATCTGGCTGGTCATCCGCTCCTGCACCTGCGGGCGGCGGGCGTAGACCTCCACCAGCCGCGCCAGCTTCGACAGGCCGGTCACCCGGCCGTCGTCGCCGGGGATGTAGCCGATGTGCGCGACGCCGTGGAAGGGCACCAGGTGGTGCTCGCAGGTCGAGTACATCGGGATGTCCTTGACCAGGACCATCTCGTCGTGGTCCTCGTCGAACGTGGTCGCGAGGACGTCGGCGGGGTCCTGCCACAGGCCGGCGAAGGTCTCCGCGTAGGCGCGGGCGACCCGGCCCGGGGTGTCCTTCAGCCCGGGCCGGTCCGGGTCCTCCCCGACGGCGATGAGCAGCTCACGGACGGCGGCCTCGGCCCGCTCCTGGTCGACGCCGGAGTTCGGCGGTCGCCGCAGGAGCAGATCGTCCGGCTCCGCCGGGACCTCGCTCACGCCGCCACCCCGCCGGCGCCCGTCGACCGCGTCCGTGGCGCCAGGAGCTCACTCACCGCTGCACCGGTGCGCCGACGTCACCGACCGCCGTGGAGCCGCCGCCGATCCGGCCGCTGCCGTTCTGCGCCGCCCGCTCGGCGGGGGTCAGCACCGGCGGCTGGTCCGAGGGCGTCCGCTTGCCGAAGCCGTTGTACGGCGCCAGCGAGGGCCGCTTGGTGACCGGCTCGCAGATGCGGGCCATGTCCTCCTTGGAGAGGGTCTCCTTCTCCATCAGCTCCAGCACGAGCTGGTCGAGGACCCCCCGGTACTCCACCAGGATCTCCCAGGCCTCGTCGTGGGCGGCCTCGATGAGCGCGCGGATCTCGGCGTCGATGTCCGCGGCGACGGCGTCGGAGTAGTCCGGCCGGGTGTGCATGTCCCGGCCGAGGAACGGCTCGGACTCGTTGCTGCCGTACTTGACCGCGCCCAGCTTGGCGCTCATGCCGTACTGGGTGACCATCGCGCGGGCCAGCGAGGTGGCCTTCTCGATGTCGTTGCCCGCGCCGGTGGTCGGCTCGTGGAAGACCAGCTCCTCGGCGGCCCGCCCGCCCAGGGCGTAGGCGAGGGTGTCGATCATCTCCGACCGGGTCTGCGTGTACTTGTCCTCGGTCGGCAGCACGAGCGTGTGCCCCAGCGAGCGGCCGCGCGGCAGGATCGTCACCTTGTGCACCGGGTCCAGGTTGGGCAGCGCGTGCGCCACGAGGGCGTGCCCGCCCTCGTGGTAGGCGGTGACCTTCTTCTCCTTCTCGCTCATCGCCCGCGTCTTGCGCTCGGGGCCGGCGATGACGCGGTCGATCGCCTCCTCGAGGGTGGCGTCGGTGATGACCGTGCCGTTGTTGCGGGCGGTGAGCAGCGCGCCCTCGTTGAGCACGTTGGCGAGGTCGGCGCCGGTGAAGCCGGGGGTGCGGCGGGCGACGGTCTCCAGGTCGACGTCGGGCGCGAGCGGCTTGCCCTTGGCGTGGACGGAGAGGATCGCCTTGCGGCCCTCGAGGTCGGGGCGGTCGACGGCGATCTGCCGGTCGAAGCGGCCCGGGCGCAGCAGGGCGGGGTCGAGGATGTCGGGCCGGTTGGTGGCGGCGATCATGATGACGCCGCCCTTGACGTCGAAGCCGTCCATCTCGACGAGCATCTGGTTGAGCGTCTGCTCGCGCTCGTCGTGGCCGCCGCCCATGCCGGCGCCCCGGTGCCGGCCGACGGCGTCGATCTCGTCGACGAAGATGATCGCCGGCGCGTTCTGCTTGGCCTGCTCGAACAGGTCGCGGACGCGGCTGGCGCCCACACCGACGAACATCTCGACGAAGTCCGAGCCGGAGATCGAGAAGAACGGCACCCCGGCCTCACCGGCGACGGCGCGGGCGAGCAGCGTCTTGCCGGTGCCGGGCGGGCCGAACAGCAGCACGCCCTTGGGGATCTTGGCGCCCACGGCCTGGAACTTGACCGGGTTGGCCAGGAAGTCCTTGATCTCGTGCAGTTCCTCGATCGCCTCGTCGGCGCCGGCGACGTCGGCGAAGGTCGTCTTCGGGGTGTCCTTGCTGACCACCTTGGCCTTGGACTTGCCGAAGGCCATGACGCCGCGGCCGCCGCCCTGCATGGAGTTGAACAGCCAGAACAGCAGCAGCAGGAGGATCACGAACGGCAGGAAGCTGATCAGGATGCTGACCAGGACGTTGTCCTGCGTGACGTTGGTGTTGAAGTCGACGCCGCCCCCGTCGCCGTTCAGGCCGGAGACCAGGTCGAAGATGTCGTCCGACGCGCCGATCGGGTAGGACGCAGTGATCTTGTCGCTGCCGTCGACCGCGTTGGTCAGGTCGAGGTCGAGCGTCTGTTCCTTGTCGTTGATCGTGACCGACTCGACGTTGCCGCCGGTGATCTGCTCCAGCGCGGTCGCGGTGCTGACCTCCTGGTAGCCACCGTTGCCGCGGAACAGCGAGGAGAACGCCAACGCCAGGAGGACGACGAGGACGACCCAGAACCACACGGAGCGGAAGATCTTCTTACGTTCCATACACCGATGCCGGGCGGCCGGGGGTCCGGCCTGGCCCGTCCACCCTCCTGATCGTCCGCGGGGACGCTTCGGCGACCCGGGCGGGCACCCCGGCGCTCGTGCAGCGTCGTTGCGATCGACGGTACACCGGGGACCCTGGACGACAGCTGTGCGCGAGCCGCGAAGCGCCTGCACGTCCCCCGGTCGGGGAAGCCGCCGTCAGCGCACACCGCAGCGGCTCAGCGCAGCCCGGGACGGCCGTGGCCACGGCCCTACGGGAGCCGGGGACGGCACCTGGGCCGGGGTGGACCGGTCGCGGGGGCCCGGAGGGTTCCCCGACCGGGACACGGGCAGGGGCTCAGCGCCGGCCGCTGGCCGCGGTGTCGGCCGGAGGCCGACGTCAGGACGAGTACACCTCGGGGCGCAGCGTGGCGATGTAGGGCAGGTCGCGGTAGCGCTCGGCGTAGTCCAGGCCGTAGCCGACGACGAACTCGTTCGGGATGTCGAAGCCGATGTAGCGGACCGGCACCTCGACCTTCACCGCGTCGGGCTTGCGCAGCAGGGCGCACACCTCGAGGGACGCCGGCCGGCGGCTGCCGAGGTTCTTGAGCAGCCAGGAGAGGGTCAGCCCGGAGTCGATGATGTCCTCGATCACCAGGACGTGCTTGTCGCTGATGTCCCGGTCGAGGTCCTTGAGGATGCGGACGACGCCGGAGGAGCTGGTGGCCGAGCCGTAGGACGACACGGCCATGAACTCCATCTGGGTGGGCAGCTGCAGCGCCCGCGCGAAGTCGCTCATGAAGAGCACCGCACCCTTGAGGACGCCGACCAGCAGGACCTCCTTGCCGGCGTAGTCCTCGGCGATCCGGGCGGCCAGCTCGGCGATCTTGGCCTGGATCTGCTCCTCGCTGAGGAGCACGTGGTCGATGTCGGGGCCGTAGCCGTGGTGGTTGCCCAGCTCTGCGGTGCCGCTGGCCTGCTCACTCACGTGTCGCGCTCCTCAGGTGGTGCGGATCAGGAGCCCCGCGCATCCGGGGGCAGGACCACGAGCCTGCCAGACGCCCGGACCACCCCCGCACCGCCCGGTAGGTCGACCCGGCCCTGCCCGCGCCACCGGGTGAGCAGGGCGTCGACGGCGGCGAGGTGCACCGCCTGGAGGTCCGGCACGCCCGCGCCGCGCAGCCAGCCCCGGAGCACGCGGCGCCGGAGGGCGGGGGGCAGGGCGGCGAGGTCGCGGGCCGGGACGGGGTCGGCGGGGGGTGACTCGGCGCCGGCCAGCCGGGACAGCTCGGCGGCGGCCAGGTCGTCGAGGGCGTCGAGGTCCTCCCGCAGCATCGCCGCGGTGCGGGCGAGGGCGGGCGCGACGCCGCCCCCGAGCACCTCCTCCAGCAGCGGGAGCACCTCGGTGCGCAGCCGCACGCGCGTGTACGCCGGGTCGGTGTTCCACGGGTCCTCCCACACGGGCAGCCCCTGGTCGGCGCAGGCGGCGCGGGTGGTCTCCCGGCGCACGCCGAGCAGCGGCCGCCACCAGTGCCCGCGGTGCTCGACCATCCCCGCGACGCTGCGCGGCCCCGAGCCGCGGCCCAGCCCGAGCAGCACGGTCTCGGCCTGGTCGTCGAGGGTGTGGCCGAGGGCCACGCGGGCACCGCCGCGCGCCGCGACCTCGGCGAGCGCGGCGTACCGGGCGGCGCGGGCCGCGCCCTCGGGACCGCCGTCCGCACCGACGTGAACCGGGACGACGGAGACCGGGTCCAGGCCCAGGCCGCGCAACAGCCCGGCGGTGGCCTCGGCGCGGGCGGCCGACCCGGGCTGCAGCCCGTGGTCGACGGTCACCGCCCCGGCGGGGACGCCGGCGCGCGGGGCCTCGAACGCCACGGCCGCGGCCAGGGCGAGGGAGTCCGCTCCCCCGCTGACGGCGACCAGCACCGGGGCCGTCGACGCCGTCAGGCCGGGACGCACCGCGCTGCGGATCCGGGCGACCGCCGGCGGCGGGCCGGACACCGCTACCCCTCGCCGGCGGTCACGAGCCCCCGGCGACGATGGCGGGGCGGCCGTGCACCCGCTCCACCCAGCGGGCCGGGTCGGTGAGCTCCTCGATGCGGGGCAGCGTCCCCGGCCCCGACCAGACACGGTTGAAGCCCTCCATGCCGACGAGGTCGACGACGCCGCCGACGAAGTGCCGCCCGTCGGCGTACTGCTTCATCTTCTGCTCCAGCCCGAGCAGCCGGCGCAGCACGCGGTCCAGCGGGCCACGGCCCTTGCGCCGCTGCGCGAACCGCTTGCGCAGCGTCTTCACCGATGGGACGACGTCGGGCCCCACGCCGTCCATGACGTACTCCGCGTGCCCCTCGACCAGGCTCATCACCGCGGTGACCCGGTCGAGGACGGCGCGCTGGCGGGGGTCCTGGACCAGCGCCATGAGGCCGCTGTCGTCGCTGCCCTCACCCCCACGGACGGCGTCGCCGATGCCGCGCAGGACGTCGCGCAGCCGGTCGCGCAGGACGTCGGCGTCGAGGTCGGTGGCCGCCACGAACTCCGCCACCTGCGCCTCGAGGTGGTCGCGCAGCCACGGGAACGCGGTGAACTGCAGCTGGTGGGTGACCTCGTGCAGGCACACCCACAGCCGGAAGTCGCTCGGGTCCACGCCCAGGCGGCGCTCGGCGTCGACGATGTTGGGCGCGACCAGGAGCAGCCGGCCGCCGGTGCCGAACACCTCGTACTGGCCCAGCACGCGCGAGGACAGGAAGGCGAGGATCCCGCCGGCCTGCACGCCGGTGGCCCGCGAGCCGATCGCGGTGGCCAGCGGGCCGGGGCGGGAGTCCTGCCGGGCCATGAGCGCCTCGACCAGGGGGTCCATCAGCGCGGCCATCCCCGCGGCGTTCGCGTCCACCCAGCCGGGACGGTCGACGACGGCGACCTCGGGCACCGGGCCCGACGGGAGCGCCTGCAGACCGGTCAGCCGCTCGACGTGGGCCACGGCGGTGGCGGCGGCCTCGTGCAACTCGCGGACGACGGCGGCGGCCTCCTCCCGCGTCGTCTCCGGACCCGGGCCGACCAGGCGGCGGGCGGTGCGTCCGGCGAGCTCCCAGTCGACCATCGAGGCGGCGCTGCTCATCGCCTCACCGTACGCGGAAAGAGGACCACCCTTCCTCCCACGCCTCGTAGGAGGGCCTCGCCCTCCCCACCCCTCGCGCGCTCAGGGCGGTCCCGGGACGAGGCCGTTCAGCGGCAGCCGCAGCCGGCCAGCGCGGTCGCGACGTCGTCCAGGGCGTCCTCGGCCGCCTGCCCGTCGCCCGGCGCGCCGTCCGCGACGACGGCGAAGGTCAGCAGCCGCCCCTCCACGGTGACCACCGTGCCGGCGAGGGCGTGGACGCCGAGCAGCGTGCCGGTCTTGGCGCGCACCGTGCCGGGTGCGGTCCGGGGGTCCTCGTCGCCGCGGTCGGCGAGGGTGCCGTCGTAACCGGCGACGGCCAGCCCGGACAGCACCGCCGTCGCCTCGGAGAGGGTGCCGTCGGCCGCGCCGGTGAGCAGGTCGGTGAGCAGGTCGACGGGCACCCGGTCGTCCTGGGACAGGCCGCTGCCGTCGAGCAGCGTCACCCCGGCGACGTCGAGGCCGGCCGCCGCCAGCGCCGAGGTCACCGCGTCCGCGGACCCCTCGAAGGTGGCCGGCAGGTCGCGGGCGAGGGCGACGTGGCGGGCCAGGGTCTCGGCGAGCAGGTTGTCGGACTGGGACAGCGCCTGTTCCACCAGCCGGGCCACCGGCGCGGAGTGCACCGTGCCGAGCGTCTCGGCGCCCTCCGGCGCGACGTCGAGGGCGATGGTCGCGCCCGGCACGCCGAGGGCGTCGGCGAGCGCGGCGCCGGCGTCCAGACCCGGCTGGCCGCTGCGCGGGGGCTCCCCGGGGCGCACGCGGGCGCCGTCCACCGCTGTGGCGGTGACCGGGGCGGCGTAGCTGGAGGGCGCGTCGCCGGGACCCCAGCCGGCGGCGGTCAGGGGCCCGGTGAACAGCGAGCTGTCGACGACGACGCGGGTGACCTGGGTGCCCGACGGCAGGGCGGCGCGGACCTGCGCGGCGAGGTCGGCGACGGTCGGCGCGCCGGGGTAGCTCAGGGAGGGCGCGGTGGTCGACAGCGTCGGGTCGCCGCCGCCGACGAGGACGACCTCGCCCGGGGCCTCCCCCGCCACGACCGTCGTCTCGAAGGTGGTCTCCGGGCCCAGCGTGGTCAGCGCGGCGACGGCGGTGAGCAGCTTCGCCGTCGAGGCGGGGACCGCCGGGGTGTCGGCGTCCCGGTCCAGCAGCAGCTCGCCGGTCGCGACGTCGACGACGGACGCCGAGACGCCGGCGCCGAGGGCGGGCGCGGCCAGCAGCGGCTCCAGGTCGGCGGCCAGGACGTCGGCGTCCGGCGCGGGCGCCTCCGATCCCAGCGCGGCCAGCACCGGCGCGGCGGCCTCGACGTCGGGCAGCCGGGCCTCGGCGACGCCCGGCTCGTCCGCCGTCCCGCCGTCCCCGGACCCGGGAGCGACCAGGAGCCACACGCCGCCGGCGACCAGGAGTAGCACCACGACGAGGCCGAGGAGGAGCCGGCGACGCAACCGTGAGTACTTCGGCGTGACGGTCGCCGACCCGCTCGACGCGATGGTGCCCACCCCCTGGAACGACCTCCGGCGGTCGCCCGGGGTCCGGTGAGCCACACTACGACCCGTGCAGTTCGACGTGACGATCGAGATCCCGAAGGGCCAGCGGAACAAGTACGAGCTGGACCACGCCACCGGACGCATCCGCTTGGACCGGATGCTCTTCACCTCCACCCGCTATCCCGCGGACTACGGCTACATCGAGAACACCCTGGGCATGGACGACGACCCGCTCGACGCCCTGGTGCTGCTGGACGAGCCGACGTTCCCCGGGTGTCTCATCACCTGCCGGGCCATCGGCATGTTCCGGATGACCGACGAGAAGGGCGGGGACGACAAGGTCCTCTGCGTGCCGGCCACCGACCCGCGCATGGCCCACCTCACCGACATCCACGACGTGTCGGAGTTCGACCGGCTGGAGATCCAGCACTTCTTCGAGACCTACAAGGACCTCGAGCCCGGCAAGTCGGTCGAGGGCGCCGAGTGGGTCGGCCGCGCGGAGGCCGAGGCGGAGATCCACGCCTCGCTCGCGCGGGCCCAGGAGAACGGGCACCACTGACCCCACCCGCTGCCGCTGGCCCTCTCCGAGCGGCCGCCGAGCGCACGACGGACGCCGACGGCGGTGCACCCCTCAGCGGGTGCACCGCCGTCGGCGTTCGCGGTCCGGTCGCGGGACAGCCCCCGGAACGACACAGCGGGCCCGTCCTGGTGGACGGGCCCGCTGTGTGCTGAGCCGCCTGTCGGAATCGAACCGACGACCTTCTCATTACGAGTGAGATGCTCTACCGACTGAGCTAAGGCGGCGGGCGTGCGGCGAACAGCTTACGTGACGGCCGCGCCGTCCCCGCGCAGGGGCGGGTGTGTCATGCCGGCAGCCGCAGCGCCACGGTGAGCGCCTCCACCGCGATCTGCGGCTTCACGTTCTGCTCCAGCGCGACCCGGCAGGCCAGGACGGCGTCGATGCGCCGCAGCGCCCCCTCCGCGCCGATCCGCCGCGCCAGCTCCTCGGCGTCGGCCCGGCGGTCGGGGTGGTTCAGGGGCAACGGCTCGGCCGTCGCGGCGTCGAGCACCAGCGCGTCGCGGTAGAGCCCGGCCAGGTCGACCAGGGCCCGGTCGAGCGAGTCGCGGCCGATGCGGGTGGCGCGGGACTTCTGCCTCTTCTCGAGCTCCTTGAGCTGGCCGGCGCTGCCCCGGCTGGCCGCGACCACGCCAGGCCCTCGGGCGCCGACGCCCAGGCTGGCCTTGAGCGCCTCGGTCTCGGCGCCGTTGAGGGCCTCGGTCGCCGCGTCGGTCTCCTCCTGGGCCGCGCCGACGAGGTCGTCCGCGGCGTTGAGGCAGGCGGCGAGCGACACCAGCGACAGCGGGATGTCGAGCACCGCCTTGCGGGCCAGCCGCGCGTCCTCGTCCCGGGCGAGCCGCCGGGCGCGGCCGACGTGGCCTCCCGCCGCGGCCGCCGACCACGCCGCCAGCGCGGGGTCCACGCCGTCGCGGCGGACGAGCACGTCGGCGATGGCGTCCACCGACGGCGTGCGGAGGCTCACGACCCGACACCGCGAGCGGATGGTCACCGACACGTCGTCCGGGTGCAGGCTGGGGGCGCAGAGCATCACCACCGTCCGCGGCGGCGGCTCCTCGATCATCTTCAGCACCGCGTTGGCCGCGGCCTCGCTCATCCGGTCGGCGTCCTCGACGATGATCACCTGCCAGCGACCCTGGGACGGCGCCCGGCCGGCCACCCGGACCAACTCGCGGGCCTCGGTGACACCGATCGACAGCCCGTCGGGGACGATGAGGTTCACGTCGGCGTGCGTGCCGGCGACCACCGTGCGGCAGTCGTGGCAGGTGCCGTCCCCTCCGTTCGCGCACTGCAGTGCGGCGGCGAAGGCGCGCGCGGCCACCGACCGGCCGGAGCCGGGCGGGCCGGTGAACAGCCAGGCGTGGGTCATCGCGGCCGGGTCGGCGACCGCGGCGCGCAGCTCCTCGACGACCGTGGGCTGGCCGATCACGTCGTCCCAGACCGTCACGCCCGCTCCCCCAGCAGCGCGCCCACCCGGGCCCGGACGTCGGCGGCCAGCTCCTCGACGCCGCGGGTGGCGTCGAGGACGAGGTAGCGGCCGGGGTCGGCCGCGGCGAGTGCCAGGAACGTCGCCCGCACACGCTCGTGGAAGTCCAGCGACTCCGACTCGAGCCGGTCGGCGGCTGCCCGCCCCCGGGCCCGGGCCAGCCCCACCTCCGGCGACAGGTCCAGCAGCACGGTGAGGTGGGGGCGCAGCCCGCCGGTGGCCCAGCGCGAGATGGCCGCGACGTCCTCGAGCGGGATGGTGCGCCCGGCGCCCTGGTAGGCCAGCGAGCTGTCGATGAACCGGTCGGTGACGACGACCTCGCCGGCCTCGAGGGCGGGGCGCAGGACGGCGGAGGCGTGCTGGGCGCGGTCGGCGGCGTACAGCAGGGCCTCGGCACGCGGCGAGAGGCCGGTGTGGGCGCGGTCGAGCACGATCGCGCGGATCGCCGCGCCGGCCGGCGTCCCGCCCGGCTCGAAGGTCGACCTCGAGTGGCGCCCCGCGGCCGTCAGCCACTCGCACAGCAGCCGCACCTGGGTGGACTTGCCCGCTCCCTCGCCGCCCTCGAAGGCGACGAACAGGCCGGGCGCCGCGGCGCCGTCGGCCGCGACGGGCAGGGAGAGCGGGCCGTCGTCGGACACGGGGATCGCGGGCTCCCGGAGGTGGGGTGGGGCGGGTGGACCGGGCGCCACGGTACCGGCCGGCACCGACCGTCCCGTGCCGCCGCGGCCCTAGGGTCGGACCGTGACGAGCACCGGTGCGTGGGACCCTGCCGGCTACCTGCGCTTCGCCGACGAGCGGGCGCGGCCGTTCGCCGACCTGGTCGGCCGGATCGGCGCCCGCGATCCGCGGGTCGTCGTCGACCTGGGCTGCGGGGAGGGCGCCCTGACCGCGTCGCTGGCCGCGCGGTGGCCCGGCGCGCGGGTGACCGGGGTGGACTCCTCCTCGGAGATGCTGGCCGTGGCGAGGGCCCACGCCGCTCCGGAGCGGCTGGCCTTCCGCCTGGGCGACGTGCGGACCTGGTGCCCCGCGGAGCCGGTCGACGTCCTCGTGACCAACGCCGTCCTGCACTGGGTGCCCGGGCACGTGGAGCTGCTGCGCCGCTGGGCGGGGCAGCTGGCACCCGGCGGGTGGCTGGCCATGCAGGTGCCGGGCAACTGGCGGGCACCGACGCACGCGCTGCTGGCCGACCTGTGCCGCTCGCCCCGCTGGACGGCGACGCTCGCGACCGCCGCTCCGGCGCCCGACACGGTGCTGGACCCCGCCGGCTACCACGACGTCCTCACCGGGGCCGGGCTGGCCGTGGACGCGTGGGAGACCACTTACCTGCATGTCCTCACTGGGCAGGACCCGGTGCTCGGCTGGGTGCGCAGCACGGTGCTGCGCCCGGTGCTCGCCCTGCTCGAGGAGGACGACGCCGCCGAGTTCGAGACGGAGTACGCGGCCGCGCTGCGGGCGGCCTACCCGCCTCGGGACGACGGCACGACGCTGCTGCCCTTCCGGCGGGTGTTCTCCGTCGGCTTCCGGCCGGGCTGACCGCCGATGCGGTGGCAACTACTTGACGAGCGGGAAAGTAGTTGCCAGGGTGTCGCCACCCGCCGCCGGAGAGGGAAGCCGATGACCGCCCCCACGCCCCAGTCCGCCGCCGCGCTGCTCGCCGAGGCCGCCGCGGCCGACGCCCGGGTGCGCCGGGAGGCCAGCCCCGCGTCGTCGGGGTTCCTCGCCACGCTGGGGTGCGCGAGTGCCGGGTTCTTCCTCGCCCAGCCGGTCGCGGACGGCGACCGCGGCGTGCTGGCCGCCGGGGTCGTCTTCGTGCTGGCCGTGCTCGGCGCGGTGCTGGCGCTGGTCGCCGGCCGGCGCTCCACCCGGCACGGGTTCGCCCGCCGGTTCGGCCTGGCGATGGGCGGCTGGGCGGTGGTGTTCGCCGTCGGGCTGGCGGTGGGGCTGGAGTCCGGCCTGGCCCGCAGCTGGAGCTTCTGGGCGCCGCTGGCGGTCCTCGTCGCGGTGCCGTGTCTCGTCGGCGCCTGGCGCGAGCTGCCGCGGTGAGCACCGAGCACCCGCGGCACCTCCTCGACGAGGTCATCCACGCGCCAGTGCGCTTCTCGGTGATGGCGACGCTGGCCTCGGCCGAGGAGGCGGAGTTCGGGTTCGTCCGCGACGGTGTCCAGGTCAGCGACTCGTTGCTGTCGAAGACGGTGAGCGCTCTGGAGAAGGCCGGCTACGTCGAGGTGCGCAAGGGCTACGTGGGCAAGCGGCCGCGCACCTGGCTGCGGCTGAGCCGGCGCGGCCGGGAGGCCTTCGGCGCCCACGTCGCCGCGCTGCGGGCCATCGCCGACGGCGCCGCCCCGCCGGTCCCGCCGGGTCAGCCGATCCCACCGGGTCAACCGGTTCAGCCCGGCACGAGCCGGTAGGCGTCGGTCCGGTAGGGCAGGTCGACCAGCTCGCGGCCCCGGGTGTCGGGGTGGGTGGCGAGCACGTCGCGGACCTCGGCGAGGAACGCCTCGCGCCGTGCGTCGTCCATGGTGGCGACGTAGCTGCGGGTGGCGATGCCGCCGACCACCTGCTCCGGGGTGATCCGCTGGACGACGCCCGACCGGAAGCGCTCGACCCGCGCCCCCAACTCCCGGGCGAAGTCGTCGACGACGCGCTGGTCGGCCTCGTGGTCGCGGGACTCCGCGGCCAGTGCCCGGCCGAGCGCGCCGACCCACGGCACCTGCTCGTCGCGGGTGTTCCAGACCAACCCCACCACGCCGCCCGGGCGCAGCAGCCGGCGCATCTCCGCGGCCGCCGGGATCGGCTGGAACCAGTGCGCGGCCTGCCCGGCGACGACCGCGTCCACGGCGGCGTCCGGCAGGGGGACGGCCTCGGCACCGCCGGCGACAGCCACGACACCCGGGTGGCGGGTGCGCAGCTCGGCCAGCATCCCCTCGGCGGGGTCGACGGCGACCACCTCGTGGCCGGCGGCCAGGAGGACGCCGGTGAGCAGCCCGGTGCCGGCGCCCAGGTCGAGCACGCGCCGGGGCTGCTCCCCCAGGAGGAAGGCCACGGCGTCGGCCGGGTAGCTCGGCCGCAGCTCCGCGTACCCGGCGGCGACGGAGCCGAACGACTGGCGCCGCTCCTGCCAGACCGTCGGGTCGAGGTCCCCGGTCGGCACCCCGGGCCTCAGCCGGCGGGGACGGCGTCGGTGCCGGCGGCCGCCGTCGTCGTCGCGGCCTTCTTCACCGTCGCCTTCTTGGCCGTCGCCTTCTTGGCCGTCGTCTTCGCGGCGGCCGTCTTGGTGGCGGGGGTCTTCTTCGCGGCGGCCTTCTTCTTGGTGGCCTTCTTCGTCGTCGGCCGCGCCCGCCGGTCGGCGAGCAGCTCCGCGGCACGCTCGAGGGTGATCGTCTCGACGTCGTCGCCCTTGCGCAGGCTGGCGTTGGTCTCGCCGTCGGTGACGTACGGACCGAACCGGCCCTCGCGGACGGTGATCGCGCCCTCGCTCACCGGGTCGTTGCCGAGTTCCTTCAGCGGGGCGGCGGCGGCCCGGCGTCCGCGCTGCTTGGGCTGGGCGAAGATCGCCAGGGCCTCGTCGAGGGTGACGGTGAACAGCCGGCCCTCGTTCTCCAGCGAGCGGCTGTCACTGCCCTTCTTCAGGTACGGCCCGTAGCGGCCGTTGAGTGCCTGGATCTCCTCGCCGTCCGGCGCGACACCGACCGTGCGGGGCAGGGTGAGCAGCTTGAGCGCGTCGTCGAGGGTGACCGTCTCCGGGGACATCGACGAGAACAGGCTCGCCGTCCGCGGGGCGTCCTTGCTGCCCTCGGGGACCACCGTCGTGACGTAGGGGCCGTACCGGCCGGCCTTCACCACGACCGGCAGTCCCGACTCCGGGTCGGTGCCCAGCTCGCGGTCGCCGGACGGCGCGGCGAGCAGCTCCTCGACCTTCTCCTGGGTCAGCTCGTCGGGCGCGAGGTCCTCCGGTAGGCTGACCCGCGGCCCCTCCTCGCCGCCGACCTGCAGGTACGGGCCGTAGCGGCCGACCCGGACGACGACCGGCTCACCGCCGGGGCCGGTGGCCCGCAGCGGGATCGAGTTGATCCCGCGGGCGTCGATCTCCTCCAGCCGCTGGCCGATGACCTGCTTGAGGCCGCCGGCCTGCGCGATCGCACCGGCGTGCCGGCCCTCACCGCCGAAGTAGAACTCGGTCAGCCAGTCCACGCGGCGCAGGTCCCCCGCGGCGATCTCGTCGAGCTCCTCCTCCAGGCTCGCGGTGAAGTCGTAGTCCACCAGCTGGGCGAAGTGCTGCTCGAGCAGGTTCACCACGGCGAAGGCCACGAAGGTGGGCACCAGCGCGGCGCCCTTCTTCCAGACGTACCCGCGGTCCTGGATGGTCTGCAGGATCGAGACGTAGGTCGACGGCCGGCCGATCCCGAGTTCCTCCAGCCGGGCGGTGAGGCTCGGCTCGGTGTAGCGGGACGGCGGCGTGGTCGTGTGCCCCTTGGCCTCCAGCGCCCGCGTGTCCAGCTGCTGGCCACGCTCCAGCCGCGGCAGCCGGCGTTCGGCGTCGTCGCTGCCCTGGTCGTCGTCGCCCGCGCTGCCCTCGTCTCGCGACTCGACGTAGGCCCGGAGGAACCCGGGGAAGGTGATGGTGCGACCGCTGGCGGTGAACTCGACCGCCTCGTCGGTGCTGCTGCGCCCGGCCAGCCGGATGCTCACCGTCTGCCCGACCGCGTCGGCCATCTGGGAGGCGATCGTGCGCTGCCAGATCAGCTCGTAGAGGCGGAACTCGTCGCGGGCCAGCTGACCGGCGAGCTGCCCGGGGGTGCGGAAGTTGTCTCCGGCGGGGCGGATGGCCTCGTGCGCCTCCTGGGCGCCCTTGGCCTTCTTCGCGTACCGACGTGCCTCCGCGGGGACGAAGGCGTCTCCGTAGAGCTGCCGCGCCTGGGTGCGGGCGGCGTTGATCGCCTCGTTGGAGAGGTTGGTCGAGTCGGTCCGCATGTAGGTGATGTGGCCGTTCTCGTACAGCCGCTGGGCGACCCGCATGACCTGGGCGGAGGACCAGCCGAGCTTGCGCCCGGCCTCCATCTGCAGGGTCGAGGTGGTGAACGGGGCGTAGGGACGGCGCCGGTAGGGCTTCTCGTCGACCCGGCTGACGGTGACCTGGCGGCCCTCGAGGCGGGCGGCCAGCCCGCGGGCGCCGGCCTCGTCGAGGTGCACGACGTCGCCGGTGACCCGGCCGGTGGCGGGGTCGAAGTCGCGGCCGGTGGCCACGCGGCTGTCGTCGACGCTGACGAGCTTGGCCCGCAGGGTCGTCGGCTCGCCCTCGTCGGCGGCGGCCCGCTGGCCGGTGACCGCGAAGGTGCCCTCGAGCGACCAGTAGTCGGCGGCGTGGAAGGCCATCCGCTCCCGCTCCCGCTCGACCACGATCCGGGTGGCCACGGACTGCACCCGGCCGGCCGAGAGCTTGGGCAGCACCTTCTTCCACAGCACGGGGCTGACCTCGTAGCCGTAGAGCCGGTCGAGGATGCGGCGGGTCTCCTGGGCGTCGACCAGCGCGGTGTCCAGCTCGCGCGGGTTGGCCACGGCGCGGGCGATCGCCTCGGGGGTGATCTCGTGGAACACCATGCGGCGCACCGGCACGCGCGGCTTGAGGGTGTCGACCAGGTGCCAGGCGATGGCCTCGCCCTCGCGGTCCTCATCGGTGGCGAGGTAGACCTCGCTGGCGTCCTTGACCAGCTGCTTGAGCCGGCCGACCTGCTGCTTGCGGTCCGGGCTGACCACGTAGAGGGGCTCGAACCCGTTGTCGACGTCCACCCCGAGCCGGGCCCACGAGGCGCCCTTGTGCTCGGCGGGCACGTCGGCGGCGTTGCGGGGCAGGTCCCGGATGTGCCCGACGCTGGCCTCGACGACGTAGCCGTTGCCCAGGTAGCCGGCGATCTTCCCGGCCTTGGTCGGGGACTCCACGATGACCAACGGCCGCCCACCGCCGGCGGCCGCGGTGCGGCGGCGGGCAGGGGTGCTGGTGCCACCGGCGGTCCGGCCGGCGGTCTCGGTGCCGTTGTTCGCGGTCTTCGTGGGGGCCACGGTGCTCCTGTCGGTGCTGCTCGGTGCAGGCGCCGTCCGTCCGGCGCCGGGCCACGCGGTTGCTGCGCGTACGCCCTCGGCGACGCCACGGTAGGCCACGACCCCGACGAGAGGGTGCCGGGCAGCCCGCCGTGGGCGTGCCGTCACCCGCTCCAAGGGCCGATGGTCGCCACGTGTTCCCGCCGCCCAGCGGGTCATCGCGGCTCCGGCACCGCCGCGACGACCTCGCCGATCGCGGCCAGGGTCGGGAAGTGCTCGGAGTAGTACTCGGTGTGCATCATCACCGGGCCGGTCGGCAGCTCGACGGCCCCGAAGGCGTCCCGCCAGGTCTGGTGCGACCCGTGCCAGTCACGCCAGGTGATCGGGTCGGCGGGCGACGAGGCCTCGTACACCTCGTCGACCTCCAGCCCCTCGGCGTCGTTGTCCATGCCGGGGCTCCCGTTCAGCACGACCGCGTCTGCGGCCAGGGCGCCCGGTTCCTCGGCGGCGGCGTCCACCACCGTCGTCCCGTAGCTGTGCGCACTGATGACCACCCGCGCCGGGTCGGCGCCCCGTGACGCCGCGACGCCGTCGAGGAACCTGTCGAGGGAGCGACCGCCCTCCCGGCCGGCCGCGGTGCCGAGGGCCCCGGTGGCCATCGGCGGCCGGTAGCCGAACCAGGCCACCGATGCGACCGCGAGTCCCGGTGCGGCGGCGAGGGCTGCGCCGGCGAGCGCGTCGGCACCGGCGGTCAGCTCGTCGAGGTCGTGCTCCACGCTGTTGCGCATCCCGGGGATGGTGACGACGACGGAGTCGGCGGTGTCCACGTCGCCCGCGGCTAGGGCCACCAGCTCCTCCTGCGGGAGGAACTGCAGGAGCTGCACGGTCTCGCCCGCCGCTTCCCTGGCGGAGAGCTCCAGGCCCACCGATGCGGCGACGGCGTGGCCCGGTGCCGACGGGTCGGCCGCGACCCGGCCGAGGACGAGCCGGTTGGCGCGGTCGCGGGCCCAGGCCGGCAGCCCCTCCAGGTTCCCGATCCGCTCGGGGTGACCGTGGATCGCGCTGGTCCGCGCCGCCACGGAGAGGGCCGCCCACCAGCCGGCGACCGCCGCGGGGGCGGCGGCGCGCGGCGGCAGCGGGACCGGTGCGGATGACGTGCCGGCGGCGACCAGCCACGCAAGGTCGTCGAAGGTCCCCGGCGCCAGGGGGCCACCGACGCCCAGCCGGCCGAGTGCCTCCGCGGCCTCCGCTGCGGCGAGATCCGCCCGTCGCGCCGCCTCCACGGCGTCGACCCCCAGTGCCTCGGCCCGCAGCGCCGCGGCCGTCTGTCCGGTGTCCCCGCCGGGAAGGGCGTCCACCGGCAGCGGGCCGGCCAGCCGCCCGGCGCCGTCCAAGACCACCGGAACGGCCGAGGCCGCAGCCAGCGCCTCCTCGGCCAGCTCCTGGGCGGTCGCAGCGTCGGCGAGCAGCCGCTGGGCGTGTCCGAGCGACTCGGTGAGCGCCGCGGCGGTCGCGGTCGCGACCGTGGACACCTCGATGAGGGCGGCACCGGCTGCGTGCGCCGCCGGCCCGTACCAGCACCCGGTCCCGGTGAGCGACCGCCCGACGGCCTCCATCCGGGCCCGCCAGGCCGGGAGCCGCTCGGCCACCGAGTCGAACGTCCAGACGGCACCCCGCAGCAGCGGCACGTCCCAGCCGGCGACCTCGGTCAGTGCGGGCGTGCTCACCGCGGGGCCGCGCCCGGGCGGAGCACGAGCACCCGGTCGGCGAGGACCGTGTCGGTCAGCCGATAGGAGTCCACCGCCGCGGACAGCGTGGTGGCCAGCGCCCCGGTCTGCTCCGCGAGCAGCTCGAGCAGACCCGCCCAGCCCGAGCCCGCGGCCTCCGCTCGCGCCGCCGTCTCACCGCTGACCGCGGCTCTCAGGGAGACGGCGGTCGAGCGGCACAGCCGGGCGTCGTCCCCGAGCTCGGCGGCGAGCGCAGTCAGCTCCGCGGCCAGGGCGTCGATGGCGTCGAACTGGGCGGCGATGGTCACGGACACGGGGCCTCCGGGCGGTCGAGCCGTCCCGCGGTGGGATCGGCGCGGCCGACGCTAGGCCCGACATCCGGCTGACCGGGGCGCCCCGTCCACAACGACCGCCGGTGTCCACAGACCGCTCCGGGACCCTCCGCCGGCAGGCGCCGGACCGGAGGATCCCGGCGTGCGGTCAGGGAGCGGAGACGGTGAGCGAGTTGGCGGAGGCGTTGGCCGCCCCGCCGACGACGACCGACCGGCGCTTGGACACCACGACCGCGCCGACGATGATCGCCGCGGCGACGAGGGCGATGACCAGCCGGAGCGTCGTGTTCTGGTCCTCCCCCACCGACATGCCGACGACGGCCGGGGCGATGAGCAGCGCCACCAGGTTCATGACCTTGATCAGCGGGTTGATCGCCGGCCCGGCGGTGTCCTTGAACGGGTCGCCGACGGTGTCGCCGATGACCGTCGCGGCGTGGGCCTCGCTGCCCTTCCCGCCGTAGGCGCCGTCCTCCACCATCTTCTTCGCGTTGTCCCAGGCGCCGCCGGAGTTGGCGAGGAACACCGCCATCAGCGTGCCCGCGGCGATCGCGCCCACCAGGTAGGCCGCCAGCGGCCCGAACCCGAGCCCGAAGCCCACCGCCACGGGCGCCAGCACGGCGAGCAGCCCGGGGGTCGCCAGCTCGCGGAGGCTGTCCTTGGTGCAGATGTCGACGACGCGGCTGTAGTCGGGCCGCTCGGTGAAGTCCATGATCCCGGGGCGGGTGCGGAACTGCTCGCGCACCTCGAACACCACGCGCCCGGCGGCACGGGACACGGCACTGATCGCCAGCCCGGAGAAGAAGAAGACGACTGCCGCACCGAGGAGGGCGCCGACGATGTTGTTCGGGTTCACCAGGCTGAAGGCGCTCCCGAGGGTGTCGCCGGCCTCCTCCAGCGCCACGCCGATCTGCGCGTTGTAGGAGCCGAACAGCGCCGTGGCGGCGAGTACCGCGGTGGCGATCGCGATGCCCTTGGTGATGGCCTTGGTGGTGTTCCCGACCGCGTCGAGGTCGGTGAGCACCCGGGCCCCCTCCTCGTCGATGTCGCCGGACATCTCGGCGATACCCTGCGCGTTGTCGCTGACCGGGCCGAAGGTGTCCATCGAGACGATCACGCCGGCCGTGGTCAGCAGCCCGCAGCCGGCCAGCGCGACGGCGTAGAGGGCAGCGCCGCCACCGACGAGGAACGCGCCGTAGACGGCGCCGCCGATCAGCAGCGCGGCGTAGACGGCCGACTCCAGGCCCAGGGAGATGCCGGAGAGGATGACCGTCGCCGGGCCGGTCAGCGAGCTGCGCCCGACGTCCTTGACCGGCTTGCGGCTGGTCTCGGTGAAGTAGCCGGTCAGCAGCTGGATGGCGCCGGCGAGGACGATGCCGATCAGCACCGACACGAAGCCCAGGACCTGCGGGCTGATCACGCTGTCGGGCACGTCCGCGACGCTGGGCAGCACGGTGAAGGAGGCGGCGGCGACCAGCACGAGCGAGACGACGGCGGAGGTGAAGAAGCCGCGGTTGATCGGGGCCAGGCCGTTCGCGTCGCCCTTGCCGGGGTTGCTGGCCAAGATGCCGACGACCGAGGCGATGACCCCGATGGCGGCGACGGTCAGCGGGAAGACCATGCCGACGGCGCCGAAGAAGACCTGACCGAGGATCAGCGCCGCAACCAGGGTGACCGCGTAGGACTCGAAGAGGTCGGCGGCCATGCCGGCGCAGTCGCCGACGTTGTCGCCCACGTTGTCGGCGATGGTCGCGGCGTTGCGGGGGTCGTCCTCGGGGATGCCGGCCTCGACCTTGCCCACGAGGTCGGCGCCCACGTCAGCGGCCTTGGTGAAGATGCCGCCACCGACACGCATGAACATCGCCAGCAGCGCGCCGCCGAAGCCGAAGCCCTCGAGGACCACCGGGGCGGTCTCGTCGAACAGCAACAGCGCGAGGGCCGCGCCGAAGAGGCCGAGACCGACGGTGATCATCCCGCAGACGCCCCCGGTCCGGTACGCGATGCGGAAGGCCGGCCGGTAGCCGCCCGTGCGCGCGGCCGCCGCGACGCGGACGTTCCCGCGGGTGGCCAGGGTCATGCCGATGAACCCGACCATGGCGGAGAACAGGGCACCGACGAGGAAGAACAGTGCGCGCCCGAGCCGGGTGCCCCACCCGCCCTCGTGGACGGGCAGCACGAGCAGGACCAGGAAGACGATGACGGCGAAGACCGCGAGGGTGCGGAACTGTCTGCGCAGGTACGCCGCCGCACCCTCCTGCACCGCCTTCGCGATGTCGCGCATCGTCACCGTGCCCTGGTCGGCCGCCATGACGGCGCGGACGAGGTAGGCGGCGAAGGCGAGGGCGGCGATCGAGATGGCGAGGACGATCGTCACCAGGACGACGTCCCCGCCGGAGAGTGCGCTGTCCGGCATGTGTTTCCTCCAAGCGGTCGGCTGCCCCCGGGGCTCACCTGCGCTCCGGTCGGCGGAGGTCCCGTCCAGTACGGGCGGGGGCTCCGCACGTCCTGGGCGCCGCGTGAGTGTAAGGGAGATCACAAGCCGTATCGGTGGCTCGACGATCCGCTGCCGCGGACGGGACGGGGTTGCCCGCAGGTGTGACAGTGGAGGGGTGACCGAGCTCGCGAGGTCACCCAGAGGAACAGCACCCGTGGGCGCGCGGACGACGAGCGCCAGCGAGGAGAACCGGTGACCGAGCTCGCGAGGTCGCCCAGAGGCAGAGCACCGTTGGGCGCGCGGACGACGAGCGCCAGCGAGGAGAACCGGTGACCGAGCTCGCGAGGTCCCCCAGAGGCAGAGCACCGTTGGGCGCGCGGACGACGAGCGCCAGCGAGGAGAACGCGTGACCACGCTCCATCCGGTCCGGTCGGCTCCCCCTCCCGGCACGGACCCCGGTCCAGGGGGTGGGGTCCTGCCCGGCGCGGACCTGCTGGCCGCGCTCCTCGCCGGGACGCCGGAGGAGGAACAGCCGGTCACCCACGTCCACCGGATGCCGGTGCGGGAGAGCGACACCCGGCCGTGGCCGGAGTGGGTGGGGCCGCAGCTCCGGGAGCGCCTGGAGGCGCAGGGGGTGAGCGCTCCCTACCGGCACCAGGTGGAGGCCGCGCAGCTCGCCCACGACGGCGGGCACGTGGTGGTGGCCACCGGCACCGCCTCCGGGAAGTCGCTGGCCTACCAGCTGGCGGCGCTGACCCGGCTGGCCGAGGACCCCCGCGCATGCGTCCTGTACCTCGCGCCCACCAAGGCGCTGGCCCGTGACCAGCTCTCCTCCGTCGCCGCGCTGGCCGACCCCTCCGTGCGGCCGGCCGCCTACGACGGGGACACCCCCATGGAGGAGCGGGAGTGGGTCCGGCGGCACTCGCGCTGGATCGTCACCAACCCGGACATGCTGCACCGCGGCGTGCTGCCGGCCCACCAGAAGTGGTCGAGCACCCTGCGCCGGCTGGCCTACGTGGTCGTCGACGAGTGCCACTCCTACCGCGGGGTCTTCGGCTCGCACGTCGGTCACGTCCTCCGGCGCCTGCGGAGGATCTGCCGGCGCTACGGCGCGGAGCCGGTGTTCGTGCTGGCCTCGGCGACCGTCGCGGAGCCGGCCGCTGCCGCCGGCCGGCTGGTCGGCGCCCCAGTGACCGCGGTGACCGAGGACGGCTCGCCCCGGCCGGGCGCCACCTTCGCGCTGTGGGAACCCCCGCTGACCGAGCGCACCGGCGAGCACGGCGCCCCGCTGCGCCGATCGGCGGCGGCCGACGCCGCGACCCTGCTGGCCGACCTGGTGGCGCGGGATGCGCGCACCCTGGCCTTCGTGCGGTCCCGCCGCAGCGCCGAGTCCGTCGCCGACCAGGCCCGCCACATCCTGCGGGACCGCGGTCGCGGCGACCTCGCCCGCCGCGTCGACTCCTACCGGGGCGGCTACCTGCCGGAAGAGCGGCGGGAGCTGGAGCGCGCGCTGTCCAGCGGGGAACTGCTGGGCGTGGCCACGACCAATGCCCTGGAGCTGGGCATCGACATCGCCGGGCTCGACGCCGTCGTCCTGGCCGGTTACCCGGGCACCCTGGCCTCGCTGTGGCAGCAGGCCGGCCGCGCGGGGCGGGCGCAGCGGGAGTCCCTGGTGGTCTTCGTCGCCCGCGACGACCCGCTGGACCACTACCTGGCCCACCACCCGCGGGCGGTGTTCGGCCGGCCGGTGGAGGCCACGGTCACCGACCCGACCAACCCCTACGTGCTCGGACCCCAGCTGTGCTGCGCCGCCGCGGAGCTGCCGCTCGTCCCCGCCGACCTCGCGGACTTCGGCGGGCCGGCCGCCGAGGCACGAGTCGAGGAGCTGGTCGCCGAGGGCCTGCTCCGGCGGCGCCCGACCGGCTGGTACTGGGCCGGCCGCGGCCGGCCCGACGTCGACATCAGGGGCAGCGGCCTGGAACCCGTCACGATCATCGAGGGCGCGACCGGCCGGTTGCTCGGCACCGTCGACGGGGACGCGGCGCACGCGACGGTGCACGCCGGCGCCCTGTACGTGCACCGGGGCGAGACCTACGTCGTGGACGAGTTCTCCGTCGAGGACGCCACCGCGGTGGTGCACGCCGAGAGCCCCGAGTGGACCACCGTCGCCCGCGACGTCACCGACCTGGCGGTGGTGTCCACCGACCGCTCGTGGCACCTGGGGGCGGTGACCGCGCACACCGGGGTCGTGGACGTGACCAACCAGGTGGTGGCCTACCAGCGCCGCCGGCTCGGGACCGGCGAGGTGCTGGCGGAGTTCCCCCTCGACCTGCCCGCCCGCCAGCTGCGCACGCGGGCGGTGTGGCTGACCCTCGACGAGCAGGCCGTGGCGCGCGCCGAGGTGGACGAGGTCGGCCTGCCCGGGTCCCTGCACGCCGCGGAGCACGCCGCGATCGGGATCCTCCCGCTCCTCGCCACCTGCGACCGCTGGGACCTCGGCGGCGTCTCCACCGCGCTGCACCCCGACACCGGCGCGGCCACGATCGTCGTCTACGACGGCCACCCCGGCGGTGCCGGCTTCGCCGAGCGCGGCTTCGCCACGCTGCGGCGGTGGCTGCAGGCCACCCGCGCCACCGTCGCCAGCTGCGAGTGCGAGAGCGGTTGCCCCTCCTGCGTCCAGTCGCCCAAGTGCGGCAACGGCAACGACCCGCTGGACAAGGACGGCGCGGTGCGCGTGCTCGACGTCGTCCTCGACGAGCTGGCCGCCGCCGAGGACAGGGGTGAGCACCCCGTGGCCGCCGAGGTCCAGACGCACGCCGCGAGACCGCTGGCCGAGGAGGAGCGGGGACTCCCGTCGCCCTCGGCTCCGGCCGAACCGGACGCCCCGGAACCGGCCGCTGCCACGCCGCACGCGACGCATGAGGCGCCCCCGGCCGCCGGTGGGGACGACCTGGTCTTCTGACCCGACGGCCGTCCTCCGGCGGCAGCCTGGGAGCGCGGCGCCCCTGCCCGCGACCCTCCTCACGGCGGCGCTGGGACGGACGAGACCGGCCCGGCCCGCGCGCGGGCGGTGGCCTCCCGGACCCCGATCGGGCCCAGGCGCACCGGGACGGTGACGGAGATGTCGACCACGGCGGCGCCGTCCACCGCACAACCGGTCAGCCGCGCCGCGTTGGCCTCCGCCACCCGGGCGGCCACCGCGCAGGCGTCGGACCGGCCACGGACGGCCTGCTCGGCCGCGGCCAGAGCGGCCAGGTCCGCCGCCCCCGTCGCGCGGTGCCGGCCCACCACGGCCGTGCCCACCAGGACGGCCGCGACCCCGACGGCGGCGAGGACCCCCGCGAGCGCGACCACCCACACGGTCGCCGAGCCGCGTTCCCCGGCCGGCCGGGTGCCGCCGCTCACCCGCTCCCGCCGGAGGCCGCCGTCGTTCCCTCGCCGTCCGGCTCGCGCTGGGCCACGGCCGTGGCCGAGACCCGCACCCGGAACGGAACGGGCCCGAGCGGTGCCACTTCCGCCGCCACGGTGACCGCCACCGCGGGCCCGTCGGAGGCGATGGTGGTCCGGGCGCCGGTGGGAGCAGCGCGGGCGGCCAGGGCGACCACCACCGCGGCGTCCTCGCCCCGGGCCGCGGCACGGGCTCCCTCGCGGGCGGCGTCGACGCACCGCAGCTGGGCTCCCACGACCGTCACAGCCGCCACCGCCCCGGCGAGGACGAACAGCAGCACGGGCAGGACGACGGCGGTCTCGGCGGTGACCATGCCCGCCTCGCGGCGCCCCGCCGAGCGCAGCCTGGCCGCGCGGCGCCGGTACCTCGCCAGGGCGGGCACGGTCAGGACAGCGTGGCCAGCGCCGAGGAGACCAGCTCCCCGAGCGCGTCGACGACCGAGCCGCCGGTCACGACCCGGTACAGAACGGCGGCGAAGGCGCAGGCCGCGACGGTGCCGACGGCGTACTCGGCGGTGCTCATGCCGGCGTCCCCGGTCGCGCGGACGCGGCTCCAGCGCGCCCTCAACCCACGCCTGAGGAGCGCGCCCTCGGCGGGGCGCTCCGCCTCCTCCCCACCCTGCTCCGCCGGGGCGGGACGTGCTGCCGGACTCTCGCTCACGAGGACCTCCTCCGTCGTGCGGTCCGCCGTCCGGACCGCTGCGTCGACGCTCGCAGCGCGCGCGGGCCCCTCCCAGCGACGGCGGCGATCTGTGGACCGCGGTGCCGGCTGTGGACGACGGCGGGCCCGGCTCACCCGAAGACGTCCGCGGCGATGCCGAGCACGAGGGGCGCCACTCCGAGGCAGACGAAGGCCGGCAGGAAGCAGGCGCCCAGCGGCGCGAGCACCCACACCCCGGCCTGGCGCACGGCCGTGTCGGCGCGGCTGCGTGCCTCCGCGCGGGTGTCGGAGGCGAGCGTTCGCAGGGCGGGCACCACCGCCGAGCCCGACTCCCCCGCCCTGACCAGCACCCGGCCCAGGACCGCCAGCTCTGCGGGGGCGTCGGCCCAGGCCCGCTGTGGTGACGCGCCCAGCCGGTGCAGCGCGGCCACCTCGTGCAGTGCGGGCCCGAGCGGCGCAGGCAGCGTCGAGGCCACCGCCGCGAGGGCACCGGCCAGGGGCAGTCCGGCCGCCAGGCAGACGGCGAGGAGGTCGCAGGCGACCGGGAGATCGCCGGCGAGGGCCGGTCCCGCCCGTTCGGACTGCCCGGCAGCGCGGCGCAGGAGATGCTCGGCCAGCACCGCGACGGCCACGGCCACGGCGACGCCGGGCAGGCCGCCCACGAGCAGGCCGGCCGCCGTTCCCGCTCCGCCGGCCAGCAGCCAGGAGCGCCGGGCACCGGCACCGCCGCGGCGCGACGGCCCGGCCCGGTCGGTGGACAGCGCCCGCACCCGGGCCGCCACACCGGGCCGTCGGGGCGACCCGACCAGCAGCGCAGCCGCGAGCAGGGCCGCGACGAGCGCGCTCACCGGACCGCCCGCCGCACCAGGCGGGCCGACCACGCCAGCCCGGCCCCCTCGAGGACCACCCCGAGGACGAGCAGCAGCTGCCCGGTGGGAGTGGTCGTCAGCACCCGCCAGGGGTCGGCGCCGATGCCGCTGCCCATGGCCAGGGCGAGCAGGGGCAGCCCGGCCAGGAGGGCGGCGCTGGCCCGGGGCCCGGCGGTGGCCGAACGGAGGTCCCGCCGCTGGCGGGAGCGGGCGCGCAGGTCGTCCTCGACCGCGCCGAGCACCGCCGCCAGCGAGCACCCCGTACGCCGGCTCAGGGCGGCAGCCGCCGACACGCGGTGCAGCGCGTGCCCGACCTCCGTGCCGGCCGGCTCCTGCCGACCGGCAGCATCCGCCCCCACGACCGCCCGCGCCAGCGCCTGCCCGCTCTCCTCGTCCGCGCAGGCGGCCACGGCCGCCGTCGTGGCCTCCGTCAGGGACCGCCCGCTGCGCAGCTCGGCCGCCAGGGCGGCCAGCGCCTCGGCGAGCGCGGTCAGCCGCAGCTCCTCCTGGACGCCCGCGCGGCAGCGGTCGACGGCCCGGGCACCCAGCGTCGCAACCGCCCCGGCCAGGACGGCCACCAGCGGGGTGCTCAGCAGGGCCGCCCCGGCGGCGGCCGTGGCACCCCACAGCGCCGGCCGGGGCAGCGACGCCCCCGTGGTCGGGAGGCGCGCCCGCGGACCGGTGGCGGCGACCCGCCTCGCCCGCCGCACCGCGGCGCTCCCCGGCCACAGGAGCAGTGCGGCCCCGAGCAGGAGCACCGAGCCGGTCACCGCGGGAGCCCGCCCGCCCGCCCCAGGAGCTCCTCCAGCCGCTCGGCGCCCGGACACGGCCCGCCGTCGGCACGCCAGCCGGCCTCGACGACGACGAGGTCGCCGGCCCGGCGGACCACGCCGATCTCCGCCACGTGCCGGCCCGACGACGTGCGGCGCAGGTGGACCACCGCGGCGAGCGCAGCGGCGGTCTGGCTGTGCACCGCCAGCCGGTCCAGGCCCGCGGCGACGCCGAGCGCCTCCAGCCGGGCCGGCACCTCGGCCGGGCGGTTGGCGTGCAGGGTCCCGGAACTGCCCTCGTGACCGGTGTTGAGCGCGGCCAGCAGGTCGGTGACCTCGGCGCCGCGCACCTCGCCGACGACCAGCCGGTCCGGGCGCATCCGCAGCGCCTGCCGGACGAGGTCGCGCAGCGTGACCTCCCCGACCGCCTCGACGTTGGGCGGCCGCGTGGCCAGCCGGACGACGTGCGGGTGGGCCGGCCGGAGCTCAGGAGCGTCCTCGCAGAGCACGAGGCGCTCGGCCGTCGGGACGAGGCCGAGCAGCCCCGACAGCAGGGTGGTCTTCCCCGACCCGGTGCCGCCGGTGACCAGGAAGGCCAGCCGCCCGGCGACCAGCGCGCGCAGCAGGCCGGCGGACCGGCCGGGGAACGTCCCGCGGGCGGCGAGGTCGGCGAAGGTCAGCGACGCCCGCCGCAGGACCCGCAGCGACAGGCAGGTCCCGCTGCCGGACACCGGCGGCAGGACCGCGTGCAGCCGGGTGCCGTCGGGCAGGCCGACGTCCACCCAGGGGGCGGCGTCGTCCAGCCGGCGGCCCGCGGCGGCGGCGAGCCGGACGGCCAGCCGGCGGACGGCGTCCTCGTCGGGGAACCGCACGTCGGACCGTTCGAGCCCGCCGCCACGGTCCACCCACACCTCGCCGGGGCCGTTGACCAGCACGTCGGTGACCCCGGGCGCCCGCAGCAGCGGCTCGAGCGGCCCCGCGCCGGCGAGCTCGTCCACCGCCTCGCGGACCGCGCGCAGCACGTCGTCGTCACCGAGCAGGCCGCCGGACTCCTCCCGCACCAGAGCCGCGACCGTCGCGCGCGTGGGGGCCCCTGGTTCCAGCGCCAGCCGGGCCCGGACGCGGTCGACCAGCGCTCCCCCGCTCACGCCGCCACCCCCGCCTGCCGCGGCAGCTCGGCCAGCACCCGGCGGGCGAGAGCACCCAGCGGTGAGCGCGCCGTCACCAGGGGCGGCTCGCCCCGCTCCCCGCGCGGAACGGCGCCGCGGTCGGCGGCGAGCTCGGCCAGGACGGGCCGCCCCACGACGTCTGCGACCTCGCCGGCCGACAGGCCGCCGGTCACCCGCCGCACCACCAGGCGTACCGCCGACCAGGGGGACGGCCGCCCGCCGGGACCGTGCTCGACCAGCAGGCGCGCCGCCGAGGCCGCCCGCAGCCGGGCCGGCACCAGCAGCACCGCCAGATCGGCCTCGGCGAGCACCGTCTCGGCCGTCTCCGGCCGCACCCCCCGCGCGAGGTCGACCACCACCGGCCACCCGCCGGCGCGGACGCCCTCGACGACCGCCGCCAGCGCCTCGGCCGGGACCTCGCCCGGTGACTCGCGGGAGGCCGCCAGCACCGAGACTCCCTCCACCTCGGGGAGGGCGGACATGAGCGCGTCGCCCGCCACGCGGCCCCGGAGGCCGGCGAGCTCCGGCCAGCGCAGCCCCTCGGCACGCTCGGCACCGAGGAGGAGGTCGACACCGCCGCCCCAGCCGTCGGCATCGACCAGCAGCGCGCCGTCGGAGCCGGAGGCCACGGTGAGCGCCAGCGCGGCCGCGACCGTGCTCGCGCCCGCTCCGCCGCAGCTGCCCCCGACCGCGACCAGGCAGCCGCGGTCGACCGGCCGGCGCAGGGCCGACGCCATCCGCGACAGCAACCAGCTCTCGTCGTCGGGCAGCACCGCCACCCGCTCGGCACCGAGCTCCACCGCGGCCGCCCACGTGGCCGCCGGCGGCTCACCGGGAGCCACGACGACGACGCCGGGGCGGCGGGGCAGGGCCCGCACCGGGCCCGCGGCGAGCGCGTCGGCGCCGAGGACGACCAGCGGCGCCTCCCGGTGCGCCCGCCGCAGCGCCGGGCCGCCGGTGGCGACCTCCGGCTCGGCGCCGGCCGCGGCCAGCAGGCGCAGCAGGTCGTCGAGGAGCGCCTCGTCGGTGCTGACGACGAGGGGGCGGGCGGGCAGGGCGCGGAGGGCGGTCACGCCGCCGAGCCCAGCGGAGGGCTCCGGGGTGCGGGAGGTGTCGGCGGGATCTGTGGATGACCCGAAGGGGTGTGGACGGCGCGCGATCCCCGTCACTGTCAGCCGGTCCACTTACAGTCGTGAACCGTGACCCGCGCAGCGGCGTTCTTCGACCTGGACAAGACGGTCATCGCCAAGTCCAGCACCCTGGCGTTCGGCCGTCCGTTCTTCCAGGGCGGGCTGATCAACCGGCGGGCGGTGCTCAAGGGCGCCTACGCCCAGTTCGTCTTCTCCCTCTCCGGCGCCGACGCCCAGCAGATGGAGCGCATGCGGGCCCAGATCACCCAGATGTGCACCGGTTGGGACGTCGCCACGGTGCACGAGATCGTCCGGGAGACCCTCCACGAGATCGTCGACCCGCTGGTCTACGCCGAGGCCGCCGACCTGATCGAGGAGCACCGGGCTGCCGGCCGGGAGATCGTCATCGTCTCCAGCAGCGGCGCGGAGATGGTGGAGCCGATCGGGCAGATGCTGGGGGCCGACCGGGTGGTGGCCACCCGGATGGTCACCGTCGACGGTCGCTACACCGGCGAGATCGACTTCTACGCCTACGGCGAGAACAAGGCGGTCGCCGTCCGGGAGGTCGCCGCGGAGAACGGCTACGACCTGGCCGACTGCTACGCCTACAGCGACTCGGTCACCGACCTGCCGATGCTGTCGGAGGTCGGGCACCCCACCGCGGTGAACCCCGACCGCGCCCTGCGCAAGGCCGCGGCGGAACGCGGGTGGCCCGTGCTGGAGTTCAGCCGCCCGGTCTCGATGCGGTCGCGCTTCCCGGTGCCCACGACGCCGGTGGTGACCGGTGCCGCCATGAGCGTGGGCGCCGCGGTGGTCGGGCTGGCCTGGTACGCCCGGCGACGGCTGCTGCGCGAGGCCACCGCCCGCCCCGCCGCCCCGTCACCGCTGCTCGGTCGCCGGCGCCGTCGCGGCGCCTGAGCAGGCGCCCCGCGGGCTCAGAACGGCAGCCGCTCCCGCACGCGCTCGAGCATGGTCTGCGCGGCGGACACGGGGGTGAACGCCCGCGCCTCCGCGGTGAGCGCCGCCTGCTCGTCGGGCCGGAGGGTGATCTCCGCGGCGGCGGCGTTCGCCTCCACCTGCGCGACGCTCGACGCGCCGGGGATCACCACGACCCGCGGCAGGGCCATCAGCCACGCCAGCGCGATCTGCGCCGGCGCGACGTCGTGGGCCGCGGCGACCTCGCGGAGGACGCCGAGCAGCGGCTCGGCCCGGCGCAGGTTCTCCGTGCCGAACAGCGGGTTGGCCGCCCGCACGCCCCCGGGCCGGTTCTCGACGCCGTAGCGGCCGCCGAGCAGTCCCTGTGCCAGCGGGCTGTAGGCCATCACCATGCGGTTCTCCCGCTCGGCGAACGGGACGAGGTCCTCGAGCGCGCAGGGCGCGGCCAGGGAGAAGTGCACCTGGTTGCTGACCACCGGGCGGCCCAGCGCGGCGTCGGCCGCCTGCCAGCGCTGCAGCGAGTAGTTGGAGACGCCGACGGCGCCGATGCGTCCGGCGTCGAGCAACTCCCGCATCCCGGGCATGATCACCGAGTCGGGGACCAGCGGGTTGGGCTGGTGCACCTGGTAGAGCGGCACGCGGTGCAGCCCCAGCCGGCGGGCGCTGCCGGCCAGCCGGTTGCGGACC
The DNA here is from genome assembly GCF_054050135.1 of Geodermatophilus sp. SYSU D00705. NCBI lineage: Bacteria > Bacillati > Actinomycetota > Actinomycetes > Geodermatophilales > Geodermatophilaceae > Geodermatophilus > Geodermatophilus sp. SYSU D00705. The sequence continues at coordinate 247,071 of NZ_JBJGYT010000001.1, read as the reverse complement.
ACCGGCGGGAACGGGGCGACGGGGAAGACCTTCGTCGCGACGACGACGCCGGCCCGCTCCGCTCCGAGCGCGTCCCCCAGGATCCGCTCGCTGCGGCCGAAGCCGTAGACCTCCGCGGTGTCGAACAGCGTGATGCCGAGCTCGCGGGCCCGCCGCACGATCGCCGCGGCCTCACCGGAGGCGTACGCGTCGCCGTACCCCCACTCGCGCGAGCCGAACTGCCAGGTCCCGAGTCCCACGCGGCTGACCGCGCCGAGCCCGTCCATGTCGAGGGTGCGCACGCCGTCCAGTCTCGCCGCCACCACAGGACGGCGCAGGCGGGCGGCCGGTCGCGGGGACGAGCCGATCAGCCCCCGTCAGCCGCGCAGCATGCTCTCGGCGATCGCCAGCCCCTCCAGGGCGCCGTGCTCGGTGGCCCGGCAGCAGTGCACGAGCCAGGCCGCCACCCCCTCGGGCCGCCCCGAGGCGTAGCCCGCCACGGCCCGGGCGTACTCGTCACGGCCGAGCTCCACGAACCCGACCTCGGGCACCGACACGGCCTTGGGGTCCAGGCCGCGGGTGATCCCGGTCAGCCGGGCGGCGGCGCGGGCCACCACGCCGTCGGCGGTGCCGAACGGGGCGAGTGCCGCCAGCTCACCGTGGACGACCGCGGCGACCAGGACGGCCGGCACCGTGGAGGTTCCCGTCACCAGCGCGAACAGTCCGCTCAGGCGGGGGCCGGCGTGCGGGGCGGGCCGGCCGAGCCCGGCGCGCTCGGCGAGGTCGGCGGCGGCCAGCACGTGCAGCCGCGCCAGCACCTGGCCGGGGGCGCGCGACCAGGTGTCCTGCATCGAGCCGAGCGCGACCGAGGTCCGCAGCGAGCCCTGGACCACGGGGTCGTCCACCTGCCCGGCGCGCAGGTCGGCGAGCGGGACGTCGACGCCCTCGAGGGCGGCCGAGGCGCGGGCGCCGCGCAGCGCCGACTCGGTGCTCACCTCCGCCGACCGGTTCCGCATCAGCCGGTGCCGCAGCAGCCGGTCGATCCCCGCCCGGGCGGCGTCGGCGGCCTCCCGCACGCCCGGCAGCTCCAGGAGCGGGGCCAGCGGATCGGGGCCGGAGGGGCGGGCGACGGGCCGGGAGGCGCCGGGGCGGACGGGGATGGTCACGGAGTCCTCCTGGGTGATGCTCGTCGGTCCCGTGACCAACGCTGCTCGGGGCGCGGACGGGCCCACCGGCACGCCCACCGGGTCGACGGTACGAGGGAGCGTCCGGGATCCCGCGCACGGCTGGCTACAGTGCCTCCCACCATGGCCCAGCCGCTGACCCTCCTCCTCGTCCGCCACGGGCAGAGCGAGTGGAACGCCGCCGGACTGATGCAGGGTCAGACGGCGCACGTGCCCCTCACCGAGCTCGGGCACGCGCAGGCCGCCGCGGCGGCCCGGGAGCTGGCCGGCCTGCACCCGGGTGCGCTGATCTCCAGCGACCTGCACCGGGCGGTCCAGACCGCCGAGCACTGCGCCGGCGCCACCGGTCTGCCGTTCACCACCACGCCCGCGCTGCGCGAGCAGGGCTACGGGGTGCTGGAGGGCCGGCCGTCCCGCGAGCTGTGGGACGTCGTCGACTGGACCGACCCGCACTGGGCCGCCGAGGGCGGGGAGAGCCTCGACGAGCTGCACGCGCGGGTGGGCGCGTTCCTCAAGCACCTCGCCGCCGAACCGCCCGCCGAGGTGATCGCCCTGGTGACGCACGGCGACACGATCCGGGCCGCCCAGGCCGTGGCCGCCGGGCTGGGGGCCGACGCGCTGCCCTCGATCACGCCGCACAACGGCACGGTGACCCGGCTCGAGCTCCTGCTGTGACCGGGCGGCCCGCGCCGACGGAGCCCGGATGAGCAAGGTGCTGGTGCTGGGCGGTGCCCGCTCGGGCAAGTCCGCGCACGCCGAGTCGCTGGTGGCCGGCGCCGCGGAGGTCACCTACTTGGCCACCTCTCCCCCGGTCCCGGACGACGCCGAGTGGGCGCAACGGGTGGCCGCCCACCGGTCCCGGCGGCCGGCCGGGTGGACGACGGTGGAGACGACGGCCCCCAGCGACCTGCTGCGGCGCGGGTCGGTGCTGGTGGACAGCGTCACCACGTGGGTGGCCGCCCTCATGGACGAGACCGGGGTGTGGCGCGACGAGCCCGGTGCCGCCGAGCGGCTGGCCGCCCGCTGCGACGCGCTGGTGAACGCCTGGGCCATGACGCCGGCGCACGTGGTGGCGGTCTCCGACGAGGTGGGGCTGGGTGTGGTGCCCGAGACCCGCTCGGGCCGGCTGTTCCGCGACACCCTCGGGTCGGTCAACCAGCGGCTGGCCGGCACCGCCGACGAGGTGTGGTTCGTGGTGGCCGGCCTGCCCCAGCGGCTGCGATGAGGTGGACCGGCCCGTTCGAGTCGCTGGCGCTGCTCACCGTCGTGCGCGTCCCGGCGCAGGTGGCGGCGAGCACGCGCGGCGTCCTGCCCTGGGCACCGCTGGTCGGCCTCCTGCTGGGCGGGGTCGCCACCGGGGTCGCCGTCGCCGGCACCCGGCTGGTCTCGCCGCTGACCGGGGCGGTGCTGGCGGTCACGGTCCTGGCCGCACTGACCCGCGGCCTGCACCTGGACGGGCTGGCCGACACCGCCGACGGCCTGGGTCCGCTGCGGGGGCGCGCGCGGGCGCTGGCCGTCATGCACCAGGGGGACGTCGGACCGTTCGGTGTCGTCACGCTGGTGCTGACCGTGCTGCTGCAGGTGGCCGCGGCGGCCGCGCTGCTGGCCACCGACGGCGGGTGGACGGCGCTGTGGACCGCGGTGCTGGCCGCCCGGCTGGCGATGACCCGCACCGGGCTACCCGGCGTGCCGGCCGCCGAGGGCTCCTCACTCGGCCGGTCGGTCGCCGGCACCGTCTCGTGGGGGTGGTGGGCCGCGGCCCTGGTCGCGTCATCCGCGGTACTGGCCGCGCTGGCCGGCGGGAACTGGCCGCTCGCCGGCGCGCTGATCGGCAGTGCCCTGGCCGGCCTGGTCGCGGCCGAACTCCTCCTGCGCCGGGCGCGGGCCCGCCTGGGCGGCGTCACCGGCGACGTCATGGGCGCGATGGCGGAGGTGACGGCCGCGGTCACCCTGCTGGTGGCCGCGGCCGTCCTCGCCTGAGGCGCGGCCCCCTTCCCAGGGCACCGCCCTGAGCTCGCGAAGGGCTCGCGAAGGGCGGGGAGAAAGGGGGTCCTTGTTCAGCGTCGGCCCAGCAGGCCGCCCACCAGCCCCCGCAGCCCGCCGGAGGCGGCGGTCGTCGGCCGGCCCCGGCCGGTCGCCCGGGGAGTGCTCCGGCCCATGCCGCGGCCGGTGGTCGCGCGGCCCGTGCCACGTACCGTGCCGCGTGCGGCCGCACCGCGGCCGGTGGCCCGACCCCCGCGAGCCGCGGTGCGGGCAGTGTTCTCTGCCGTGCCCATCAGTCGTCCGAGGATGCTCATGCCGGAGGACTACCCGGCACGGCCCGCGGTGATGCGCGGGTTCAGCCGCCGACGCCCTGCTGAGCCGGGGTCTCGCCGCCCTCCAGGTCACCCTCGGTGTCGAGGTAGGCCTGCTGCAGGTCGGCCAGCAGCGCCGGGTCGGGCTCGGCCCACAGCTGCCGGTCGGCCGCCTCCAGAAGCCGCTCCGCGATGCCGTGCAGCGCCCACGGGTTGGCCCGCTCCAGGAACTCCCGGTTCTCCGGGTCCAGCACGTAGGTCTGGGCCAGCTTCTCGTACATCCAGTCGGCGACCACCCCGGTCGTGGCGTCGTAGCCGAACAGGTAGTCGACGGTCGCGGCCAGCTCGAACGCGCCCTTGTAGCCGTGCCGGCGCATCGCGGCCAGCCACCGGGGGTTCACGACGCGGGCGCGGAACACCCGGGCGGTCTCCTCGGTCAGCGAGCGGGTGCGCACCGACTCCGGCCGGGTGGAGTCCCCGATGTAGGCGGCCGGCGCCCGCCCGGTCAGCGCGCGGACGGTCGCGACCATCCCGCCGTGGTACTGGAAGTAGTCGTCGGAGTCGGCGATGTCGTGCTCGCGCGTGTCGACGTTCTTCGCCGCCACCGCGATGCGCCGGTAGGCCGACTCCATGTCCGGCCGGGCGGCGACGCCGTCCAGCCCGCGGCCGTAGGCGTAGCCACCCCACACCGCGTAGACCTCGGCGAGGTCGGCGTCGCCCCGCCAGTTGCGCGAGTCGATCAGCGGCAGCAGCCCCGCCCCGTAGGCGCCGGGCTTGGAGCCGAACACCCGCGCAGTGGCCCGCCGGCGGTCGCCGTGGGCGGCGACGTCTGCCTCGACGTGCGCCCGCACGAAGTTCTCGTCCGCGGGCTCGTCCAGCGCGGCCACCAGCGTCACCGCGTCGTCCAGCATGGTCACGACGTGCGGGAAGGCGTCGCGGAAGAAGCCGGAGATCCGCACCGTGACGTCGATCCGCGGCCGGCCGAGCTCGTCGAGGGGCACCGGCTCCAGCCCCGTCACCCGCCGCGACGCGTCGTCCCACACCGGGCGGACGCCGAGCAGCGCGAGCACCTCCCCGACGTCGTCCCCCGAGGTGCGCATCGCCGAGGTGCCCCACACCGACAGTCCGACCGAGCGGGGCCAGGACCCGGTGTCGGCGCGGTACCGCTCGACCAGCGACTCGGCCATCGCCTGCCCGGTCTCCCAGGCCAGCCGCGACGGGATCGCGCGCGGGTCGACGGAGTAGAAGTTGCGGCCGGTCGGCAGCACGTTGACCAGCCCCCGCAGCGGCGAGCCCGACGGCCCCGCGGGCACGTACCCGCCGTCCAGCGCGTGGAGGACGGCGTCCAGCTCGTCGGTGGTGCGCTCCAGCCGGGGCACCACCTCCTCGACGGCGAACCGGAGGACGGCGGCCACCTGCGCGTCGGCCCGGCCCAGGACCTCCTCGACGACGGGCGCGACCGCGTCCGCCGTCCAGCTGCGGGACTCCATGCCGGAGACCAGGGCGGCCGCGAGCGACTCCACCGCGTCGGTGTCGGCGCGCGAGGCGCCCTCGGCCAGGCCGAGCGCCTCCCGCAGCCCGGGCAGCGCGACCGCGCCGCCCCAGATCTGCCGGGCCCGCAGCATCGCCAGCACGAGGTCCACGCGGTCGGCGCCGGCCGGCGGGCTGCCGAGGACGTGCAGCCCGTCGCGGATCTGGGAGTCCTTGATCTCACAGAGCCACCCGTCGACGTGCAGGATCATCTCGTCGAAGTGGTCGTCCTCCGGCCGCTCGGTGAGCCCGAGGTCGGAGTCGAGGCGGGCCGCCTGCAGTAGCGTCCAGATCTGCGCCCGGACGGCAGGCAGCTTGGCCGGGTCCATCGCCGCGACGTTGGCGTGCTCGTCGAGCAGTTGCTCCAGCCGGGCGATGTCGCCGTAGGTCTCCGCGCGGGCCATCGGCGGCACCATGTGGTCGACCAGCGTGGCGTGCGCCCGGCGTTTGGCCTGCGAGCCCTCGCCCGGGTCGTTGACCAGGAACGGGTAGACCAGCGGCAGGTCGCCGATCGCGGCGTCCGGCGCGCAGGAGGCCGACAGCCCGACGGTCTTGCCGGGCAGCCACTCCATGTTGCCGTGCTTGCCGACGTGCACCAGCGCGTGCGCCCCGAACTCCGACCGCAGCCACCGGTAGGCGGCCAGGTAGTGGTGGGACGGCGGCAGGTCCGGGTCGTGGTAGATCGCGATCGGGTTCTCCCCGAAGCCGCGCGGGGGCTGGACCATCACCACGACGTTGCCCGCCCGCAGCGCGGCGAAGACGATCTCGTCGCCGTCCACGAAGAGCCCGCCCGGTGGCTGCCCCCAGTGCCGCACCATCGCGTCGCGCAGGTCGGCCGGGAGCGTGTCGAAGTACGCCCGGTAGTCCGCCGCCGGGATGCGCACCGGGTTGCCCGACAGCTGCTCGGCGGTCAACCAGTCCGCGTCCTGCCCGCCGGCGGCGATCAGCGCGTGCACCAGGGCGTCGCCGTCCAGGCCGGCCACGCCGGGCAGCGCGCCGGGCCCCTCGAACGGGCCGATGTCGTAGCCGGCACCGGACAGCGCGGCCAGCAGGCGGACGACGGACGCCGGGGTGTCCAGCCCGACGGCGTTGCCGATTCGCGCGTGCTTGGTCGGGTAGGCCGACAGCATCACGACGATGCGGCGGTCGGCGGGCGGCACGTGCCGCAGTCGCGCGTGGGCGACCGCCGTCCCGGCCACGCGGGCGGCCCGCTCGGGGTCGGCGACGTAGGTGGTCAGCCCGTCGGCGTCGGTCTCCTTGAAGGAGAACGGCACGCTGATCAGCCGGCCGTCGAACTCGGGGATGGCCACCTGGTTGCCGACGTCGAGCGGGGAGAGCCCGTCGTCGCTGGCCAGCCAGTCGGCGCGGCTCGAGGTCAGGCACAGCCCCTGGAGCACGGGCACGTCGAGGGCGGCCAGCGCGCCGACGTCCCACGCGCCGTCGTCGCCGCCCGCGGAGGCGGTCGCCGGCCGCGAGCCGCCGGCGGCGAGCACGGTGACCACGAGGGCGTCCGCGCCGCGCAGCGTCTCCAGCAGCTCGGGCTCCACCGAGCGCAGCGTCGAGGTGAACACCGGCAGCGCCCGGCCCCCGGCGTCCTCGATCGCGGCGCACAGCGACTCGACGAACGCGGTGTTCCCCGAGAGGTGGTGCGCCCGGTAGTAGAGGACGGCGACCGTCGGGCCCTCCCCGCGGGACGGCCTCTCCAGCAGACCCCAGTCGGGTGCGACCGACGGCGGCTCGAACCCCTCGCCGGTGAGCAGCACGGTGTCGGAGAGGAAGCGGTGCAGCTGGACGAGGTTGCCCGGGCCGCCCTGCGCCAGGTAGCCGTGCGCCTCGGTGGCCACGCCCATCGGCACGGTGGACAGCGCCATCAGCTCGGCGTCGGGCAGCTGCTCACCGCCGAGGACGACGACCGGTGCCGGGCCGGCCAGCAGCGGTGCGAGCAGCTCCTCGAACTGGCGGCGCACGCCGAGCAGCCGGAGGACGACCAGTTGCGCGCCCTCGACCAGGGCCGCGACCCCGTCGGCGTCCAGGCGGGCGGGGTTGCCCAGCCGCCAGCCGGCGCCGCTCGCGCGGGCGGAGAGCAGGTCGGTGTCGCTGGTCGAGAGCAGGGTGAACACCGGGCAGGTCCTCACTCGGGGTCCGCGCCCCGGGTCGTCGGGCACGGGCAGCGCCGAGTGTCTGGCTCCCCCGAGGGGTTCACAGTGGCGGGACCGCGCCGGACTCGCACCGGCTTCCTCGCTGCGCTGCCGTGATGCCGGGACGCTACCCGCCGCCGTCCGGCGCGCCGTCAGGGTGCGGCGGGCGCGGTCACGTCAGTCCAGCAGCAACCGCTCGATGGCGTCGACCAGGAAGTCCGCGTACTCCTCGACGGTCCAGCCCCGCTCCCAGATGAGTGCGACGGCCGGCGCGTGGGAGAACACGCCCCAGAAGACGTCGGCGGCCCGGTCGACGTCGAGCCCGGCGCGCAGCCACGGCTCGAAGGAGGCGATCAGCGCCCGGTCGTCCTGCAGCCGCCGGCGCTCGTACTCGGCCCACGCCGTGCCGATCTCGGCGTCGCCGGCGGCCGCGTCGGCGAAGACCCGGATCATCGGGACGGTCTGCGGCACGTAGTGGCCCGCCATCTCCCGGGCGGCGGCGAGCTTGCCGGCGCGGTCCGGCGCCGACAGCAGACGGACGAACAGGTCCCGCTGGGCCAGCGGTACCTCCTGGTCGTCCCCGACCACCGCCCGGTCGACGCAGGCCAGCAGCAGGGACGCCTTGCTCCCGACGCCGAAGACCGTCTGCACCGACACCCCGGCGGCGGCGGCGACGTCCTTCATCGTCGTCGCGGCGTAGCCCTGCCGGAGGAAGCAGGAACCCGCGGCGTCGAGCACCGCCGCCCGCGTGCGCTGCGCCTGCTCGGCCCGCAGCGGCGACCGGTAGACCCTCTTGCCCTCCGTCACTTTTTCACCCTAGCATCGCATCATTCGTTAGAGTTCGCATCTACTCAATGAGGAGTGATCGTGACCGCCACCGTCCCGCCCCTGACCCAGCTGGTCCTGCCCGGCCAGGCCGCCGCTCCCGAGGGGCCGGTCGACATCGCGCCCATGTACCTCATGCACCGGGCGTTCCGGCGGGACCTCGCCGCCTTCGCCGACGTCGTGCCGGCCGTGGCCGTCGACGACCGGCAGCGGTGGGGCCTGGTCCGTCGCCGCTTCGACTTCTTCGCGACCGTGCTGCACAAGCACCACCACGGCGAGGACGTCGGGCTGTGGCCGCTGCTCGCCGAGCGCGGCGCCGACCGCAGCGTCCTCGACGCGCTCGAGGCCGAGCACGCGGTCATCGACCCGCTGCTCGCCTCGGCCGCCGCGGACCTGCGGTCGCTGGCCGGCGGCACCGGGGGCGCGGCCACCCGCGACCGCCTCGCCGGCACCACCGCGCAACTGCGCGACGCCTTGACGGCGCACCTCGCGCACGAGGAGCGCGACGGGATGGCCCTGGTGCAGCAGCACCTCACGCAGGCGGACTGGGAGCGGCTGGACCGCGAGGTGTTCGCGAAGGACTACTCGCCGCGCGAGGTGCCCGCCGTCGCCGGCTGGGTGGCCTCGGGCCTGCCGGACGAGGTGCTGCGCCGCATGCCCGGTGCGGGACCGGTGCTCCTCGCGGTCGCCAAGCTCATGGCCCGCCGGTTCGACCGCCGTGAGGCCCGCGTCTTCGGGATCGCGCGATGACCACCGGGACCGACCGCGTGCTCACCGTGGTGTCGAAGTACGTGGCCCGGTGGCACGTCGCGCTGAACCGGCGCAGCGGCGGCCGGCTGGGCAACCGGTTCCGCGGCGGGGACGTCCTGCTCCTCACCCACCGCGGGCGGACGTCGGGGCGCACCTACACCACCCCGGTCCTGCACGTGCGCGACGGCGCGGACCTCGTGGTCGCCGCCTCCAACGGGGGCATCGACCGCGAGCCGCAGTGGTGGCTGAACCTGCAGGCCGACCCGCACGCCGAGGTGGAGGTGGCCGGACGACGGTTCCCGGTGGTGGCGACCCGGGCCGAGGGCGCCGAGCGGGACCGGCTGTGGCGGCTGCTGCCCCGCCTGCGGTTCGGCGGGTACGACGACTACCAGGCCAAGGTGAGCCGGCAGATCGCCGTCGTCCGCCTCCGGCCGGTGGAGGTGGCCGCCCGCGGGTGACTCGGGCAGGCTCGTCCGGCGTGGACCCGGCGCTGCGCCCCGGCGCGCAGGACATCGGCGCCTACCTGGTCAGCGCCCGGTCGTTCGAGGAGTACCGGGCGATGTTCGCCCTGTCCGACGGCGACCTCGCCGGCCGCGTCCTCGACTGCCCCGGTGGTGGCGCGGGCTTCACCGCGGGCGCCCGCGCCCGCGGGGTCGACGCGGTCGCCGTCGACCCCGTCTACGCCACCCCACCCGCCGCGCTCGCCGCCCGGCTGGCCGGCGAGCTGGAGCGGGGCCGGGCGTGGGCGCAGGCGCACGCGGACCGCTACGTCTGGGACTTCTACGGGAGTCCGGCCGGCCACACCCGGGTGCGGGCGGAGGCGGCGCGGGCCTTCGCCGCCGACCGCGCCGCCGCACCCGGCCGGTACGTCTGCGCGGCGCTGCCCGCGCTGCCGTTCCGCGACGGCGCGTTCGACCTCGTCCTCTCCTCCCACCTGCTGTTCACCTACGCCGACCGCCTCGACCCCGCGTTCCACCTCGCGGCCCTGCGGGAGCTCGCGAGGGTCAGCCGCGGTCAAGTGCGGGTCTACCCGCTGGTCGACCAGGCGGGCCGCCCGCTGCCCGACCTGCTCGCCGGGCTGCTGGCCGACCTCGCCACGGCCGGCGTCGCGGCGGAGGTCCGCGACGTCGGGTACGAGTTCCAGCGCGGCGCCCGCTCCCTGCTGCGGCTCGCGAGGAGCTGAGTGCGGCGGCAAGGTGATCTGTGCGTGGGAGATCCGGCCCGGTGGGGTGCTCTTGCGGTGTTCTGCCCACTCTGGCGGTGCTGCATGACCGCAAGAGAGTGCGGGACACCGCAGGAGTCGGCCCCAGGGCGGGATACCGAGGGACTGCGCGACGTTCCCACCCGGACGTCACCTTGCTGCCGAGCTCCCGAGGAGCTGACGGGCGACCCGTCCCCGAGAGCGTCGGACACCCGTGCCCGCAGCCGCAGGTACAGCTCGGCCGGTCAGCAGGCACCCCCGCCGCCGTCACCACCTCCGCCGAACCCGCAGTCGCCGCCGCCGAAGCCGGCGAAGCCGCCGCTGGCGAAGCCGCCGCCGGTGCCCAAGTGCAGCCCGCTGCCGCGCACCTCGGCAACGGGCGGCCCCGCGTTCCCCGCCACCGGGGGGAGCGCCGGGCGGGGCGGCTCGACGAGCGCGGCGCGCAGCTCCCGGTCGGGCACCGCGCCCGGCCCGGACAGCGCCACGAGCAGGGCACTCGTCCCACCGACGACGAGACGGGCCGGCAGGTCGTGGCGGACCTCCCGCAGCGTGCGCCGCCCGGCCCGGGTGCAGGTGGGGGTCCAGGGCCGCCGCCGGGCAGCGGGGTCCCCGGCGCCGCGCACCAGCAGGCCGGCGTCCTCCAGCTGCCGCCCGAACGTCGCGAGGCGGCCGTCGGAGCGCACCCGCCAGTACACGCCGTCGACCGAGCGGCGCCCGCGACCGGCGGCGTCCAGCACCGCGGCCTCGACCGGGTGGCGGGGACGGTGCGCGACGACGTGCAGCTCACCGCCTGGCTGCCCGACGCGCATGCGCCGGCTCTCGACGAGCGCGACGACGGCGGTCTCGACGACCCGGCGCGGCCCGCCGGCCAGCCAGGCGATCCCGTACACGTCGAGGGCGACGGAGGGGGTGCGCACACCGGTCATCTCGGCGTCCTCTCGCGCGGCGCGGCGCCCGTGCCGCGGGAGGAGACGGTCGCACGGAGCGGACCGGCGCGGCCAGTGCCCGAGGCGTCAGTCGGCGCCGAGGGCGTCGGCCATCCGGTGGTGCGGCACGGCCTCGTCGCCGCGGCTCTGCCGCTCCAGCGTGCGCGCCAGCGCCCGCCGGGCCCAGCCGTTGGCCGGGGCCGCCTCGACCAGCCGGGTCAGCGTCTCCTCGGCGCGGCCGAGCTGCGCGGAGCCGAAGTAGGCCCGCGCGAGCAGCTCGAGCGCCGCCTGGTTGCCCGGCTCCGCCTCGACGACGGGCACCAGGACCTTCGCGGCCTCGATCGGCTGCCCCATGGAGAGGAACAGGTCGGCGCGGAGGAACTCGGAGTGCAGGTCGATCTCGAACGGACGGCTCATGCCGGGATCAACGGCGCGCACGCCCCCGGGCTTCCCGCGGACGACGAGCGGGGCCCGACCGCATCCACGGGCGCGCCGGAGGCGAAGAATGGACACCGTCCCACGTCTCTCGGAGCCCCCCATGGCACTGCGACTGCACCTCCCCCACCGCACGGAGCACCGCACCGAGCACCCGACCGAGGACCGTCCCGGCCCTGGCGCCCGCGTCTTCGCCGTGCAACGCACCGGCGCCGTCGTCGTGGCGCTGTTCCTGCTGGTCTTCGGCATCCTCGGGTTCGCCGGCGGCCTGGACTTCTTCTCCACCGACGGCGAGCGCATCCTCGGCCTGTCGTCCAACGGCCTGCTGTCGACCATCTCGGTCGTCGTGGCGGTCGTCCTGCTCGTCGCCGCGGCCCGCAGCCCACGGACCGCCTCGACGGTGATGATCGTCGTCGGGGTGCTGTTCCTGCTCTCCGGCCTGGTCAACCTGGCGGTGCTGCGGACGTCGTTCAACATCCTCGCGTTCGAGTTCGAGAACGTCGCCTTCTCCTTCGTCGTCGGCCTCCTCCTGCTGGTGCTCGGGGCCTACGGCCGCATCGGCGGGCACCTGCCCGAGGACAGCCCCTACGCCCACCCGCACCCGATGGAGGACGTCGTCGACGAGCACCCCTCCACTCCCGAGGAGTTCGCCGCCGAGCGGGCGATGCGGGACGCCGAGGTCGCCGTGGTCCAGCGCGTGGCCACCGACGACCAGCGGCGCCGCGTCGAGGCGATGGCCCGGGTGCACACGCGGGCCGACCGCCGGCGGGTCTGGATGTCCTTCGACGAGCCCGGCGGGCGCGAACTGCGCTGAGCCCACCCGGGGGCGGGCCGTAACCTCGCCAGCGCCATGACCGCCGCCCCCGCCCCCCGCCTCCGGGCCGACGCCTGCCCGGGGGCGCTGCAGACCCACCCCGCCGCCGACGGCGCGCTGGCGCGCGTGCGGGTCCCCGGCGGCCTGCTCGGTGCCGGCCAGCTGCGGGTCCTGGCCCGCGCCGCCCGGGACCTGGGCGACGGCGCGCTGGAGTTGACCAGCCGCGGCAACGTGCAGCTGCGCGGGCTGGCCGACGGTGCCGGGGCGGAGCTCGGGAGCCGGCTGGCCGCGGCCGGGCTGCTGCCCAGCGCGACGCACGAGCGGGTCCGCAACGTCCTGGCCAGCGCACTCACCGGACGCACCGGCGGGCACCTCGACGTCCGCCCGTGGGTGGCGGCGCTGGACGCCGGGCTGCGCGCCGACCCCGCCACCGCCGCGCTGCCCGGCCGGTTCCTCGCCACGCTGGACGACGGCCGCGGCGACGTCGCCGGCCTCGGTGGGGACGTCGGGCTGCTCGCCCTCGCGTCGGACGAGGTCGCGCTGACCCTCGCCGGGACCGACAGCGGCCTGCGCGCCTTCCCCGCAGACGCCGTCGCCCTGGCCCTGGCCGCCGTCTCCGCCTTCCTCGACGAGCGCGCCGCGCAGGGCGGCACCGCCTGGCGGCTGGCCGAGCTCGACGACGGGCCCGAGCGCGTGACCGCCCGCCTCTCCCGTCCGCGAACGGCGCCGGTCGCGATCCCCGGCGCCTCCGGCAGCGGGCCGGTCGGCGGGTTCGAGCAGGACGACGGGCGGATCGCGCTGGTCGGCGTCGTCCCGCTCGGCCGGATGAGTGCCACCCAGGCCGAGCTGCTGGCCGGGCTCGCGGACGAGGTGCAGCTGACCCCGTGGCGCAGCGTCGTCGTGCCGGACCTCGCCGAGGACCGCGTCGACGACGCGGCGGTCGACCTGCACCGCACCGGGATGGTCTTCGACGCGGACAGCCCGTGGACCCGCGTGACCGCCTGCGCCGGGCGCCCGGGCTGCGCGCGGTCGCTGGCCGACGTGCGGGCCGACGCCGTCCGGGCCGTGGCCACCGGCACGCTGCCGGCCGGCGGCGCGCGCCAGCACTGGGCCGGCTGCGAGCGCCGCTGCGGCCGCCCGCGCGGTGAGGTGGTCGACGTGGTGGCGACAGGGACCGGATACCGGATCGGGAAGGCCTGATGTACGAGTACGAGAAGGACGGCGCGGAGATCTACCGGCGCTCGTTCGCCACGATCCGCGCCGAGGCCGACCTCTCCGGCCTGCCCGACGACCTCGCCCGCGTGGCGGTGCGGATGATCCACGCCTGCGGGCAGGTCGACCTCGTCGCCGACCTCGCCTACTCCCCCGACGTCGTGGCGCGGGCGCGGAAGGCGCTGGACGCCGGGGCGCCGGTGCTCTGCGACGCGCAGATGGTGGCCGCCGGCATCACCCGCCGCCGGCTGCCGCAGGACAACGAGGTCGTCTGCACGCTCGGCGACCCGCGCACGCCCGCGCTCGCGGCCGAGCTGGGCACGACCCGCACGGCGGCGGCGCTGGAGCTGTGGCGCGACCGGCTCGACGGCGCCGTGGTGGCGATCGGCAACGCCCCCACCGCGCTGTTCCACCTGCTGGAGATGGTCGCCGCGGGCGCTCCGCGGCCGGCCGCCGTCCTGGGCATCCCGGTGGGCTTCATCGGCGCGGCGGAGTCCAAGGACGCGCTGGCGGCCGGCGACCTGGAGCACCTCGTCGTCCGTGGTCGGCGCGGGGGCAGCGCGATCACGGCGGCGGCGGTCAACGCGATCGCGAGCGACGACGAGTGAGCGGACAGGGGCGTGAGCATCGCAGCGAGGAACGAGCGAGGAGCGGAGCGCCCGGCGGGAGCGGGGGGCATCGAGTGAGCGGGAGGCTGTACGGGGTCGGGCTCGGCCCCGGCGACCCGGAACTGGTCACCGTCAAGGCGGCCCGGCTGATCGGCGCCGCCGACGTCGTGGCGTTCCACGCCGCGCAGCACGGCCGCTCGGTGGCCCGCGCCGTGGCCGCGCCCTACCTGCGCGAGGGGCAGGTCGAGGAGCTGCTGGTCTACCCCGTCACCACCGAGGCGACCGACCACCCGGGTGGCTACCAGGGCGCCATCGACGAGTTCTACGAGGCGGCGGCGGCGCGGCTGGCCGCGCACCTGGACGCCGGGCGCGACGTCGTCGTCCTCGCCGAGGGGGACCCGTTCTTCTACGGCTCCTACATGCACATGCACAAGCGGCTGGCCGGCCGCTACCCGACCGAGGTGGTGCCCGGGGTGACCAGTGTCAGCGGGGCCGCCGCGGCGGTCGGGCGGCCGCTGGTGGAGCGCGACGAGGTGCTCACCGTGCTGCCCGGGACGCTGCCGGCCGACGAGCTCGCCGAGTGGCTGGCCACCACCGACTCCGCCGCGGTGCTCAAGCTGGGCCGCACGTTCCCGCACGTGCGGGAGGCCTTCGACCGGGCCGGCGTGCTGGACCGGGCCCTGTACGTCGAGCGGGCGAGCACGACGCGGGAGCGGACCCTGCCGCTGGCCGACGTCGACCCCGCGACGGTGCCCTACTTCTCCCTGGCGCTGCTGCCCAGCCCGCTGACCGGTCCGCTGCCGGGGGCCGAGCAGCACGACGAGACCGCACCGCGCACCGGGGAGGTGGTGGTCGTCGGTCTCGGCCCGGGCCGCCGGTCGTGGACCACGCCGGAGGCCGCCGAGGCGCTGGCCGCCGCCGACGACCTCGTGGGGTACGGGCCCTACCTGGACCGGGTGCCGGTCAACCCGCGGCAGACGCGGTACCCCAGCGACAACCGGGTGGAGGCCGAGCGGGCCGCGCATGCCCTGGAGCTGGCCGGGCGGGGACGCCGGGTCGCGGTGGTCTCCAGCGGCGACCCGGGGGTGTTCGCCATGGCCGCCGCGGTGCTGGAGGTGGCCGGCCGGCCGGAGTTCGCCGGTGTGCCGGTGCGGGTGCTCCCCGGCCTGACCGCCGCGCAGGCCGTGGCCGCTCGGGTCGGCGCGCCACTGGGGGCCGACTTCTGCGTGCTCAGCCTCTCCGACGTCCGCAAACCGTGGGACGTCGTGGTCGACCGGCTGCGCCACGCCGCGGCCGCCGACCTCGTGATCGCGCTCTACAACCCCCGCTCGAAGGCCCGCCCGCACCAGCTGGGCGAGGCCCGCGCGGTGCTGCTGGAGACCCGCGCACCGGAGACCGTCGTCGTCGTGGGCCGCGACGTCGGCGGCCCGGAGGAGCAGGTCACCGTCACCACCCTCGGCGAGCTCGACCCCGAGTCGGTGGACATGCGCTGCCTGGTGCTGGTCGGCTCCTCGCAGACCCGGGTCGGCCCCGGCGGCGTCGTCTACAGCCCGCGCACCCACCCGGCGGCCCGCGGCTGATCCTTCCGCGGGCGAGAAGACGCGCGTGACACTCAGTGCCACCGACTGGCAGCATGCTCGCCGGACGTGGCGCGCGTCACCGGTTCCCGGGCGCGCCGGCCGTTGGCTGACCGGAGCGCAGGAGGACCCATGGCGAGCACCAAGGACTGGTTCGAGACCGTCGAGGAGGCGCAGCACCGCGCGAAGAAGCGGCTGCCGCGGTCGGTGTACATGGCGCTGGTCGCCGGCACCGAGAAGGGCCTGACGGCGAACGACAACGTCGCCGCCTTCGACGAGATCACCTGGCGGCCGCACGTCGCCGGCCTGTCGGCCAAGCGGGAGCTGGCCACGACGGTCATGGGCCAGGACGTGTCCATGCCCGTCCTCATCTCCCCCACCGGCGTGCAGGCGGTGCACCCCGACGGCGAGGTCGCCGTCGCCCGGGCCGCCAAGGCCGAGGACGTCGCGATGGGGCTGTCCTCCTTCGCCAGCAAGCCGGTCGAGGAGGTCGGCGCCGCCACCGACAAGCTCCTCTTCCAGATGTACTGGGTCGGCTCCCGCGAGACGATCCTCGCCCGGGCCGAGCGCGCCCGCGCCGCCGGTGCCAAGGGCCTGATCATGACCCTCGACTGGTCCTTCGCCTCCCGCCGCGACTGGGGCAGCCCGCCGATCCCCGAGAAGATCGACGTCAAGAACGCCCTGAAGTTCGCCCCCGAGGTGCTGCGCAAGCCGCGCTGGCTGGCCACCTACCTGCGCACCGGCGCGATTCCCGAGCTCAGCGTCCCGAACCTCGCCCTCGACGGGCAGGAGCCGCCGAACTTCTTCGGCGCCTACGGGGAGTGGATGGGCACCGCCCTGCCCACCTGGGAGGACGTCGCCTGGCTGCGGGAGCAGTGGGGCGGGCCGTTCATGCTCAAGGGCATCACCCGGGTCGACGACGCCCGCCGCGCGGTCGACGCCGGCGTCAGCGCCATCTCGGTGTCCACCCACGGCGGCAACAACCTCGACGGCACCCCCGGCGCCATCCGGTCGCTGCCGGCCATCGCCGACGCGGTCGGCGACCAGGTCGAGGTCGTGCTGGACGGCGGCGTGCGCCGCGGCGGCGACGTCGTCCGCGCGATGGCGCTGGGCGCCAAGGCCGTGATGATCGGGCGCGCCTACCTGTGGGGCATGGCCGCCAACGGCGAGCGCGGCGTGCAGAACGTGCTGTCGATCATCCGGCAGGGCATCGACGAGGCGCTGCTCGGCCTGGGCAAGACGTCGGTGCACGACCTCACCCGCGACGACGTCGTCCTGCCGCCGGGCTTCACCCGCAGCTGAGACGCGCGACCCACCGGGTACCGGGAATGCGGGTCCGGCGGGAGGGCTTGCCACGTTGCGTGCCCTCCCGCCGACTGCCCAGGCCCGCCGCCTTCTGGACCGCCGCGACGCTGCTGGTCCTGGTCCTCGCGGCCTCGGGGGTGCCCTCGCCGCTGTACCGCGTCTACCAGGAGCGCTTCGGGTTCTCCGCCGGCGTCCTGACGACGGTCTTCGGCATCTACGCGATCGCCCTGCTCGGCGCCCTGCTGGTGGTGGGCCGGCTGTCGGACCACGTCGGCCGGCGTCCGGTCATCGTCGTCGGGTTGCTCCTCCAGGTGCTGGCCAGCGTGCTGTTCCTCGCGGCGGACGGCGTGGGCTGGCTGCTGGCCGCCCGGGTGGTCCAGGGGCTGTCGGTCGGCGCGCTGACCGGCACCCTCGGCGCGATGCTGCTGGACCTGCAGCGCCGTGACCGGCCGCTGGCCGCGATGCTCAACGCCGCGTCGCCGACCGTCGGCCTGTCCCTCGGCGCGGTCGGCGCCGGGGTGCTGGTCGAGTACGCCCCGCACCCGACCCGGTGGGTCTTCGCCGCGCTCGCGGTCGCCTTCCTCGTCGCCACCGCGGTCGTCGCCCTGCTGCCGGAGACCTCGCCGCGGACGCCGGGGGCGCTGGCCTCGCTGCGCCCGCAGGTGCGGGTGCCCCGCGCGCACCGGCCGCCCTTCCTCGTGGCCCTGCCCTGCCTGGTGGCGATGTGGGCGCTCGGCGGGCTGTACCTCTCCCTCGGCCCCTCGCTGGCGGTCGGCGTCTTCGGCGTCGACGACCACCTGGTCGGCAGCCTGCTCATCCTCGCCATGCAGGGCACCGGCGCGATCGGCTCGATCACGATGTGGCGGGTCCGCCCGCACCGGTCGATGCTGACCGGCGCCCTGCTGTTCGTGCTCGGCGTTTGCACGACCATCACCGCGCTGGGCACCGGCTCGCTGCTGCTGTTCTTCGTCGCCTCGGTGATCTCCGGCTTCGGCTTCGGCTCGGCGTTCCTCGGCGCGATGGGCACCATCACCGCCGGCGTCGCACCCGGCGACCGCGCGGGGCTGCTCTCCAGCGTCTACGTCGTCGGCTACCTCGCGTTCAGCGTGCCGGCGATCGTCGCGGGGCTGGCCGCCGGCGAGGTGGGGCTGCGGCCGACCGCCGAGGTCTACGGCGCGGTGCTCGTCGTCCTGGCCCTCACCGCGGTGGCCGGCCTGCTGCGCCGGCGCCGCGCGCAGCGCCGGCTCTCCTCCGTGGAGCAGTGCGAGCCGGTCGCCGCCTAGCAGGTCAGCGGCGGACGGCGGCGACGAAGCCCACCACCCGCTCACGCAGCTCCGCCGCCCGCTCGGCGACCACGTCGGCCGGGTCGCGGTCCTGCAGCCACGGCGGGATCTCGGTCCGGACCCGGTGCGAGCAGGCGAGGTCGGCGCAGATGTAGGTGCCGACGGTGTTGCCGTTGCGCCCGGCCTCACCCACCCGCCTGGCGGTGAACAGCGAGACCGCGTCCCCCGGCTGCGCCGTCTGGCACAGCAGGCACATGGCCGCCGTCCGGCTGGACATGCGGGTGTCGGCGGCACGGACGGCGATGCCCAGCGGCCGCTCGTCGACCTCCAGCACGAGGTACCCGCGCAGCGGCGCCTTGGGGTCGCGCCAGCCCAGCACCTCCAGCTGCGCCCAGTCGAGGTCCGCGAAGCCCGGCGGCAGGGTCAGGCCGTCGGCCTCCCCGCGGGAGCAGTTGGCGAACGAGCGCCGCACCTGTCGTTCGGTCAGCGCCTGCACCGTTCCTGCTCCCCACCTCGTCGGACTGCCGGCGGACATCCTGCGGGACGACCGCCGCCCGGTCAGCCGATTTTCCGGTCCAGCGCGGCCAGCACCTCGGCCGGGGTGGCCACCACGACCGCCGCGCCGGCGTCCGCCGGCTCGTCGTCCTCGGCCGGGCCCCAAGCCGGCGCCGATGCACGGCAGCCCGTGCGCCCCGGCGCCCCGCACGTCGTGCTCTCGGTCGCACGGCGACGTCGAGCAGTGCTCCGGCTGCGTGGTGCGCCCGGTCGGCCGCCACCGCCCGCGGGACGTCGACCGGCGGGACGCCGAGGACCAGCGGGAAGCCCGTCCTGCAGCGGCGGGCCCACCATCGCCCGCAGCTGGGCCGGCGTCGGCTCCGGCCGGCCGAGCGCGGCGGCGGCGACCCGCACGGAGGCATGGATGCCCGGCGAGGAGTCGACCAGCGTGCCGTCGAGGCCGAACAGGACGAGGCGGCCCGGCTCCGGACCCCCTGCTTCGGGGATCAGCCGATCGGGTCCGCCCCTCTGGTGGACACCGCCCCCCGGTGTTGCAATCTTCAAGCACCACCGCCCTCTGCCCCTGCCCGATCCCGGAGGCCTCCGATGACCCGGACCCGCGACAACGCCGTGGCGCGCCAGAGCTCGACCATCCGGCTCGTGCAGGCCGCGGCCGTCCTCTCGGTGCTCGTGCTGCTCTGGCAGTTCTTCACCGCCGGCCGGATGATCTCGGGCACCGACGCACTCTCCGGACACGGGACCGGTGCGATCGCCCTGCACGTCAGCACCGGGCTGCTGCTGGTGGCCACCGCGCTGCACGGGCGGCGGACCACCCAGTGGTGGCCGGCGGCGCTCACCGGGGTCACCTTCCTGCTGACGTTCCTGCAGGCCTGGCTCGGCAGCCACGGCCAGATCGCGCTGCACGTCCCGGTCGCCCTGGTCGTGGCCATCGGCATCGTGTGGGTGACGTCCTGGTCGTTCTGGCCCGCGAACATCTGAGTCACCGGAGCCCCAGCCAGGCGAGCGCCTCCTCGACCGTCGCCGCGACGGGCACTCCCCGCGGCACCGGCGGCCGGCGGACGACGACCACGGGCAGCCCCAGCTGACGCGCCGCGGTGAGCTTGGCCGCGGTCATCCCCCCGCCGCTGTCCTTGGTCACCACCACGTCGACGTCGTGCTCCCGCAGGAGCGCGAGCTCCTCCTCGACCGTGAACGGGCCGCGGGCCAGCACCACGGTGACCCTCTCCGGCAGGGGCGGTGCCGGCCGCTCGACCGCGCGCACGAGGCAGCGGCCGGTCAGTCCCGCGAAGGCCGCCAGCCCCTGACGGCCGGTGGTGAGGAAGACCGACGCGGAGCCGGCCACCGCCGCCGCGGCCTGGTCGAGCGAGTCCACCCAGCGCCAGTCGTCGCCGGGCTGCGGCGTCCAGCCGGGGCGCTGCAGGCGCAGCAGCGGGGTGCCCGTGGCGGCGGCGGCCGCGGCGGCGTGCGCCGTCATCGTCGCGGCGAAGGGGTGCGTGGCGTCGACGAGTGCGGCGACGCCGTCCAGGGCCGCCACCAGCCCGTCCACGCCGCCGAAGCCGCCGATGCGCACCGCACCCGGCGGCAGCCGCGGCTCGGCGACCCGGCCGGCCAGCGAGCTGACCACGTCGACCCCCTCGGCGACGAGGTGCCCGGCCAGCCGGCGGGCCTCCCCGGTCCCGCCGAGCACCAGCACCCGGCCGGTCACGTCGTCGCCCCGTGCATGCTGACCGGGTGACGGAGGCGGGGCGCGAGCGCGGCACGGGCCTGCGCTTCGGCTGGACGACCGGAGCGTGTGCGACCGCCGCGACCACCGCCGCCTACACCGCGCTGCTCACCGGCGAGTTCCCCGACCCGGTCTCGATCGACCTGCCCAACGACCGGCACCCCTCCTTCGCCCTGGCCCGCGAGCACCTGGCGGACGGCGCCGCGACCGTCGGCATCGTCAAGGACGCCGGCGACGACCCCGACGTCACCCACGGCGCCCTCGTGTCGGCGCGGGTCACGCACGGCGAGCCGGGCAGCGGGGTGGTGTTCCGGGCCGGCCCCGGCGTCGGCACGGTGACCAAGCCCGGGCTGCCGTTGCCGGTGGGGGAACCGGCGATCAACCCGATGCCGCGGCGGTTCATGCGCGAGCACGTCGCGGCGGTGGCCGCACGGCACGGCGGCACCGGGGACGTCGTCGTGGAGGTGGCCGTCGAGCACGGCGAGGAGCTGGCCCGGCGGACGTGGAACCCGCGGCTGGGCATCCTCGGCGGGCTGTCCATCCTCGGCACCACCGGCGTCGTCGTCCCGTACTCGTGCTCGTCGTGGATCGACTCGATCCGCCGCGGCATCGACGTCGCCCGGGCGGCCGGGCACACCCACGTCGCCGGGTGCACCGGCTCCACCAGCGAGCGGGTGGTCACCGAGCTGTACGGCCTGCCCGAGGACGCGCTGCTCGACATGGGCGACTTCGCCGGTGCCGTCCTCAAGTACCTGCGACGCCACCCGGTGCCGCGGCTGACCGTCGCCGGCGGCATCGGCAAGCTGGCCAAGCTCGCCGACGGCCACCTCGACCTGCACTCGGGCCGCTCCCAGGTCTCGACCGAGGCGCTGGCCGCCCGCGTGCGCGACGCCGGCGGTCCGGCGGAGCTCGTCGAGGGCGTGCGGACGGCGAACACCGCCCTCGACGCGCTGCAGCAGTGCCAGGCCGCCGGGCTGCCCCTGGGCGACCTGGTGGCCGCCGGCGCCCGGGAGACCGCGCTCGGCGTGCTCCGCGGGGCGCCGGTCGAGGTGGACGTCGTGGTGATCGACCGGGCCGGCACGATCGTCGGCCGCGCCTGAGCGGAGGCTGAGGGTGCAGGAAACCTGCGCCGTGAGCCTCCGCATCAGCGGGGCCGGGTCGTCGAGTAGAGGTGGCTGTCGGGGAACTGCTCGGCGCTCAGCACCGGCCCGACGACCACGATCGCCGTCCGCCGCACCCCGGCCGCCTCGACCTGGGCGGCGATGTCGGCGAGCGTGCCGCGCAGCACCAGCTCGTCGTCCCGGCTGGCGCGGGCGACGACGGCGACCGGGCCGTCGTCCCCGTAGTGCCCGGCGAGCTGCGGGGCGAGCTCGGCGATCCGCTGGACGGCGAGGTGCAGGACCAGGGTCGCGCCGGTGGCCGCGTACGCGGCCAGCTCCTCCCCCGGCGGCATCGGGGTCGAGCGGGCCGAGGTGCGGGTGAGCACCACGGTCTGCCCGACCCCGGGCACGGTGAGCTCCCGCTTGAGCGCCGCGGCGGCCGCCGCGAACGCCGGCACCCCCGGCACCACCTCGTACGGCACGCCGGCGGCGTCGAGCCGGCGCATCTGCTCGGCCATGGCGCTGTAGACCGACGGGTCCCCGGAGTGCAGGCGGGCGACGTCGAGGCCGGCCTCGTGCGCGCCGACCAGCTCGGCGGTGATCCGGTCCAGGTCCAGCTCGGCGGTGTCGACCAGCCGCGCACCCGGCGGGGCGGTGTCGAGCAGCTCGCGCGGCACCAGGGTGCCGGCGTAGAGGCAGACCGGGGCCGCGGCGATGAGCCGCGCGGCCCGCAGGGTCACCAGGTCCGCCGCGCCCGGACCCGCCCCGATGAAGTACACCGTCACCGCGTCGCGCTCCAGATCGTCACCGGCATCGCCGGCCGCCAGCCGGTGAAGGTCCCGACCGGCTCGGCGGAGGCCACCGACAGCCGGGTCAGCGACCCGCCCACCCGGGCCCGCCACTGCGCCAGCAGCGCCTCGCTCTCCACCGTGACCGCGTTGACGACCAGGCGGCCGCCGGGGCCGAGGGCGTCCCAGCAGGCGTCGAGCACGCCCGGCGCGGTCGCCCCGCCGCCGACGAAGACGGCGTCCGGCCGCGGCAGGCCGGCCAGCGCCCCGGGCGCCCGCCCCCGCACGACCTCCAGGCCCGGGACGCCGAGCCGGGCGGCGTTGTGCGCGATCCGCTCCGCGCGTCCGGCGTGCGACTCGACCGCGACGGCGCGGCAGGACGGGTGCACCCGCATCCACTCGACGCCGATCGACCCGGCCCCCGCACCGACGTCCCACAGCAGCTGACCGGGCAGCGGCGCCAGCCGCGCCAGCGTCACCGCGCGGACGTCGCGCTTGGTCAGCTGCCCGTCGTGCGCGTAGGCGTCGTCGGGCAGCCCCGGCACGGTCGGCAGGGGGACGGTGCCCGGGTCGGCGACGACCTCGACGGCGGTGAGCACGAGGGGGTCGGTCTCGGGGTGCGCCCACTCCGCGGCGAGGCCCTCGAACCGGCGCTCGTCCGGCCCGCCCAGCCGCGCCAGGGCGATCACCCGGCTGCCGCCGTAGCCGAGGTCCGCGAGCAGGGCGGCCACCCCGGCCGGCGTCCGGGTGTCGGAGCCGAGCACCAGCAGCCGGCGTCCCGGGGTGACGTGCGGGACCAGCAGGTCCACCGGGCGGCCCACGAGCGGGACGACCTGCGTCTCCTCTCCCGCCCAGCCCAGCCGGGCGCAGGCCAGCGTCACCGACGACGGGGCCGGCAGCACCGTCACCGCGCCCGCCCCGTGCAGGCGGACCAGCGAGGTGCCGACGCCGGAGAGCATGGGATCGCCGCTGGCCAGCACGACCACCCGGCGTCCGGGGTGGGCCTCCGGCAGCGCCGCGAGGGCCGGCGCCATCGGCGAGGGCCACGGGACCCGCTCGGCCGCCACGCCGTCAGGCACCAGCGCCAACTGCCGGGCGCTGCCCCGCAGCACGTCGGCGTCCTCGACCGCCCGCCGCGAGCGGGGCGGCAGCCCGTCCCACCCGTCGGCGCCGACGCCGACGACGGTGACGCGCCACCCCTCGTTCACGCGGTGTCCATGGGCGCGACTCCGACCTCGGTCCGCTCCTCGCTCGCCGGCGCTCGCTGCGATGCTCCCTCGGGCGTCGTCACGCCGGCAGCTCACCGCCGGGGCCCGCCGCCTCCGCCAGCAGCCGCTCCCGCTCCTCCTCGGGGAGCAGATCGACGTAGACCGTCCCGTCCAGGTGGTCCACCTCGTGCTGGAGGCAGCGGGCGGCCATGCCCGTGGCCTCGATCGACACCGGCCGGCCCGCCGCGTCCACGCCGTCCACCCGGGCGCGGAAGGCGCGCGGCAGCTCGGCGTAGGGGCCGGGCACCGACAGGCACCCCTCCTCGGTGACCTCCTCGGCCGGCTCGCCCTCCCGCGGCGCGAGGACCGTGAGCTCCGGGTTCACCACGTAGCCGACGACGTCCTCCCCGTCGGCGTCGGGGCAGTCGATGACGAAGACCCGCGCGTCGACGCCGATCTGGTTGGCGGCCAGGCCCACGCCGTCGGCGGCCTCCATCGAGGCGAACATGTCGAGGACCAGGTGGCGCAGCCCCTTGCCGAACTCGGTCACCGGCGCGCACCGGCGGTGCAGCACCGGGTCGGTGCCGTAGGTGACGATCGGCCGGGCGGTGCCGTCGTAACGGCCGGGCAGGCGCATGGACGCCCATCCTAGGGACGGCGCCGGCCCGCCCGGTTGGCACGATGTGCCGGTGCTGCCGCCCCGCGACCTGCCCACCGCCGCAGGGCTCGCGCTGGGCGCCGCGGCGGACCTGCTGCTGGCCGACCCGCGCCGGTGGCACCCCGTCGCCGGCTTCGGCCGGATCGCCGGTGCGCTGGAGAGCCGCGCGTGGCGGGACTCGCGGCCGGCCGGTGCCGGGTACGCCGCCGCGCTGACCGGCGGGGCGACCGTCCTGGGGCTCGTCCTGGACCGGGTCACCCGCACCCGCCCCGGAGCCCGCGGGCTCGTCACCGCCGTCGTGACCTGGAGCGTGCTGGGCGGCACCTCACTCGGCCGGGCCGCGACCGCCATGGCCACGACCCTGGACGCCGGGGACCTCCCCGCCGCCCGCCGGCTGCTGCCCACGCTGGCCGGACGCGACCCGGCCGGGCTGGACGGCGGCGAGCTGGCCCGGGCCACGGTGGAGTCGGTCGCGGAGAACACCTCCGACGCCGCCGTCGCCCCCCTGGTGTGGGGCGCGGTCGCCGGCCTTCCGGGGCTGCTGGCCTACCGCGCGGTCAACACCCTCGATGCGATGGTCGGCCACCGCTCGCCGCGGTACCTGCGGTTCGGCTGGGCCGCCGCCCGCGCCGACGACGTCGCCAACTGGCTGCCCGCCCGGGTGACCGCCGCGCTCACCGTCGTGACCGCCCCGCTGGCCGGAGGCACGGCCCCCGGCGCCTGGACCACGTGGCGCCGCTACGGCGCCGCCCACCCGAGCCCCAACGCCGGCCGGTGCGAGGCGGCACTGGCCGGGGCGCTGGGGCTGCGGCTGGGCGGCCGGAACGTCTACGGCAGCCGGGTCGAGGAGCGGCCGGTGCTCGGCAGCGGCCGGGCGCCGGCCGCGGGCGACATCGGCCGCGCGGTGCGCCTCTCCCGCGCGGTCTGGATCGCCGCCGCGGCCCTCGCGGCGAGCGGCCGGCTGCGCCGCGGGCCGCGCGACCGGCGCGGCTGAGGCGGGTGCCGCGGCAGCAGGCCCCGCGGCTCGGACAGGACGGGGAAGCCGCCCGGGTCGACGCGGGCGTGGCTGGCCGGCGGGTCGGCCGGACCGCGGCCACCCCGGACGGCGACGACGAGGGTGGTCACCGACAGCGCGGTGATCCCCAGCAGGACGAACAGGACGACGACACCACCTGAGGTCATGCCGAGAGAGTGGCACCGATCGGGCTGGTGCAATGCGGTCCACTACGGCATGGTGGCCTGCATGCCACCTCGCTCGGCCCAGTCCACTTCGGCGCATGAGCTGGCCACCCTGGTCGGGCCGGTGGAGGTGGTGCCCGGCCCGCGCTACGCCGCCCTGGCCCGCCGCATCCGCGAGCTGGTCACGACCGGGGCGCTGCCCAGTGGCAGCCGGCTGCCCGCGGAGCGGGAGCTGGCCGCCGAGCTGGGCACCAGCCGGGTCACCGTCGCCTCGGCCTACCGGCAGCTGCGCGCCGACGGGTTCGCGGTCACCCGGCACGGCTCGGGCACGGTGGCCGAGCTGCCGGCCGCGAGCAGCGTGTGGCGGGCCCCGAGCACCGACCCGGAGCTGCTCGACCTCGCGCACGCGGCACCCGAGGCGGTGCCCCAGCTGCAGGCGGCCTACCAGCAGGCGCTGGCCGCACTCCCGGCGTACGCGGCCGGGCACGGGTACGCGCCCAGCGGCCTGCCCGAGCTCCGGGAGGCCATCGCCGACCGCTTCACCGCCCGCGGCCTGCCCACCGGGCCCGACCAGGTCGTGGTGACCGCCGGCACCGGCGACGCCACCGCGATCGTGTTCGAGACGCTGCTCCAGCCCGGCGACCGCGTGCTCGTGGAGCACCCGACCTACCCCGGCGCGCTCGGGATGGTGGCCGCTGCCGGCGGCCGGTGCGTCCCCGCCCCGGTCGACGCCGCCGACCCCGACGGCCTGGTCGCCGCGGCGGCACTGGTCGCCCGGCAGAGCAGCCCGCGGATGGCGTTCGTCATGCCCGACTTCTCCAACCCCTCCGGTGCGCGGTTGTCGGCCGCGGGGCGGCGCCGGCTGGCCGCGACCCTGTGGCAGCACGGCGTCCTGAGCGTCGTCGACGAGGTGACCGCCGAGCTGCACCTGGACGACGGCTCCCTGCCGCCGTTCGCCGCCGCGCTGCCGGACGCCGCCACGGTCACCGTCGGCGGGCTGTCGAAGGCCGTCTGGGGTGGTCTGCGGATCGGCTGGGTCCGCACCGACCCGGCACTCGCCGCCCAGCTCGGCGAGGCGCTGGGCCGCCGGCAGCTCTCCGTCGGGGTGGTCGACCAGCTCGCCGCCGCCGTCCTGGTGCGGCAGCTGGACGACGTCCTCGAGCAACGCCGGGAGGCCCTGCGCGAGCGGCGCGAGGTGCTGCTGACCGAGCTGGCCCGGACGCTGCCCGGGTGGACGGCGCCCCGGCCCTCCGGCGGGCTGTCGGTGTGGTGCCGGCTGCCACCCGGCCTCAGCTCCGCGGCCCTGACCGCGGCCGCGGCCCCGCTCGGGCTGGTGCTCGCGGAGGGCCGCGCCTTCGGCACGGGGCACGCGTTCGACGACCACCTCCGGCTGCCGTTCACCCTCCCCCCGGACCGGCTGCGGACGGCGGTGGAGCTGCTCGCCTCGGTGAGCGCCGGCCTGCCCGCCGCACCCGCCCGGGGATGGGCCCCGACCCGCCCGCTCACCGTCGTCTGAACCGCTGCGGGAGGCCGTCGAGCACCGACAGCCCGTGGCGACGCGCTGCACGGCGTGGGGGCCCCGTCGCCCGGGGTGCAAGCCGCGCTACAGAGTCGTACCGTGTCACCCAACGGGAGTTCGGTGACCGTGCGTCACCGGCCCACCGCGGTGGTCGAAGCCACGGCCGTCGGCGCACAGCCGGACACCCGTCCGGCGACCCCCCCGTGGAGTCGACATGACAGTGACGCCGTCACCCATCCTGTCCTCGGTCCGTCCCGTGTCCGGCCCGCCCGCCTCTGCGGGGCCGCACCCCGGGCCCTCGGCGTCCCGGCCGGTCCGCAACGCCCGCAGGCTCGCCGGCCGGTTCCGCTACGAGCGGCGCACCGGCACCTGGACGTGGTCCCCGGAGATGACCACGCTGCTCGACTGCGGCCACGGCGGCGCCCACCCGTGCACCGAGCTGCTGGTGCGCTCGATGCACTCCGGCGACCGCCCGCACGCGCTCGCGGCGATCGCCTCGGCCTGCACCGACGGCCTGCCGTTCTCGATGCGGGTGCGGCTGCGCGGCCGCGGCGGCACCGAGCGGCCCGGCGTCCTCATCGGTGAGCCGGTGCTCGACCCCAACGGGGTGGTGGAGGCCCTGGACGGGCTGCTCGTGGAGGTGCCGGCCGAGCCCGCCCACGCCCCGCACGTGGACGGCGGCGCCGACGGCGACCGCGTGCGCGCGCTGGAGACCGAGGTGGCCCAGCTGCGCACGGCGATGGGCAGCCGGGCGGCGATCGAGCAGGCCAAGGGGATCGTCATGCTGCTCACCGGATGCGGTGACCAGGTGGCCTTCGACGTGCTGGCGCACATCTCGAGCAACTCCCACCGCAAGGTGCGCGACGTGGCCGTGGCCATCACGGAGTCGGCCGCCGGGCACGCGTCCCTGCCCGACGACATCCGCGGACTCATCCGCGACGTGTGCCCGCCGAGCCCGCGCATGCACTGAGCCACAGGCCCTGGGGGAGCCCGCTCCGGGGCGCGCGGGAGAATGCCGCTGCCACCGGCGACCGCCGGTGGTCCCCCCGAGCCGAGAGGGGAAGCGCGGCGTGCTCTACCTCGTCGTCCGGTTCCTGCTGCGCCCGCTGTTCCGGATCGCGCTGCGCACCCACGTCACCGGGCGGGAGAACGTCCCGGCCACCGGCGCGTTCATCCTCGCCAGCAACCACCTGTCGTTCATCGACAGCATGGTCATCCCCCTCTCGGCGCCGCGCCGCGTGGGCTACCTCGCCAAGGCGGAGTACTTCACCGGGTCCGGCGTCTCCGGCTGGCTGTCGAAGACGCTGTTCACCGCGCTCGGGGCGCTGCCGGTGCAGCGGCAGACCCACCGGGCCGCGCAGGAGGCCCTCGACACCGCCCTGGGGGTGCTGCGCGAGGGCGGCGGCTTCGGCATCTACCCGGAGGGCACCCGCTCCCGGGACGGCCGGCTGGCCCGCGGCAAGACCGGGGTGGCCTGGCTGGCGCTGACCGCCGACTGCCCCGTCGTCCCCGTCGCGGTGGCCGGCACCGACGAGGTGCAGCCGGTGGGCTCCCGCTGGCCCCGCCCGCACAAGGTGTCGGTCACCTTCGGCGCGCCGCTCACCTTCCCCGAGTACCGCGGGATGGCCGGCAACGGCCGGGCCCGCCGCGCCGTCACCGACCAGATCATGGAGGCGATCGCCGAGCTGTCGGGGCAGGAGAAGGCCGGCTGGGGCGCCCCGCGCGAGACCGTGTGACAGGGGCGCTGCTCGTCGCCGGGACGACGTCGGACGCCGGCAAGTCGGTCGTCACCGCCGGCATCTGCCGCTGGCTGGTGCGCCAGGGGGTCTCGGTGGCGCCGTTCAAGGCGCAGAACATGAGCAACAACTCCATGGTCACGCCCGACGGCGCCGAGATCGGCCGGGCCCAGGTGGTGCAGGCCGCCGCCGCCCGCGTGACCCCCGAGGCCGCGATGAACCCGGTGCTGCTCAAGCCGGGCGGGGAGGACTCCAGCCAGGTCGTCGTCCTCGGCCGGCCGGTGGCCGAGGTCAGCGCGCTGTCCTACCGGCCGATGAAGGCCGCGCTGCTGGAGCAGGTGCTCGCCTGCCTGGCCGACCTGCGCTCCCGCTTCGACGTCGTCGTGTGCGAGGGCGCCGGCTCGCCCACCGAGATCAACCTGCGCGCCGACGACATCGCCAACATGGGCCTGGCCACCGCTGCGCAGCTACCGGTGGTCGTCGTCGGCGACATCGACCGCGGCGGCGTCTTCCCCGCCCTCTACGGCACGGTGGCTCTCATGCCGCCGGCCGACCAGCGGCTGGTCGCCGGGTTCCTGGTCAACAAGTTCCGGGGCGACGTCCGGCTGCTGCGCCCGGGGCTGGAGTCGCTGACCGGGCTCACCGGGCGGCCGACCCTCGGCGTGCTGCCGTGGCTGCCGGGGCTGGACCTCGACGTGGAGGACTCCCTGGGCCTGGGGACGGCGCGCCCGTCCGCCGGTCCGCCGCACGGCGATGACGTGCTGCGCGTCGCCGCCGTCCGGCTGCCCCGGCTGTCCAACTCCACCGACCTCGACGCGCTGGCCGCCGAGCCCGGCGTCCTCGTCCGCCACGCCACCACCCCGGCCGAGCTGGCCGACGCCGACCTGGTCGTGCTGCCCGGCACCCGGTCCACCGTCGCCGACCTGCGGTGGTTGCGGGAGACGGGGCTGGCCGACGCCGTGGCGCGGCGGGCGGCGGAGGGCCGCCCCGTGCTGGGCATCTGCGGCGGGCACCAGATGCTGGCCCGCACGATCACCGACGACGTCGAGTCGCGGGCCGGCACCGTGCCGGGGCTGGCCCTGCTGCCGGCCGACGTCCGGTTCGCGCGGGAGAAGACCCTCGCCCGCCCCACCGGGACCGCGTTCGGGCAGCCGGTGCGCGCCTACGAGATCCACCACGGCGTGGTCACCGTCGACGACGACGCCGAGCCCTTCCTCGACGGCGCCCGGCGCGGCTCGGTGTGGGGCACGACCTGGCACGGGGCGCTGGAGAACGACGGGTTCCGCCGGGCCTTCCTGACGGAGGTGGCGCGGGTGGCCGGCCGCCGGTTCGTCCCGGCCCCGGACACCGACTTCGCCGCCGTCCGCGAGCGGCGCCTGGACGCCCTGGGCGACCTCGTCGCCGCGCACGCCGACACCGACGCGCTGTGGCGGCTGGTCGAGGACGGCGTCCCGGCCGGCCTGCCGCTGCTGCCGCCCGGCGCCGGGTCTCGCTGACCGGCACCCGCCGCGCGCACGGGGTGTGCCGTGGGACACGACGCGCGGACGCCCCGCCCGCGGGCGGTGTCGCCGGTGGCCCCCCTGCGGGACCATCCGCCGACGGACCCCAGCGGCGGGAGGCGGCCATGGCGATCGCGGTGCACGTGGTGAACACCCCGAACAGCGACGCGCGGGCGGCCTACGAGGGAGCCTGGCGGCGCATCGACGAGCGGGGGCTGCGGCACCCGGCCGGCCGGCAGAGCCACACCGCCTGGATGGCCGGGGACGTGCTGCACGTCGTGGACGTCTGGGACTCCCCCGAGGCGTTCTCGGAGTGGATGGTCACGCTCGGCCCGATCCTCGAGGAGTTCGGCATGACGCTCGAGGGACAGCCGGAGGTGGGCGAGGTCCTGCAGGTGGTCCGGCCGGACTGACCCGCCCTCAACCCGCGGCCAGCCGCTCCCGCACGTCGTCCGGCCACGGTGCGGCCGCGCCGTCGGCCACGCAGACGTACGTGGTGCGGACGACGCAGCAGACCCGCTCCCCGACGCGCACGGTGAACCGGGCGGTCGCGCTCGTGCGGCCCACCTTCTCGGTCTCGGCGTCCACGGTGACCGTGTCCCCCCAGCGCGCGGCCGAGGACCACTCGAGCGTGCTGGCCTTGACCAGCGGGTCGATGGAGCGCTCGGTGAGCT
The DNA here is from genome assembly GCF_054050135.1 of Geodermatophilus sp. SYSU D00705. Lineage (NCBI taxonomy): Bacteria > Bacillati > Actinomycetota > Actinomycetes > Geodermatophilales > Geodermatophilaceae > Geodermatophilus > Geodermatophilus sp. SYSU D00705. The sequence continues at coordinate 216,410 of NZ_JBJGYT010000001.1, read as the reverse complement.
CGGCCCACGACAGCCCGGCCGCGGCCCACCAGGCGTTGGAGGCCTCGTCGGCCCACGTCAGGTAGTGGGCGTTGAAGACGACGCCCTGCTGGTCGCACTCGACGTACCGGACCGGGGCGCTCCACCGTGCCGTCACGGGGACGGACCGTAGTCCGGTTACGGTCCTCGGCATGGACGGCGTGCTGGACCGCTATCGCGACCCCTCCCAGTTGGTGCAGGACAAGGTGATCGACCACCTCGACCGCCACTGCCGGGCCTTCGTCGAGCTGTCGCCGTTCGCGACGCTGTCCACCGCCTCGGCCGACGGGTGGCCCGACGTGTCGCCGCGCGGCGGGGACCCGGGCTTCGTCAAGGTGCTCGACGAGCACCGGCTCGCGCTCCCCGACCGGCCGGGCAACAACCGGGTGGACAGCCTGCACAACGTGGCGGGCAACCCCCGAGCGGCGCTGCTGTTCCTGGTGCCGGGCATCGAGGAGACCCTGCGGGTCTTCGGCACCGCCGAGCTGGCCGCGCCGGAGGACCTGGACGTCGACCTCACCGAGTTCGGCCGCGCGCCCCGGTCGGTGCTCGTGGTGACGGTGACCCGCGCCTACTTCCAGTGCGCCAAGTCGATCATGCGCTCGGGCCTGTGGGACCCGTCGCGCCAGGTGGAGCGCACGGCCTTCGCCCCCATGCGCGAGGTGTTCGGCGACCACTGCCGGCTCACCACACCGCTGCCCGACGACGCGGTGATGCGGGAGGGGCTGGCCCAGGAGCTCTGAGCCGTCGGTACCGGGCCCTACGGTGCGGGCATGGCGACCGACGTCCAGGTGGTGGTGGACAGCTCCGACCCGCACGGGTTGGCCGACTGGTGGGCCGAGGCCCTCGGCTGGCAGGTGGAGGCGCAGGACCCGGCGTTCATCCGCCGCATGGTCGAGTCGGGCGCGGCGAACGAGGCCGACACGACGACCCACCGGGGAGCGCTCGTCTGGCGGGTCGGCGCCGCGGTGAACTCCCCGGACCCCGGCCGGCCGCGGGTGCTGTTCCAGCTCGTGCCCGAGGCCAAGACGGTCAAGAACCGCGTGCACCTCGACCTGCACGTCGGACCCGAGCGGCGGGACGCCGAGGTGGCGCGGCTGGTGGAGATGGGCGCCACGGAGCTCCACCGGCAGTCCCAGGGCCCGTTCACGTGGGCGACGCTGACCGACCCGGAGGGGAACGAGTTCTGCGTGGCCTGAACCCGCTGGCCCCTCGGGGCCCGTGGCGAGCCGGGCCCGCGGCGTCGGGCTCAGCTGGCGCGGAGGTCCCGGGCCAGCTTGCGGTAGGCCACGGTGCGCTCGACGATGCTGCGCCTGCGACCTCGCCGCGACCGCTGGTCGCCCCCCAGGTAGCGGGCGTCCTCAACGAGCTGGAAGGCGGCCAGTACGCTGGCCTTCACCTCCCGCACCCGTGGCGCGGCAGGTGGCACCGGTTCGGCCGAGGTCATCGCGGCCCCCTCTCCTCGGAGGAGCCCCCTGACCCGCCCCGTGAGGCCATGGTGCCCCTCCATCGGCAGGTCGAATCCTTCCGGTGACCGATTGGTGCCGATGTGTCACACGTGACACACGAGGTTCACGAACGTCGCGCTGACGGCCGCGTGCCGGCGCCCGTCCGCGGTTCCGTACGGTGCCGTTCATGACCGGATCCGGGTTCGGCCGACGCCTCGCCGAGGGCCTCCGGGCCGCGCTGCGGCCGGCCGTCCGGGCGGCGCTCCGGCCGGCTCCGCGAACGGCCCGGCCGGGGGTCCGCCGTGCCCGCCGGACGCCGGCTCCCGCCCCGGCGTCCGAGGTGTCCGACGGGGTGCGCGACCTCCCCGGGACGCTCGCCGGCGTCGACCTCGGCTACTCCCCGCACGACGACGCCCTGCCCGACCCCGGCGAGGTGGTGTGGGCGTGGGTGCCCTTCGACGAGGGCGACGGCCGCGGCAAGGACCGGCCCGTGCTGGTCATCGGCCGGCGGGGCTCGGACCTCGTCGGCCTGATGCTCTCCAGCCAGGACCACGACCGCGACGCCGCGGACGAGGCGCGTTTCGGCCGGCGGTGGATCGACGTCGGCTCCGGGGCCTGGGACCCCCAGCGCCGCCCCAGCGAGGCGCGGCTGGACCGGCTCCTGCTCGTGCCGCCGGATGCCGCGCGCCGGATCGGCGCCGCGCTCGGCCGGCGTCAGTTCGACGAGACGGTCGCCGCGGTCCGCACGCTGCACCGCAGCTGACGTCGCTCCGGCGCCGGACGCGAGTCGTGAGTGGGCGGCACCCCGCAAGCACCCGACGGCACCGAGATCCACATCGGCCCACCCCTGCTCACCGCCCGCATGAGCACACGCCCGGAATCCGCTCGACCGCACTGCGGTGGCCGCGGCACGCTGCCCGGGATGGACGACGTGGAGGTCTTCTGGGCGCTGCACAGCGACCTCCCGCGCGAGGGCGTGGGATCCGACGCGACCACCCGGCACCTGCTCGGCCTCGCCGGGCCCCTGCCGGCGGAGCCGAGGGCGCTCGACATCGGCTGCGGCCCGGGGCGGGCGTCGCTCGTGCTGGCCGCGGCCGGTGTCCGGGTCACCGCCGTCGACCTGCACGAGCCCTTCCTGAGGCGGGCCCGGCAGGCGGCCGCCGACGCCGGCCTGACGAACCGGATCGCGGTCGAGCGGGCCTCGATGGGTGCGCTCCCCCACCCCGACGGCGCCTTCGACCTGCTGTGGTGCGAGGGAGCGGCCTATCTCATGGGCGTCGACGCGGCGATGTCCACGTGGCGGCGGCTGCTCTCCCCCGGCGGTGTCCTCGTGCTCACCGACGCGGTCTGGACGACGGACACCCCGTCCCCGGAGGCCGCCGCGTTCTGGGCCGCGTACCCGGCGATGCGGGACGTCGCGGCCACCGTCGCCGCGGCAGGGGCCGCCGGCTACGACGTCCTCGCCACACACCTGCTGCCCGACTCCGACTGGGCCGAGGAGTACCACGATCCGCTCGAGGCGGCGATCGACGCCTGGCCCCAGCCGGACGGGCAGACGGCCGCGGTCCTGGCGGCAGCCCGGGTCGAGATCGACGTGCGGCGCAGGCACGCCACCGAGTTCGGCTACGCCGGCTTCGTGCTGCGGCGCCCGTGACGGGTCAGGCGGCCACCACGTGACCCGCGGCGTGCAGCCGACGCTTGGCCATCGCGATGGGCACCTGCCCGACCAGCGCGGGCAGCACCCACCACACCGGGTTGCCGGTCGACCCGATCAGCAGCCCGGTCACCAGCGCGACGTAGGACCCACCGAGCAGATGCGGCTGGAGCGTCCGCCACGACCGCCAGCCCTGCCGACGGGCCAGCGCACCGGCCACGGCCAGCGACTCCGTGCCCACCGCCACCGGAAGCAGCCAGGCGAGCCCGGGCGCCGCGAGCGCGAGGACGGCTCCGGTGAGCGCGACGCCCGCGACGGCCAGCTGGTAGCCCCAGGCGGCGAACGCGGCCCGCGCACCCCGCGCCCGGGCGCCGAGCCAGAGAGGGCCCAGCACCAGACCCGCCGTCCCGGCGGCGACGTGCAGGGCGAGCAGCGGGATCGTCACCCGGCGACCGTGGCACCCGCGCGTCGCCGGCGGCAGTGCCGCCCGTCAGCGTCGCGAGGTGACGGATGGGAGGTCAGTCGGCGACGGACTCGTCGCGGACCGACTGCCTGGGTCGCACGGTGTAGACGCCGGCCGAGCCGTGCAGCGTCGTCAGGTCGTAGCGGTGCACCACCTTGGGGCCGCCGTGGAGGTGCACGTGGGTGATGGTCGGCAGCGGCTCACCGTGCCGCGCCTCACGGACCTCGACCCGCCCGTCCAGCGGGCCACCCACGAACAGCAGCACGGCGTCCTCCGTGCCCGTCGTCTCCTCGGACAGCTCCCTCACCTCCCTGACGCCCCGGTCGAGGGTAGGCGCGTCCGGGCGGGGAAGGGGGCCCCTGGACGGGTGATCAGGCCGACGCCTTCGCGCGGGAGGCCAGCTCCGCACGCACGATCGGGGCCACCTCGGTGCCGAGCAGCTCGATCGACCGCAGCACCTCGCGGTGCGGCGCGGCCCCCAGCGAGGACTGCATGAGGAAGCGGTCGTGACCGAACAACTCGTGCTGGAACAGGATCTTCTCCGCCACCTGCTGCGGGCTGCCGACGACGACCGCGCCGTGCAGGCCGGCGAGCGCGTCGAAGTCCGGCCGGGTCATGGGCCCCCAGCCGCGCTCGCGCCCCAGCTGGGTCATGACCTCGGCGTAGGTGTCGTAGAAGCTGTCGGCCGCGGCCTGCGAGGTGTCAGCGACGAAGCCGTGGGAGTTGATCGAGACCGGCAGCGGCCCGTGCCCGTACTGCGCGGCCGCCCGCCGGTGCAGCTGGGCCAGCGGCGCGAACCGGGCCGGCTCGCCGCCGATGATCGCCAGCGCCAGCGGCAGGCCCAGCGCCCCGGCCCGGACGACGGACTGCGGGTTGCCGCCCACGGCCACCCACACCGGCAGGGGGTCCTGCACCGGCCGTGGGAAGACCGGCTGGTCGACCAGCGCCGCCCGGTGCCGCCCGGACCAGGTCACCCGCGGCGCGTCGCGCAGCGCGAGCAGCAGGTCCAGCTTCTCGGCGAACAGCTCGTCGTAGTCGTCGAGGTCGTACCCGAACAGCGGGAAGGACTCGATGAACGACCCACGCCCGGCCATGACCTCCGCACGCCCGTGCGAGAGCAGGTCGACGGTGGCGAACTGCTGGAACACCCGGACCGGGTCCTCCGAGGAGAGCACCGTGACCGCGCTGGTCAGGCGGATGCGCGACGTCCGGACGGCCGCCGCGGCCAGCACCGTCGCCGGGGAGCTGACCGCGTAGTCGGGCCGGTGGTGCTCACCGACGCCGAAGACGTCGAGCCCCACCTGGTCGGCGAGCTCGATCTCCTCCAGCAGGTCAGCCAGCCGCTGCTCGGGACTGATCGTCGTCCCGGTGTGCGGGTCCCGGAGGACGTCGCCGAACGTGTAGACCCCGAGCTCCACTGCCACTCCCTGCGGTCGTCCGTTGAACGGTCAACCACCGTTCGCGTCACCGGGATTCCCCGTGCGGCGCAGCCACCGGGCCAGCAACGGCGCCGACAGCAACATCACGAACAGCCGCAGCACCTGGACGGCGAGCACGAAGGTGGCGTCCGCGCCGCCGTCCCGGGCGGTGGCCAGCACCGCGTAGAGCCCGCCCGGGGTCGTGGCCAGGTAGGCGTCCAGCGCGCTGGCGCCCGTGGTGACGGTGAGCACCGCGCCCAGGCCCGCGCAGGCGGCGATGAGGCCCAGGATGATCACCAGCGCCAGCGGCAGCGCCCGCCCGATGGTGCGCAGGCTCGCGCGGGTGAAGTTCAGGCCCACCATCAGGCCGATGACCAGGAACGCCGCCAGCTCCAGCGCGGCGGGCACCTGCGCGCCCCTGGCCAGGCCGCTGAGGTCGAGGGCGGCCGCGACGAGCATCGGGCCGAGCAGGGCGGGCACCGGGATCCGCAGCAGCCGGGCCAGCGGCAGGCCCACGGCCACGCAGACCACCGAGAACAGCAGCCCGGCGGGCCAGCCCGGGCCGCCCTCCCCGGCGAGCGTCCCGCCGGACCCGGGCTCGGCGCCGAACACCGCCGTGGCCGCCACCGGCATGAGGACGACGATGATCAGCACCCGCAGGTACTGCAGGACCGCGACCATCCGGTCGTCGGCGCCCAGCTCCCGGGACATCGCGGTGATGCCCGACGCACCGCCGGCGATCATCGCGAAGGCGCCGGTCACCGGGCTGATCCCCGGCTGCAGGCGCATGAGCAGGCCGGCGACCACGGTCAGCGCCAGCGTGGCGACGGTGACCAGCAGGACCGGCAGCCAGTCCCGCCCGATCGCGGCCAGGGTGTCCAGGTCGACCAGCGCGCCGACGGAGACGCCGATCAGCGCCTGCGCGGCGGTCACGCCCGGGCGAGGGACGGTGAGCCGCCGGCTGACGGTCAGGCCGCGGACCAGGCCGGCGAGCAGTCCGCCGAACAGGGACGGCGAGGGCAGGTCGAGCGCGTCGAGGACGACGGTGGCCGCGAGCGCACCGGCCACGACGAGGGCCGCGTCCACCAGCCACGCGATCCGCCCCGAGCCCCCCACGTGGGTCACTCTGCCTCCTGGCCGCCGCGGCCCCGTCCCGGGGCCCGCCCCGAGCCTGCGAAGGGCGGGGAGGACGGGGTCCTCCCAGACGCCGGCGATGCGGCGCAGCGGGGCGACGTGCGCGCCGAAGGCGGCCACCGTCGACCTCGGTGCCTCCACGCCGGAGAGCGCGGACCGTCGGTTCCCGATCCGTCACGACACCCGGGGGTGTCGGCGCGCCCGGGCGTCGTGGTCTGATGACGCGGCCACACGCGACGGCAGTGGAGGAAGCCCGGTGAGATTCCGGCGCGGTCCCGCCACTGTGACCGGGGAGTCCGTCCCCACGCTCGGCCACTGTCCCCCCGGGGACGGGAAGGTCGGGGACGGACGACGATCCGGCAGCCAGGAGACTCCCGCCGTCGTCCCTGCCACCTCCGGGCGTGGACACCCGGGGAGAGGACGCGTGCCATGCGCGGTCGACCCGCATGACCTATCCCTTCGGCGCTGTCGTCGGCATGGCCGACATGCGGCTGGCCCTCCTGCTCAACGCCGTCTCCCCGGCCGTCGGCGGTGTGCTGGTCCGGGGTGAGAAGGGCACGGCGAAGTCGACGGCGGTGCGCGCGCTGGCCGCCGTCCTCCCGCCGGTGGACGTCGTCGCCGGCTGCCGGTTCGCCTGCGACCCCGCCGCGCCGGACCCGGCGTGCCCCGACGGGCCGCACGACACCGCCGCCCCGGCGCAGACCCGCCCGGCCCGGCTGGTCGAGCTGCCGGTCGGGGCGTCGGAGGACCGCGTCGTCGGCTCCCTGGACCTGGAGCGGGCGCTGACCGAGGGCGTGAAGGCCTTCGAGCCCGGGCTGCTCGCCGCGGCGCACCGCGGCGTGCTGTACGTGGACGAGGTCAACCTGCTGCACGACCACCTGGTCGACCTGCTCCTGGACGCCGCGGCGATGGGCACCGCCTACGTCGAGCGCGAGGGCGTCTCGGTGCGGCACGCCTCGCGGTTCCTGCTGGTCGGCACGATGAACCCCGAGGAGGGCGAGCTGCGCCCGCAGCTGCTCGACCGGTTCGGCCTCACCGTGGAGGTCGCCGCCCCCCGTGACCCCGACGAGCGGGCCGAGGTGGTGCGCCGCCGGTTCGCCTTCGACGCCGATCCCGCCGGGTTCACCGCGCAGTGGGCCGCCGAGGAGTCCGCGCTGGCGGCCCGCATCGCCGACGCCCGCGCCCGCCTGCCGCACGTCGTCCTCTCCGACGACGCGCTGCGTCAGGTGACCGCCGTGTGCGCGGCGTTCGACGTCGACGGCCTGCGCGCGGACCTCGTCACCGCACGCGCCGCCATCGCCCACGCCGCCTGGTGCGGCCGCGACGAGGTCACCGAGGACGACGTCCGGGTCGCCGCCCGGCTGGCCCTCCCCCACCGCCGGCGGCGCAACCCGTTCGACGCCCCGGGGCTGGACGAGTCGACGCTGGACCAGGCGCTCGAGGACGCCCGCCCCGAGGAGCCCGAGGACGACGGCCCCGACGACGACGGCGGCCCGCCCGGTGACGGCCCCGCGCCCCCGCCCGCGCCGGATGCCCGCGAGCGCACGGACGGCGGACAGACGGAGGGCGGGCAGACGGAGGGCGGGCAGACGGAGGGCGGGCAGACGGACGGCGCGCCGGCGCCCGAGCGGGCCGCCGTCGCGCCGGGCGACCCGTTCCGCACCCGCCGGCTGGAGGTGCCCGGCATCGGCGCGGGCGCGGCCGGCCGGCGGTCCAGGGCCCGCGCCGAGCGCGGCCGGGTGGTCGGCTCGACCCGCCCGCCCGGCACCGTCACGCGGCTGCACCTGCCCGCCACCGTCCTCGCCGCCGCACCGCACCAGGCCGCCCGCGGCCGCACCGGGCCCGGGCTGCGGGTCCGGCGCGGCGATCTCCGCCAGGCCACCCTCGAGGGCCGCGAGGGCAACCTGGTCCTCTTCTGCGTCGACGCCAGCGGCTCGATGGGCTCGCGCTCGCGGATGGCCGCGGTCAAGGGCGCCGTCCTGTCGCTGCTGTTGGACGCCTACCAGCGGCGGGACAAGGTCGGTCTGGTCACCTTCCGCGGCTCCGGCGCCGAGCTGGCGCTGCCGCCCACCTGGTCGGTGGAGGCCGCGGCCGCGCGGCTGCGGGAGCTGCCCACCGGCGGGCGGACCCCGCTGGCGGCGGGTCTGCTGCGGGCCTCCGAGACGCTGCGGGTGGAGCGGGTGCGCGATCCGCAGCGCCGGCCGCTGCTCGTCGTCGTCACCGACGGCCGGGCCACCGGTGCGCGGGGCGGCGCGCACGTCGCCGACGCGCACGCCGCCGCCGGCCTGCTGGCGGCGACCGGGACGGCGTCGGTCGTCGTCGACTGCGAGTCCGGCCCGGTGCGGCTGGGCCTGGCCGCGGAGCTGGGGGCCCACCTGGGCGCGACGACGCTGCGGCTGGAGGAGCTGGCCGCCGACTCGCTGGCGGCCACGGTCCGGACGGCGAGGGCCGCCTGATGCCGCAGGGGCAGGTCGCAGTCACCCCGGACGACGGGCTGACCACCCGCCAGCGGCGCAACCGGCCGCTGCTCGTCGTCCACACCGGGGAGATGAAGGGCAAGTCCACCGCCGCGTTCGGCATGGCGATGCGGGCGTGGAACCAGGGCTGGCCGATCGCGGTCTACCAGTTCGTCAAGAGCGCCAAGTGGAAGGTGGGCGAGGAGAACGCGCTCACCGCGCTGGGCCGGCTGCACGAGCAGACCGGCGAGGGCGGCCCGGTGGTCTGGCACAAGATGGGCTCGGGCTGGAGCTGGTCGCGCCGGCAGGGCACCGAGGTCGACCACGCCGCCGACGCCGCCGAGGGCTGGGCGCAGATCAAGCGCGACCTCGCCGCCGAGGCGCACCGGTTCTACGTGCTCGACGAGTTCACCTACCCGCTGGCGTGGGGCTGGGTGGACGTCGACGACGTGGTGCGGACGCTGCGCGAGCGCCCCGGCACCCAGCACGTGGTGGTGACCGGGCGGAACGCCCCGGCGGCGCTGGTCGAGGCCGCCGACCTGGTCGTGGAGATGACCAAGGTCAAGCACCCGATGGACGCCGGCCAGAAGGGCCAGCGGGGGATCGAGTGGTGAGCCTCGCTCGCGTCGTCGTCGCCGCGCCGGCCAGCAACTCCGGCAAGACGTCGGTCGCCACGGGCCTCGCCGCCGCCCTCACCGCCCGCGGCCTGTCGGTCTCGCCGCACAAGGTCGGCCCCGACTACATCGACCCCGGCTACCACGCCCTCGCCGCCGGCCGCCCCGGCCGCAACCTCGACCCGGTGCTGGTCGGCGAGGAACGGGTGGTGCCGCTGTTCCTGTACGGGGCGCGCGGAGCCGACGTGGCCGTGGTCGAGGGGGTCATGGGCCTGTTCGACGGCGCCACCCACCCCTCGGTCGAGCCGGGGTTCGCCTCCACCGCGCACGTCGCCCGGCTGCTGCGGGCACCGGTCGTGCTCGTCGTCGACGCCTCGGCGCAGGCGCAGTCCGTCGCCGCGCTGGTGCACGGGTTCGCCACGTTCGACCCGACGGTGCGCCTGGGCGGCGTGGTGCTCAACCGGGTCGGCAGCGACCGGCACGAGCAGATCCTGCGCGACGCACTCGGCGCCTCCGGGGTACCGGTGCTCGGGGCGATCCGTCGGCTGGACGCGCTGGCCACGCCGTCCCGGCACCTCGGCCTGGTTCCGGCGGCCGAGCGCTCGGCGGAGGCCCTGGCCACGGTCGGCGCGCTGGGCGAGGCGGTCGCCGCGGCCGTCGACCTGGACGCCGTGCTGCGCCTGGCGCGGTCGGCCCCGCCGCTGGACGCCGACCCGTGGGACCCCGCCGCGGAGGTCGCCCCGGTGCCCGGCCGGCCGCGGATCGCCGTCGCCGGTGGCGCGGCCTTCACCTTCGGGTACGCGGAGAACGCCGAGCTCCTCGCCGCCGCCGGCGCCGAGGTGGTGACCGTCGACCCCCTGCGCGACGAGCGGCTGCCGGCGGGCACCGCGGGGCTGGTGGTCGGGGGCGGCTTCCCCGAGGTGCACGCCGCGGACCTGTCGGCCAACACCGCGCTGCGGGACGACGTCGCCGCGCTCGCCGCCCGCGGAGGACCGGTCGCCGCCGAGTGCGCCGGGCTGCTGTACCTGGCCCGCAGCCTCGACGGGCTGCCGATGTGCGGCGTCCTGGACACCGACGCGGCGATGACCCCGGGGCTGACCCTCGGCTACCGCGCCGCGGTGGCGCTCACCGACTCCGTGCTGGCCCCGGCGGGCACCCGGGTGCGCGGGCACGAGTTCCACCGCACCGTCGCGACCCCGGCCGCGGGCGCGGCGCCGGCCTGGCGGTGGGCGGGCGCCGCTCCGGAGGGCTTCGTCTCCGGCGGCGTGCACGCGAGCTACCTGCACCTGAACTGGGCCGGGTCCCCGGCCGTGGCCGGGCGTTTCGTGGCCGCCTGCGCGGCGACCGTCTCAGAGGGGGCGCGACGTGCACATCGCTGAGGGTTTCCTGCCACCGGCGCACGCGATCGGCTGGACGGTGGCCGCCGCCCCCTTCGTCGTCCACGGCGCGCGGGCGGTGGTCAAGGAGGTGCGCGAGAACCCGGAGTCGACCCTGCTGCTCGGCGCCGCGGGGGCGTTCACCTTCGTGCTCAGCGCGATCAAGCTGCCGTCGGTCACCGGGAGCTCGAGCCACCCGACCGGCACGGGGCTGGGCGCGATCCTGTTCCGACCACCCGTGATGGCCCTGCTGGGCACCGTCGTCCTGCTGTTCCAGGCCCTGCTGCTGGCCCACGGCGGGCTCACGACGCTGGGCGCCAACGCCTTCTCGATGGCGGTGGTCGGCCCGTGGGCCGGTTACGGCGCCTACCGGCTGACCCGCCGGCTGGGCGGTGGGCTGCTGCCGGGGGTCTTCGCCGGCATGGCGGTGGCCGACCTCGCCACCTACGTGACGACGTCGCTGCAGCTGGCGCTGGCCTTCCCCGACGCGCAGAGCGGCTTCGCCGGCGCCGCCGCGAAGTTCCTCGGCGTCTTCGCCGTCACCCAGGTGCCGCTGGCGCTGGCCGAGGGCCTGGTCGGGGTGCTGCTGTTCCGGGTGCTCACGGTCAACGCCCGCCCGGAGCTGCAACGGCTGGGGGTCCTCCCCCGCCCGGCGGCCGCGGTCGACGAGGAGGGCGCGCGATGAACCGCCGCCACCTGGTCACCGCCCTGCTCGTCCTGGGCGTCGTCGTGCTCGTCGCCGTCCCGCTGCTGCTGCACGCGGGCAGCGCCGAGTTCGGCGGCACGGACGGGCAGGCCACCGAGCTGATCGAGGAGTCCGGCTACACGCCGTGGTTCGACTCGGTGTTCTCCGCCGGCTCCGCGGAGGTCGAGTCCGGGCTGTTCGCCCTGCAGGCCGCCGCGGGCGCCGGGGTGCTCGGCTACGTGCTGGGCCGGCTGCGCAACCGGCGGGCCCTGCGGGAGGCCCTCGCGGCGGCCGGGGCGGCGACGAGCAGCCCCGCGGCCGGGGCGGCGACGAGCACCCCCGCGGTCGAGGCCGCCCGGGCCGACGCGCCGGAGGCACCGCGCCCGTGAGCTCCCTGGCGATCGACGACGCCGCCTGGGCCAGCGCCTGGCGCCGCCGGGCCCCCGGCGACAAGCTGCTGCTGTCGCTCGGGCTGGTGGTCTGCGCGCTGGTCCTGCCGGCGTGGCCGGGCAGCCTCCTGGTCGGCCTCACCGCCGTCGTCCTCGCCCTCGGTCCCGCCCGGGTCCCCGCCCGCACGTTCGGCCGCGTGGTGCGCTGGCCGCTGGGCTTCGTCGCCGTCGGCGCCCTGACCTCGGTGGTCTCCGTCGGCGACGCTGGGCTGGGCTGGGCGCCCGACGCCGCGGCGCGGGCCGGCGCGCTGGCCGGGCACGCGCTGGCCGGCAGCGCCGCGGTGCTCCTGCTGGCCACCACCACGCCGGTGTCGGACCTGCTGCCGGCGCTGCGCCGCCTGCGGGTGCCGGCCGCGGTCGTGGAGGTCGCCGCGGTCACCTACCGGCTGCTGTTCGTGCTGCTGACCAGCCTGACCGCCGTCCGCGAGGCGCAGACCGCCCGCATGGGTCACTCGTCGGTGCGCCGCTCCTACCGCTCCTCGGCGGTGCTCGCGGCCGCCGTCCTCACCCGCTCCTGGGACCGCGCCCGCCGGCTGCAGGAGGGCCTGGCCGGTCGCGGGATGGAGACCGGGCTGCAGGTGCTGCCCGAGGCGCTGCCGTCGTCCCGGCCGTTCCTCGCCACGACCGCCGCCGGGCTGGCGGCGCTGGTGGCCGTGGGGCTGCTCGCGTGAGCCACCGCACGCTGACCGCCGAGGGCCTGGTCGCCGGCTACGAGCGGGGCCGGCGGGTGCTCGACGGCGCCGCCCTCACCGTCCCCGCCGGACGGCGCCTGGCGCTGCTGGGCGCCAACGGGTCCGGCAAGACCACGCTGCTGCGCTGCCTGTCCGGCGCCCTCGAGCCCACCGCCGGCACGGTCGCGCTCGACGGGGAGCGGCTGCGGTACACCCGCCGCGGGCTGCGGGCGCACCGGCAGGAGGTGCAGCTGGTCCTGCAGGACCCCGACGACCAGCTGTTCAGCGCCTCGGTCGCCCAGGACGTCTCCTTCGGCCCGCTCAACCTGGGCCTGCCGGAGGACGCCGTCCGGGCCCGTGTCGCCGAGGCCCTCGACCTGCTGGGCGTGACCGGCCTGGCCGGGCGCCCGACCCACCAGCTCTCCTACGGCGAGCGCAAGCGGGTGGCCATCGCCGGCGCGGTGGCGATGCGGCCCTGCGTGCTGCTGCTCGACGAGCCGACCGCGGGGCTGGACCCCTCGGCGGTCACCGAGGCGCTGCGGGCGCTGGAGCGGCTGGGCGCCGCCGGCTCCACCGTCGTCATGAGCACCCACGACGTGGACCTCGCGCTGCGCTGGGCCGACGACGTGGCCGTCGTCGTCGACCGCACCGTGGTGCAGGGCGCGCCCACGGAGCTGCTCGCCGACGACGCGCTGCTCGCCCGGGCCCGCCTGGACCGCCCGTGGGCGCTGGCCGTCGGCGCCCGCCTGCGGACGCTGGGCCTGCTGCCCGACGGCGCCCTGCCGCGGGACGCCGACGAGCTGCTCGCCGCACTCCCCGAGGGGGTGGCCCCGTGATCGTCGGGGTGGGGGCGCGGCCGGGGGTGAGCGCGGCGGAGGTGCTGGCCGCGGTGGACGCCGTCCTGCCGGCCGGGGCCGACGGCGTCCGGCTGGCCACGCTCGACGCGCGCGCCGCGGAGCCGGGGATGCGGGCCGCCGCGGCCGCCCGCGGCTGGCCGCTGACCGGGCACCCGGCGGCCGCGCTGGCCGCCGTCCCCGTCCCCGCCCCGTCCCCGCGGGTGGCGGCCGCGGTGGGGACGGCGTCGGTCGCGGAGGCCGCGGCGCTGCTCGGCGGCGGCACCCTGCTGGTGGGCCGGACGGTGGTCGGGAGGGTGACCGTGGCGGTGGCCGCATGACCGACCTGCAGCACCACGGGGACGCCGAGCTCGCGCCCGGCCTGACCGACCTCGCCGTCAACGTCCGTGCGGGCACCCCGCCGCCGTGGCTGCGCGCCGTCCTGCAGGCCGCGCTGGAGGACGCCGCCGCCTACCCGGACGCCGGCCCGGCCCGTGCCGCGGTCGCCGCCGCGCACGGCCGCCCCTCCGCGGAGGTGCTGCTCGCCGCGGGCGCCGCCGAGGTGTTCACGCTGGTGGCGCGGGCCCTGCGACCGCGGCGCGCGGTCGTCGTCCACCCGTCGTTCACCGAGCCGGAGGCGGCGCTGCGGGCCGCCGGCCACCCGGTCCAGCGGCTGCTCCTGGCGGCTCCGCGGTACCGGCTCGACCCGGCCGCCGTGCCGGAGGACGCCGACCTGGTCGTCCTCGGCAACCCGACCAACCCCACCTCGGTGCTGCACCCGCGGGACGACGTCGCCGCGCTGGCGCGGCCCGGGCGTGTGCTGCTGGTCGACGAGGCGTTCGCCGACACCGTGCCCGGGGAGCCCGCCTCGCTGGCCGGCCGCCGCGACCTGCCGGGGCTGCTCGTGGTGCGCAGCCTGACCAAGACGTGGGGGCTGGCCGGGCTGCGGGTCGGCTACGCGCTGGGGTCTCCGGACCTGGTGGCCGCGCTCGCCGCGCACCAGCCGCACTGGCCGGTCTCCTCCCCCGCGCTGGCCGCGCTCACCGCCTGCACCACGCCCACGGCCCGGGCGGAGGCGACCGCCGCGGCGCACCACCTCATCGATCACCGGGAGGTGCTGCTGCAGGCCCTGCCGCCCGGGGTGGAGGTGCTCGGCACGCCGCGGTCGTCGTTCGTGCTGCTGCGGGTGCCCGGCGGGGAGCAGGTGCGGTCGGAGCTGCGGCAACGGGGCTGGGCGGTGCGCCGCGGGGACACCTTCCCGGGCCTGTCCGCCGACCACCTGCGGGTCGCCGTCCGCGACCCGGCGACCTCGCGTGCGTTCACCGCGGACCTCGCTGCGATCCTGGAGGGGATCCCTCCCGCGCCACCGACGCCGCGGGGCCAGCCCCGCCAGCCCGAGGAGATCCGCTGAGCACCGACCCGACCCCGTTCGCCGGCACCCTGCTGGGGGACACGATCGCCGCGGTCGCCCCCCGCGACGCCGAGGCCGAGCGCGCCGCCCGGGACCGGCTGGACCGGATGACCAAGCCGCCGGGCTCGCTGGGCGTCCTGGAGGACGTCGCCGCGCAGCTGTCGGGCACCGCGGGCGCCTGCCCCCCGCCGCTGCCGGTGCCCGCCGCGGTCGCGGTGTTCGCCGCGGACCACGGGGTGCACGCCCAGGGGGTCACGCCGTGGCCGCAGGAGGTCACCGCGCAGATGGTGGCCAACCTCGCCCGCGGCGGCGCGGTGGTCAACGCGTTCGCCGCGCAGCTCGGCGCCGACGTCGTCGTGGTGGACGTCGGGGTGGCCACCTCGTACGCGGTCGAGCCCGGCCCCGCGCTGCTCGCGCGCACGGTGCGCCCCGGCACCGCCGACCTCGCCACCGGCCCGGCGATGACCGTCGACGAGGCGCGCCGCGCGGTCGAGGCCGGCATCGAGGTGGCGACCGCGCTCGCCGCCGACCACGCCAGCCTCGTCACCGGCGACATGGGGATCACCAACACCACCGCGTCCGCGGCGCTGGTCTGCGCCTTCACCGGCGCGAGCCCCGCCGAGGCCACCGGCCGCGGCACCGGCGTCGACGACCGCACTCTGGCCCGCAAGGTCGAGGTGGTCACCCGTGCGGTGGCCCGCGTCCCCGAGCGGCCCACCACGCCGGAGGCGGCGCTGGCCGCCCTGGCCGAGGTGGGCGGTCTGGAGCACGCCGCGCTGGCCGGCTTCGTCCTGGGCGCCGCGGCGGCCCGCGTGCCCGTGCTGCTCGACGGGGTCATCGCGGGGTCCGCCGCGCTCGTCGCCGCGGCGCTGTGCCCGACCGCCCTGGAGCACGCGCTGGCGGGGCACACCTCCGCCGAGCCGGGGCACGGCCTCGCGCTGCGCGCCCTGGGCCTGCGCCCGCTGCTGGGCCTGGACCTGCGGCTCGGCGAGGGCACCGGCGCGCTGCTGGCG
Source organism: Geodermatophilus sp. SYSU D00705 (assembly GCF_054050135.1). NCBI lineage: Bacteria > Bacillati > Actinomycetota > Actinomycetes > Geodermatophilales > Geodermatophilaceae > Geodermatophilus > Geodermatophilus sp. SYSU D00705. The sequence continues at coordinate 200,767 of NZ_JBJGYT010000001.1, read as the reverse complement.
CTGCCGCTGGTCGCGAGCGCGGCCCGGGCGCTGCGCGACGTCGCCACGTTCGACTCCGCCGGCGTCACCGGGAAGGACGCATGAACGCCACACCGGTCGACCCCGCCAGCGGGGTCGTCTACCCGGTCGGGCTGCGGCTGCTGGACCGGCGGGTGGTCGTCGTCGGCGGGGGCCAGGTCGCCCACCGCCGCGTGGCCGGGCTGCTGGAGGCCCGCGCGCTGGTCACCGTCGTCAGCCCGGAGGTCACCCCGGCCCTGGAGGCCCTGGTCGGCCCCGGGGCGGTGACCTGGGTGCGCCGCGGCTACCAGCACGGCGACCTCGACGGCGCCTGGTACGCGGTCGCCGCCACCGACGACCCCGCGGTCAACGCCGCCGTCGCCGAGGAGGCCGAGCGGGCCCGGCTGTTCTGCGCGCGCGCCGACGACCGCGCCGCGTCCAGCGTCTGGACCCCCGCCGTCGGCCGGCAGGGCGACCTCGTCGTCGGCGTCCACGGCGGTGGTGACCCGCAGCGGGCGGTCGGCGTCCGCGACGCGGTGGTCGCCGGGCTCACCGACGGCAGCATCCGCGACCGCGCCGCCCGCGCCACCCCGCAGGGGCGCCCCGGCACCGTCGTCCTCGTCGGCGGCGGGCCCGGCGACCCGGGGCTGATCACCGTCCGCGGCCAGCAGGCGGTCTCGCAGGCCGACGTCGTGGTGGCCGACCACCTGGCGCCGCAGTCGCTGCTGGCCTCGCTGCCGCCGGACGTCGAGGTCATCGACGCCTCCAAGCTGCCCCGCGGCCGGTACATGGCGCAGGAGCAGATCAACGCGCTGCTGGTGGAGCACGCGCGGGCCGGGAAGCGGGTGGTGCGGCTCAAGGGCGGGGACCCGTTCGTCTTCGGCCGCGGGATGGAGGAGCTGGCGGCGTGCGCGGCCGCGGGCGTGCCGGTCGAGGTGGTGCCCGGGGTGACCTCGGCGATCGGGGTCCCGGCGCTGGCCGGCATCCCGGTGACCCACCGCGGGCTCACCCACGAGTTCGTCGTCGTCTCCGGGCACGTGCCCCCGGGGCACCCGTCGTCGCTGACCGACTGGACGGCGCTGGCCCGGCTGCAGGGCACCCTGGTCGTGCTCATGGGCGTCGACACCGCCCCGGCCATCGCCGCGGCCCTCGTCGAGCACGGCCGCGCCCCCGACACCCCGGTGGCCGTCGTCGCCGACGGGTCGACCCCCACGCAGCGGACGGTGCGCACCACACTGGCCGGGCTGGCCCGCACGCTGGCCGACGAGGGCATCCGCCCGCCCGCGGTCTGGGTGGTCGGGGAGGTCGTGACGCTGGCCGCGGAGCTCAGCCCGCGGCGCTGACGGCCGGGGGTCAGTCCTCGATGACGTCCAGCCCCTGCTCGCGCAGCAGGGCGAGGTGGTCGAGCATCCCCTTCAGGACGTCGGGGTCGTGCCCCTGCCACCTCTCCACCTCGCCGACGACGCGCAGCGGGTGGCGGGTGCGGTAGGACTGCGTCGGGTTACCCGGGAACCGCTTGTCCGTCACGTTCGGGTCGTCCTCGAAGGGCCCCAGTGGCTCCACGACGTAGATGCGTTCCCGCTCCCCGCTCCCGGCCAGCGCCGTCGCGAGCTCCGCGCCCCAGACGGCGGTGTCCACGAGCGCGGTGAAGTAGACGTTGCTCGACACCCGCCCCGCATGGAAGTTGGAGCCGCGGCCGGGCACCAGCTCGTCGCCGACCTGGAGCGCGGACCTCGTCCCGTGGAAGAAGGGGCCGGTGACGTGTGCGCAGTGGTCGTAGGTCACGGGGACGTGGTGGCTGGCGTCGTCGGGCCCCACCGTCGCCTCCACTCAGATGTTGGCGCCGTCGGCGGGTGGCTCCTCGGGCAGCGGCGCGGCGAAACCGGCGCCGTCGACCACGGGCGGGGTCATGCCCACGGTGTAGGCGGTCATCGACAGCGACCCGTAGGCGTAGCCGTCGACCAGCACGTCGGCGGTCGTGCCGGTCGCCCCGGCCACGCCGGCGACGTAGAGCAGCGGCAGGAAGTGGTCCGGCGTCGGGACGGCGAGGTCGTAGTCGCGGTGCCCGTCGAGCTTGCCCACCTCCGTGGGCTCGAGCTGCATGAGCTCGCGGGCCTGCTCGTCGAAGCGGCGCGCCCAGTCGAACCCGGCGTCGGGCAGCGCGCGGCTGACCCCGCCGAGGTTGTGGACGACGTTGCCGCTGCCGATCACCAGCACGCCGTCCTCCCGCAGCGGGGCCAGGGAGGCGCCCAGCTGCAGGTGGTAGTCGAACGGCTTGAGCGCGTTGATCGACAGCTGCACGACCGGGATGTCGGCGTCGGGGAAGGCGTGCCGCAGCACCGACCAGGTGCCGTGGTCGATGCCCCAGCTGTCGAGGTCGGCGCCGATCCACGTCGGGTGGACGACGTCGGAGATCTCCTCGTGCAGTTCGGGCAGGCCCGGCGGCTCGTAGCTGACGTCGAACAGCTCGCGGGGGAAGCCGAAGAAGTCGTGGATCGTGCGCGGCCGGGGCATCGCCGTGACGGCGGTGGCGTGCACGTACCAGTGGGCCGAGACGACCAGGATGGCCCGCGGGCGGGGCACCGACTGCCCGAACGCCCGCCACGCCTGGGTGTAGCGGTTCTCCTCGAGGGCGTTCATCGGGTTGCCGTGGCCGATGAACGCGGCGGGCATGACCGGCATGGGTCGCTCCCCTCGTCGACGGCGGTCCGCCGATCATCTCCCGCCCCCGCGCCGGAGGCGAGGTGGTGCGGGCCGTCACCCCGCGTCGGTCCCCGTGGTCACCCGGCGTTGGAGGTGGGCGGCACCCGTCGCAGGGCCGGGGACAGCCACCGCGCCCCCGGGCCCTCCCCGCCCGCGACGTCGCCGGGGTTGGACAGCGCGCACCGGGTCAGCGACAGACAGCCGCAGCCGATGCACGACGCCAGCCCGTCCCGCAGCTGGACCAGCGCGGCGATCTGCTCGTCCAGCCGGTCCCGCCAACCCTGCGACAGTCGCGCCCAGTCCCGCGCCGACGGCGTCCGCCCCTCGGGCAGGGTGGCCAGCGCGGCCCGGATCTCCGGCAGCGTCAGCCCGACGTTCTGCGCCGCCCGGATGAACGCCAGCCGGCGGAGCACGCTGCGCGGGAAGCGCCGGGCACCCCCGGCGGTCCGGGACGCCGCGACCAGGCCCTGCGCCTCGTAGTAGCGCAGCGCCGACGCGGCCACCCCCGACCGCTGCGCGACCTCGCCGATGGTCAGCTCGTCCGCCACGGCGGGCTCCTCTCCTCGAGCCGGCTCGAACCCCTTGACCTCAAGTTGACTTCAACTCCGACGGTAGCTCCATGAGCACACCGACCGCACTCGTCACCGGAGCGTCCCGCGGCCTCGGCGCTGCCCTCGCCGAGGCCCTGAACCGGCGCGGGTGGCGGCTGGTCGTCGATGCCCGGGACCCCCACCGCCTCGCCGCCACCGTCGCCGCGCTCCCCCGCCCCGACCTCGTCACGGCGATCGCCGGCGACGTCGCCGACCCCGGCCACCGGGCCGCACTCGCCGCCGCCGTCCCCGGCCGCCTGGACCTGCTGGTCAACAACGCCAGCGAGCTCGGCCCCACCCCGCTGCCCCGTCTGGCCGACCTGCCGGCCACGGCCCTCGAGCGGGTGCTGGCGGTCAACACCGTCGCCCCGCTGGCCCTGCTGCAGGCGGTGCTGCCGGCGCTCGAGCGGGCCGGCGGGCGGGTGCTCGACATCAGCAGCGACGCCGCCGTCGAGGCCTACGAGGGCTGGGGCGGGTACGGCGCCAGCAAGGCCGCGCTCGACCAGCTGACCGCCGTCCTCGCCGTCGAGCACCCCGGCCTGCGCCTGTACGCCGTCGACCCCGGCGACATGGCCACCGACATGCACCACGCGGCCGACCCCGACGCCACGGGCCTGCCCGGCCCGGAGTCCGTCGTCCCGGCGCTGCTGACGCTGGTCGACGGCGACCTCCCCAGCGGCCGCTACCGCGCCGCCGACCTCCCCGTCCGGCTGGAGGTGACCCGGTGACCGCGGTGGCGATGGGCCGGGAGGCGACCGCCCCGCCCGAGCACCGCGGGCTCGCCCGGGACGGCGTCCGGCTGATGGTGGTCCGCCCCGACGGGCTGCGCGACGCCACCTTCCGCGACCTGCCCGAGCACCTGGAGCCCGGCGACCTGCTCGTGGTCAACACCTCCGCGACGTTGCCCGCCCGCCTGGACGCCCGGCGGGCCGACGGCACCAGCACCCCGCTGCACGTCTCGACGACGCTGGACGACGGCGACTGGGTGGTCGAGGTGCGCCGCCCCGGCAACGACGGCCCCGACCGCGGCGTGGAGCCCGGCACCGTGCTGGGCCTGCCCGGCGGCGTCCGCCTTCGGCTGCTCGCGGGCTTCCCCGACCCGGCCCGGGCCTCCCGGCTGTGGCGGGCCCGCCCCGACCCGCCGGTCCCGGTCGCCGACCACCTGCGCCGCCACGGGCAGCCGATCCGCTACGGCTACCTCACCGCCGCGCCGTCCCTGTCCGACACGCAGAACGTCTACGCCACCGAGCCGGGCAGCGCGGAGAACGCCAGCGCGGGCCGGCCGTTCACCGAGCGGCTGCTCGTGCGGCTCGTGGCGCGCGGGATCGTCGTCGCCCCGGTGGTCCTGCACGCCGGCGTCTCCAGCCCGGAGCTGCACGAGCCGCCGGCGCCCGAGCGGTTCCGGGTGCCGCCGGCGACGGCCCGACTGGTGGAGAGCACCCGCGCGGCCGGGCAGCGGGTGGTCGCCGTCGGCACCACTGTCACCCGCGCGCTGGAGTCCGCGACCGGGGAGGACGGCGTTCCCCGCCCGGCCGCCGGCTGGACCGACCTCGTCCTGGGCCCCGACCGCCCGGCGCGTGTGGTCGACGGCCTGGTGACCGGCCTGCACGCGCCCGACGCCAGCCACCTGCTGCTGCTCGAGGCGGTGGCCGGGCGGGACCTCGTCGACCGCGCATACGCCCACGCGGTCGACGGCGGCTACCTGTGGCACGAGTACGGCGACACGATGCTGTTCCTGCCCTGAGCGCGGGGTGGCAGGGGCGCGCTCCGTCGGCGACGCTGGAGGGGCCGGAGCGCGCCCCGCGGGGCACCGGGCCAGGACGGCCCCACCTCTTCCGGCGCCGACCCCGGGCCGGCGGCCCGGGCCCGGGAGGCGGACGTGCCAGGGACGTGGCTGTTGGGCGCACAGGCGCCCCCCGACGGTGATGCGGACAGCCCCCGTGCGGTCCTCCTCGGCCTGCGGGCCGGCGGTGACGGCGCAGGCGGCTCGGGCGACCCGCTCGACGAGCTGGCGCGGCTGGCCGAGACCGACGGGGTGGCCGTCGTCAGCCGGATGGTCCAGGCCCGCGACCGGCCCGACCCGGCGACCTACCTGGGCGCCGGCAAGGTGGGCGAGCTCGCCGAGCTCGTGCGCGAGCAGCAGGCCGCGCTGGTGATCGCCGACGGCGACCTGTCCCCCGCCCAGGTCCGCAACCTCGAGGAACGGCTGGACGCGCGCGTGGTCGACCGGACGGCGCTGATCCTCGACATCTTCGCCCAGCACGCGCGCAGCAGTGAGGGCAAGGCGCAGGTCGAGCTGGCCCAGCTGGCCTACCAGCTGCCCCGGCTCACCGGGCACGGCACGGAGCTGTCCCGGATCGGCGGCGGCCGCACGGCGGGCGGCGCAGGCACCGGCGTCCGCGGACCCGGCGAGATGCGGCTGGAGAGCCAACGGCGCCACCTGCGCCGCCGGATCACACTGCTGCGCCGGCAGGTGCAGGAGACCGCCCGGCGCCGCCAGCGCACCCGGCTGCGGCGCCGCCGGAACCGGGTGCCCGCGGTGGCGCTGACCGGCTACACCAACGCCGGGAAGTCCGCGCTGATGAACCGGCTGGCCGGAGCCGACGTCCTGGTCCAGGACGCGCTGTTCGCCACGCTGGACCCCACGGTCCGCCGAACCCGCACCCCCAGCGGCCGCGAATACACCCTCACCGACACCGTCGGCTTCGTCCGCCACCTGCCGCACCAGCTGGTCGACGCCTTCCGCTCCACGCTGGAGGAGGTGACCGACGCCGACCTGGTGCTGCACGTCGTGGACGCCTCCGCCCCCGACGCCATGGCGCAGGTGACGACGGTCCGTGGCGTGCTCTACGAGATCGGCGCCCGCGACAAGCCCGAACTGCTGGCCCTCAACAAGGTCGACGTCGCCCCGCCGGAGTGGGTGGCGGCGCTGCAGGTGGCCCATCCGGACGCGGTCCCGGTGTCCGCCCTCACCGGCGAGGGCACCGAGGACCTCCGGCGGGCGGTGGAGGAGCGGCTGGGCGGCTAGCGGTCAGCGCATCCGCGCCGCGGTGTCGGCCAGCAGCACCTCCCGGTGCGCCGCCGGCCGCCGCGGGCAGGAGGTGCACAGCGGTTGGGTGGGCAGCCGGTAGAGCAGGCAGCACGACACCCGCCGCACGAAGCGGACCCCCTCGACGTCGACGTAGCCCGGCACCGGCAGCGGCGGTCCCACCGCGGCCGCCAGGTCGCCGGCCAGCGCGGTGGCCCGCGGGACGTCGTCCAGCGCGCGGCCCAGCGCCAGCAGCCGGCCGGCCAGCGAGTCGGCGGCGATCGCCCACAGCGGGCGCGGCCGCATCCGGCCCGCCTCGGCCACGGCGGCCACCACCTCCGCCAGCGAACCGCGCAGCTCGCCGGCGAGGTCGGCTCCCCCGGCCGCCGCGGTCGCCGCCACCAGGACCCCGCCGGACAGCTCGGCCAGGGTCGTGTCGGAGAGCCGCGCCGACAGCGGGCGCCCGGTCAGCAGGCCGGCCAGCGACGGCGTCAGCAGCACCGACGACGCGGAGTACCACCAGACCGTCGCGAGCACCCGCCGGTCCGCGCTGCCGTACCGCTCGCCCAGCTCCGCCAGGCGGGACGCCGTCCACCCCGGGTCGGCCAGCCGGACGGCGGGCAGCGGGCGGGCCGATGGCGGCACGAGCAGGCCGAGCGCGGCCGCCCCGGGCACCCGGGCGGCCACCTCCACCTGCGCGTCCGCGGTCACCGGGGCAGTCTCGCCCGAGCACGCCATCCGGGGCAGACGCGGGGCGCCCGGGCGCCATACGGTGTGGCGGGGAGCACGTTCCGTCGTCCCCGGGACGACGGCCGAGACCGGGAGGAGCCGCATGAGCGAGACGACCGAGGTGGAGGGCCGCCGGTTCCCGGCGCCGGAGGCGCTGGCCGCGCAGGCCAACGTGGGTCCCGACGTCTACGAGGAGGCGTCGCGGGACCGGCTGGCGTTCTGGGCGACGCAGGCCGAGCGCCTGACCTGGACGCAGAAGTGGGACGAGGTCCTCGACTGGACCAACCCGCCCTTCGCGAAGTGGTTCGTCGGCGGCAAGCTCAACGTCGCCTACAACTGCGTGGACCGGCACGTCGAGGCCGGCCACGGTGAGCAGGTCGCCTACCACTGGGAGGGCGAGCCCGGCGACACCCGCACCATCACCTACGCCCAGCTGAAGGACGAGGTCTGCAAGGCGGCCAACGCCCTCGTCGAGCTCGGCGTCCAGGCCGGCGACCGGGTGGCCATCTACATGCCGATGATCCCCGAGACGGTGATCGCGATGCTGGCCTGCGCCCGCATCGGCGCCGTCCACATGGTGGTGTTCGGCGGGTTCTCCGCCGACGCGCTGGCCAGCCGGCTCGACGACTCCGGCGCCGTCCTCGTCATCACCGCCGACGGCGGCTACCGCCGCGGCGCCCCCAGCGCCCTCAAGCCCGCGGTCGACGACGCGGTCGGCCGGGGCGGCGCGGTGCGCAACGTCCTGGTGGTCAGGCGCACGGAGCAGGACGTCGAGTGGACCGAGGGCCGCGACCTGTGGTGGCACGACGTCGTCGAGCGGCAGTCGGCCGAGCACACCCCGGAGTCCTTCGACGCCGAGCACCCGCTCTACATCATGTACACGTCGGGGACGACGGCGAAGCCCAAGGGGATCCTGCACACCAGCGGCGGCTACCTGACCCAGGTCGCCTACACCCACTGGGCCACCTTCGACCTCAAGCCCGACACCGACGTCTACTGGACCGCCGCCGACGTCGGCTGGGTCACCGGCCACAGCTACATCGTCTACGGGCCGCTGGCCAACCGGGCGACGAGCGTCATGTACGAGGGGACGCCGGAGACGCCGCACCGCGGCCGCTGGTTCGAGCTCATCCAGAAGTACGGCGTCACGATCCTGTACACCGCGCCCACGGTGATCCGCACGTTCATGAAGTGGGGCGAGGACATCCCCGCCGGCTTCGACCTCACCAGCCTGCGCGTGCTCGGCTCGGTCGGTGAGCCGATCAACCCCGAGGCGTGGCTCTGGTACCACGAGCACATCGGGGGCGGCCGCTGCCCGATCATGGACACCTGGTGGCAGACCGAGACCGGGGCCCACATGATCACCCCGCTGCCCGGCGTCACGAACCTCAAGCCCGGCTCGGCGCAGACCCCGTTCCCGGGCATCTCGGCGAAGGTCGTCGACGACGAGGGCAACGAGCTCGGCGACGACACCACCGGCCTGCTGGTGCTCACCGAGCCGTGGCCGGCGATGCTGCGCACCATCTGGGGCGACGACGACCGCTACGTCGACACCTACTGGTCGCGCTTCGGCAAGGACGTCTACTTCGCCGGGGACGGCGCCAAGAAGGACGCTGACGGTGACATCTGGCTGCTGGGCCGGGTGGACGACGTCATGAACGTCTCCGGGCACCGCATCTCCACCACCGAGGTCGAGTCCTCGCTGGTCGCGCACCCGGCGGTGGCCGAGGCGGCGGTCGTCGGCGCCAGCGACCCGACGACGGGGCAGGGCATCGTCGCCTTCGTCATCCTGCGCGGCAGCGCGGAGGACTCCGGCGACGACCTGGTGCAGACCCTGCGCACCCACGTGGCCAAGGACATCGGCCCGATCGCCAAGCCCCGCCAGATCATGGTCGTGCAGGAGCTGCCCAAGACCCGCTCCGGCAAGATCATGCGCCGGCTGCTTCGCGACGTCGCCGAGAACCGGGAGCTCGGGGACGTCACCACGCTCACCGACTCGTCGGTGATGAACCTGATCAAGGACAAGCTGCCCGCGTCGCCCTCGGAGGACTGAGAAAGGACCCCCTGCCCCCCACCGCTCGCATGCTCCCGGCGGGACCCTGCAGGGGGCCAGAAGCCAAGGCGCGCCCCCTGCCCCGACCGCTCGCACGCTCCCGGCGGGACCCTGCAGGGGGCCAGAAGCCAAGGCGCGCCCCCTGCCCCCACCGCTCGCACGCTCACGGCGGGACCCTGCAGGGGGCCAGAAGCCAAGGCGCGCCCCCTGCCCCCACCGCTCGCACGCTCGCGGCGGGACCCTGCAGGGGGCCGCGCCGGGGAGGGGCTCCCCCTCCCCGGCGACCCGGTCGGGGGACGCGAGGACGCGCGCCCGGCGATCATGGGGCACGATTCCCCCAGCCCCGCGTGCACGCGGGGACGTCCGCCCCAGTCCAGGAGGTGCCCCCCGTGGCCCACAGCGCACAGTCGACCCCGTCCCAGGGCCGGCCCGCCGGCGCGGAGGACCCCTCCATCGGGGTGCTCGTGCAGAGCGCCATGGCGGACATGTCGACGCTGATCCGCAGCGAGATCGAGCTCGCCAAGGCCGAGATGGGGCGGTCGGCGAAGAAGGCCGGCATCGGCGCCGGCGCGTTCGGCGCGGCCGGTGTCCTGCTGGCCGTCTCCACGGTCTTCCTCTTCATCACGATCGCTGAGTTCCTCACCTGGCTCGGCCTCCAGCGCTGGATCTCCTACCTGATCGTCTGGGCGTTCTTCGTGCTGCTCGCCGTGATCGCCGCCGTGATCGGGCGCGGGCAGCTCAAGAAGATCGAGAAGCCCGAGCGGACGCTGGAGACCCTCCGCGAGCTGCCGGAGGTCGTCCACCGCGAGGCCCCGGGCGAGCGTCGCCGGGAGGTGCCGACCGTGACCAACGGCCGGGTGCAGCTGCGCGGCAGCGACCAGTACTCCGTCTGACCGGCGCGCCCCGGCGCCCGGCCCGGTGAGCACCGCCGACGAGGAGCCGCCCGACGCCACCAGCGTCCTGCTGCCCGGCCCCTGGACCCACCGCGACGTCTCCGCCAACGGCGTCCGGCTGCACGTGGCCGAGGCCGGCGAGGGCCCGCTGGTGCTGCTCCTGCACGGCTTCCCGCAGTTCTGGTGGACCTGGCGCGCCCAGCTGTCCGCCCTGGCCGCCGCCGGCTTCCACGCCGTCGCCCCCGACCTGCGCGGATACGGCGGCAGCGACAAGCCGCCGCGCGGCTACGACCTGCCGACGGCCGCCTCCGACGTCGCCGCGCTCGTGCGCGCGCTGGGTGAACGGGACGCCGTCCTCGTCGGGCACGACTGGGGCGGGCTGGTGGCCTGGTCGGCGGCCGCCCTGCACCCCCGCAGCGTCCGCCGGCTGGTGGTGCTCTCGATGGCCCACCCCCGGCGGCTGCGCGCGTCGCTCACCGACCCCGCGCAGCGACGGGCGCTGCGGCACGTCCTCGGATTCCAGCTGCCGCGGCTGCCCGAACGCCGGCTCACCCGTGCCGACGACGACCCGGTCGCCGAGCTGATGCGCCGGTGGGCCGGCCCGGACTGGACCTCCACCGCCGACTTCGCCCAGGCCGTGGAGCGCTACCGCTCGGCGGCCCGCATCCCCCAGGCCGCCTACGGCTCGATGGAGTACTTCCGCTGGTTCGGCCGCTCCCAGGTCCGCCCCGACGGGTGGCGCTACGCCCGCCGCATGGCCGCCCCGGTCACCGCGCCCACCCTGCAACTGCACGGCGGCCTGGACCCCTGCGTACTGCCGTCGTCGGCTCTCGGCTCCGGCCGCTACGTCGCCGGCGCCTACGACTGGCGGGTGCTCCCCGACGTCGGGCACTTCCCGCAGGAGGAGTCGCCCGAGGCGGTCAACCAGGCGCTGGTCGACTGGGCGAGGTGACTACTCGCAGGCGCCGGTGGGCACCTCCGCGGTCGCCGTCAGCCCGGCCTGCCGGGCCCCGTCGACCTGCGCGTTGGTGAGGGCGTAGCCGGTGAGCGGGTCGTCGATGGCCGAGGCGAACACGACGCCGAGCACGTGCCCCTGCGAGTCGAACAGCGGGCCGCCGGAGTTGCCCGCGCGCACCTCGCCGCGGAGGGCGTAGACGTCGCGGACGACCGTCTGGGAGTTGCGGAAGTCCGGGCCGCTGATCTCGCCGCGGTCGCGCACCCGGGCCGGCCCGACGAACAGGCCGCCGCCGCCGGGGTAGCCCATGATGATCGCGTCCGCGCCGGACTCGACCGGGGCCGGGGCGAAGGTCAGCGGCACCTGCGGCAGGTCCGGGACGGCGAGGACGGCGATGTCGGTCTCCTCGTCGATGTACACCGGCGTCGCGTCGTACTCCTCGCCCTCGGCGGCGACCACCGGGTCGGTGACCCCGGCGAGCACGTGGGCGTTGGTCATCACCCGCTCGTCGGCGAAGACGAACCCGGAGCCGTCGATCTGCCGCGCGCAGGACGGCGCGACACCGCTGATCTGCACGACCGACCCCTGCACGGAGGCCACCACCGGGCTGCCGCGCAGCGCCTCGTCCGGCGCCGGGACGTCGGGGACGTCGGTGGGGGTGAGCGGGTCGAGGACGTCGGGCAGCCCGCGCCGGTCGATCGCCTCCCGCAGCGAGTCGTACACCGCCCGGACGCTGTCGGGCACGCTGCGGTCGACCGCCTGCACCAGCGCCGACTGCCGCACCTGCCCGGCCACCTCCGGGAAGGGGGCGGTGGCCAGCGGGGTGGCCACCATCCAGGCCACCAGCAGCACCGCGGCGGCCGACAGCACCGCACCCGCCACGGAGTCGACCATCTTGGCCGGTTCCCAGGTGACCCGCCGGCGTACCGCCCGGCCGACCGCACCGGCCAGCACCTGCCCGAGCAGCGCACCGGCCAGCACGACGACCAGCGCGGCGAACACGCGGGTCACCGGTGAGCCGTCGACCCGTTCGGTCACCGGTCCGGACAGCTGGGCGCCGAGCACCGCGCCGCCGAAGAAGCCGAAGAAGGACGCCGCGGAGACGATCACGCCCTGCCGGAAGCCGGAGAAGCCGAAGGACAGGGCCAGCACGATGAGGACGACGTCGACGATCGACACCCGGGTCAGCCCTGCACCGTCATCGTGCCGAGCTGCCCGAGCTGGGTGTGGAAGCTGCACTCGAAGGGGTGCTCACCGGGGACGGACACGGTGAACTCGATGGTGCGGCTCTCCCCCGGGGCCAGCAGCGGGATCTCCGGTGTGATCGGCTCCGCCCCGGCGTCCGGGGTGAACCGGAAGTTGTGCGTCAGCTGCTCGGCGACGTTGACCACGGTCAGCCGGACCGGCCCGGGCGCGACGGTGAAGGTGGCCGGGGTGAACACGTAGTCGTCCTGCGTCTGCAGGGTGACCTCCTGGACCCCGTCCGGGGCGGTGCTCACGGTGCCGAGGTCGGGCCCGGCCGACGTCGTCGCCGCCGGGCTCCCGGATCCGCCGCCGCCACACCCGGCCAGCAGGACCACTGCGGCGGCGACCACGACGGCCTTCCTGCAGGAGCCCGCCGCGGGCGTGCGACCGGTGGGGGCCGAGAAGGTCCTTCTCCCGTTCATCGCGGGGGAACCGTACGCGTCGGAGGCCCGTCGGGCGCGGGGTCGGCGACCGTCGGCGCGGCGGCGTCCTCCTCCTCGACGGCGTCGAGCGTGCCCGGCAGCTGCGGACGCCGCACGCCCAGGACGGGCAGCTCGCGGACGTCGGACTGGTCCCACGGCCGGGCCAGGCCGGCGGCCTCGAGGATCGCGTCGAGCAGCCCCGCCGTGAACCCCCACACGACCATGCCGGCCACGCCGAACGCCGGCCCGACGTAGCCGGAGGGGTGGCGGGCCCGGAACCGGTTGGCGGGGTCGGTCAGCTCCGCCAGCGGCACCCGCGCCACGCGGGCCACCTCCCGGGGGTCGCCGACGCTGACGTCGCGCGGGTCCTCCCACCAGCCGACCACCGGCACGACGAGGTTGTCCGACGGGCCGAGGAACAGCTCGGGCAGGGTGGCCAGCACCCGCACCCCGTCGGGGTCGATGCCGGCCTCCTCCTCGGCCTCCCGCAGCGCCGTGCCCACCGGGTACTCGTCGCCGGGGTCGGCGCCCCCGCCCGGGAAGGCCGGCTGACCTGCGTGCGTGCGCAGGTGCGCGGACTTCTCGATGAGCAGGACGTCGGCGCCGCGCGGGCCCTCGCCGAAGAGGATGAGCACCGCCGAGCGGCGGGCCGTCGCGGTCGGGCGGGGCATGCGGTGGCGCAGCGGCAGGTCGGCGCCGGTGTCCAGCAGCCGGTGCAGGTACGCCGGGAGGCCGTCGGGGCGCTGCTCCTCGCCGGCCGCCGCGCTCACAGCTGCACCCCCAGGTGCTCGGCCACCAGGCCCTCCAGCTCCTCCAGCGAGGTCACCGGGCGCAGCTGCAGGTGGGCGACGGAGCCGTCGGCGCGCAGGAAGTAGGTGTAGGGCAGCCCGCGCAGCCCCTGCTCGATGGCGAGGTCGCCGTCGGCGTCGACGCCGGTGGGCATGGTGACCCCCGCGTCGGCGGCGAAGGCCCGCCCGTTGTCGCTCGTGTCCTGGCTGACCAGCCCGACGACGCGCAGCCGGTCGCCGGCCGCGTCGGCCAGCTGCTGCACCACAGGCAGCTCCTCCCGGCACGGTCCGCACCAGCTCGCCCACAGGTTCACCACGGTGGGCACCCCCTGCGCCCGGCCGAAGGCGAGCTGCCCGCCCCCGAGACAGTCGACGGTCACGTCGGCGAGCACGTTCCCGCCGGACGCCGGCTCGTCGGGCTGCTCCGGGCACGCCGCGGTGGTGTTCGTCACGGCCGGGGCCGCGGACGGCGCGGCACCGTCGTCCGTCGCCTCGGCGCCGCAGCCGGCCAGCGCCAGCAGCAGCGCACCGGCGACCACCCGCCCGCGGACGCTCATTCGGTGTCGGAGGCGGCCGGCGTCTTGACCAGCTTCAGCGCGACCTCCGGATCGGTGGGGCCGATGCCGTAGGACGGGCACCAGCGGGCCAGACCGCACGCCCCGCAGGCCGCCTTCTTGGCGTGGCAGACCCGCCGGCCGTGGAAGATCACCCGGTGGCTGAAGTCGGTCCACTCCTTCTTCGGCACCAGCTCGGCGACCTCGGTCTCGACCTTGACGGGGTCCTCCTCCGCCGTCCAGCCGAAACGGCGCACCAGCCGGCCGAAGTGGGTGTCGACGGTGAGGCCGGGGACGCCGAAGGCGTTGCCGAGGACGACGTTGGCCGTCTTGCGCCCCACGCCGGGGAGGGTGACGAGGTCGCCCATCCGGCCGGGCACCTCGCCGTCGAACCGCTCGACCAGCGCCTGCGCCAGGCCGAGGGCCGAGTTGGCCTTGGCCCGGAAGAAACCGGTGGGCTTGAGGATCTCCTCCAGCTCGCCGCGGTCGGCGCCGGCCAGGGCCACGGCGTCGGGGTACTTGGCGAACAGGGTGGGGGTGACCCGGTTGACCATCTTGTCGGTGGTCTGCGCCGACAGCACGGTGGCGACCAGCAGCTCGAAGGGGTTGGTGAAGTCCAGCTCGCAGTGCGCGTCGGGGTGGATCAGCGCCAATTCGCGGGCCATCCGGCGGGCCCGGCGGGTGCGCGCCAGCGGCGTCTCCTCCGGGTCGTACGGCGCTCCGCCGCGGGCGGCGGCGCGCCTCGCGTGCGGGGGGACCGGGCGTGCGTAGGCGGGCGAGGACACGCGGTCGAGGGTAGGCGGATGAGCTGACGATCCCGGGGGCGTGCCATCATCGCAGCCGCCGTGGGCGCGGATTCCGCCCCGCGGGACGGGGTACACAGGAGTGCGCGCGGGCGCCGGCCGACCGGCGCCGCCCCCGACGAGGACGGAGGAGGTACCCGGTGGTCGCCCTCATCGTCATCCTGTTCCCACCGCTGCTCATCGCGTTCCTGCTGGTGATGGAGCGGGTCGAGGAGCCGCTGCGCCGGCCCACCGGTCCCCGTGAGGTCGCCGAGTTCCTCTCCACGGCGAGCCCCGGCGAGGTCGACACCCTCGCCTCCTCCGGCATCCGCCGGGCCATGGCCCGCTGGCGGCGGCGGCGCTCGTCGCGCGTCATCCAGGAGGCCGAGCCGCCCGTCGTCTGAGGAAGGACCCGTCCTCCCCACCCTTCGCGAGCTCAGGGCGGACCCCGGACGAGCAAGAACGCGGGTCGGCCCCGCGGTGTCGTCCGCCATCCCCTCCCTCGTCGGGGTGGCCCGGTCTCCCACCGATCGGGTGACCACGCGCACAGCCCCCTAGACTCACTGCGGACAGCGCCGCGCCACAGGCGCGCGCTCTCCGGGAGGCGCCGGTTGTCGGCGTTCCCACTGGTCGTGCGAGAGGACGCGTAGTGGACGAGGTGCTGGCCCAGTCCGGGCTCTTCCAGGGACAGTCGGAAGAGGCGGTGGAAACGGTCATCAGCCGCCTCGAGACGATCACGCTGCCGCGAGGCCGAGTCGTGTTCAACGAGGGCGAGCCGGGCGACAGCCTCTACATCGTCATGTCCGGCAAGATCAAGCTGTCCCGCCGCTCCCCCGACGGCCGCGAGAACGTGCTCGCCGTCATGGGTCCGTCGGACCAGTTCGGTGAGCTGTCGGTCTTCGACCCGGGCCCGCGCACCGCGACGGCGACCGCGGTCACCGACGTCAAGCTGGCCCGGATGCCGCAGTCGGTCATCCGCCCCTGGATCGAGGCGCACCCGGAGATCGGCGAGCAGCTGCTGCGGGTGCTGGCCCGCCGGCTGCGACGGACCAACGACTCCGTGGCCGACCTGATCTTCACCGACGTCCCCGGCCGGGTGGCCAAGGCGCTGCTGCAGATGGCCGACCGGTTCGGCAGCCGTGAGGGCGAGGGCCTGCGGGTCAAGCACGACCTCACCCAGGAGGAGCTGGCCCAGCTGGTCGGCGCCTCGCGCGAGACGGTGAACAAGGCGCTGGCTGACTTCGTGCACCGCGGCTGGATCCAGCTGCAGGGCAAGTCGGTCGTCGTCCTCGACGAGGAGCGTCTGCGCCGCCGCGCCCGCTGACGCACTCGACGCGACGAGGCCCCGCTCCGGGACCGGAGCGGGGCCTCGTCGCGTCGTGGCAGCGCCCAGCGGCCGCTCTGCGGGCGTTCTCCGGGGTCTGCGGGCGCTGCAGTGCCCGCAGAGCGCGAGGAGGACCCGCAGGGCACAGGCTCAGGCCGGGAGCGGCACGACGATCCGGATCCGCGTGCCGTCGGGCAGCACGGCCCAGCGGCCGTCGGGCTCCTCCACGAAGGTGGGACTGATCGGCTGCAGCGGCTCCGGCGGCGAGCCGGCCAGCACGGCGGCCACGTCGGCGAAGGGCTCGAGCTGGCCGAGGGTGTGGATGGTCGGCGGCAGCATCGGCCGCGTGCCACCGCGCATCTCCGCCAGGGCGGCGGCCGGCGTCAGCCAGCTCGCCTCGTCCGCCTCCCCCGTGACGTGCCGCGCCTCCTGCCCGACCGGCAGCGCGGCGGCGAAGAACTTGGTGTCGTAGCGCCGCGGCTCGTCCGGCGGGGTGATCCAGTGCGCGAACGGGCGCAGCAGGTCCGAGCGCAGTGCCAGGCCGCGGTCGGTGAGCAGCTCGGCCAGGGACAGCTCCCGGGTCAGCAGGGCCTGCCGCTGCTCCTCCCAGTCGTCGCCGCTCACGTCCGGCACGACGGCCGAGCCGTCGGCCGGCCCGGCGAGCAGGACGCCGGCCTCCTCGAACGTCTCCCGGACGGCGGCGCACACGAGCTCGCGGGCGGTCGGCTCGTCGCAGCCGAACGCCTCCGCCCACTGCGCCGGGGACGGGCCGGTCCAGGCGGTGTGGACGTCGGTGTCCCGCGGGTCGACGCCGCCGCCGGGATAGGCGGTCATCCCGCCGGCGAAGGGCATGCCCCGGGTGCGCCGCAGCACGTAGACCTCGAGGCCCGGGGTGCCGTCCCGCAGCAGCAGGACGGTGGCCGCCTGGCGCGGCTCGGTCACCTCCACGCCCACGGCTCGCCCGCCGTCATCGCAGTTCGACGGTGAGCTCGACCTCGACGGGGGCGCCCAGCGGGAGCTCCGCCACGCCGACGGCGCTGCGGGCGTGCCGGCCGGCGTCGCCGAAGATGCGCCCGAGCAGCTCGCTGGCCCCGTTGACCACCCGTGGCTGACCGGTGAAGCCCTCGGCGCTGGCCACGTAGCCGACCACGCGGACGATCCGGGCCACCGAGTCCAGCCCGACCAGGTCGTCGACGGCGGCCAGGGCGTTGAGGGCGCACAGCTTGGCGTCGTGCGCGGCGTCCTCCGGGTCGACCGAGCCGCCGACCTTGCCGGTGCGGCGCAGCCCGCCGTCCACGAACGGCAGCTGCCCGGAGGTGTAGACGAGCTGACCGCTGCGCACCGCCGGGACGTAGGCGGCCACCGGTGCGGCCACCGGGGGCAACCGGATGCCGAGCTCGGCCAGCCGGGCGTGCCAGCTCTGGGTCTGCGGCGTCGTCACGGCGGTCAGCCCAGCGGGCGCTTGAGGTACGCGACCGGCTGCTCGGCGCCGGCCGGGCCCGGGAGCACGGTCACCAGCTCCCAGCCGTCGACGCCCCAGGAGTCGAGGATCGCCTTGGTGTTGTGGATCAACAGCGGGATGGTGGCGTACTCCCACCGGACACGGGCCGGTTCGCTCATGGCCGCGACGCTAGCGCAGCCCCCCGGCTCCGTCCCGGTCCCGGCCGAAGGCTCCGTCCCCGGGCCCGCCCCGAGCTCGCGAGGGGTGGGGAGGACGGGGTCCCGCCTCGGCCCCTCGGCCCCGTCCCGGGGCCCGCCCCGAGCTCGCGAGGGGTGGGGAGGACGGGGTCCTTCTAGGCTGGCGCCGTGGCCTCCGAACCCTTCCCCGTGCGCTGTCACGTCGTGACCGGCAAGGGCGGGACCGGGAAGACGACGGTGGCCGCCGCTCTCGCCCTCGCCCTGGCCACCGACGGCCGGCACGTGCTGCTGGTCGAGACGGAGGGCCGGCAGGGCATCGCGCAGCTGTTCGACACCCCGCCCCTGCCCTACGAGGAGCGGCGGGTGGCGGTGACCCGGGGTGGCGGCGAGGTGAAGGCGCTGGCCATCGACGTCGAGGAGGCGCTCCTCGAGTACCTCGAGATGTTCTACAACCTCAAGCGGGCCGGCCGGGCGCTGCGCAAGATGGGCGCCATCGACTTCGCCACCACGATCGCGCCCGGCCTGCGGGACGTGCTGCTCACCGGCAAGATCAAGGAGGCGGTCACCCGCCGCCGCGACGGCCGCCGGGTCTACGACGCCGTGGTGGTCGACGCCCCGCCGACCGGCCGGATCACCCGCTTCCTCGGCGTCACCGGCGAGATGGCCGGGCTGGCCCGCTCGGGGCCGATCAAGACGCAGAGCGACGGCGTGATGGCGGTGCTCAAGTCGCCGCAGACGGCGGTGCACCTGGTGACCCTGCTCGAGGACATGCCGGTCCAGGAGACCGCCGACGCCATCGCGGAGTTGACGGAGGCCGGTCTCCCCGTCGGCTCGGTGGTCGTGAACATGGCCGCAGAGCCGCTGCTGCCGGAGGACGAGCTCGACCGCGCCGCCACGACCGGGCTGACCGGCGCCGACCTCGCTCCCGCCCTCACCGCCGCGCACGTGCACGACGGCAGCGCGCTGGCCGAAGCGCTGGCCGCCGAGGCGGTCGAGCACGCCCGGCGCTGGGCAGCCCAGGACGAGCTGCGCGACGAGGTGGAGGCCCTCGGCCGGCCCACCGTCGAGCTGCCGCTGCTGCCCGGCCCCATCGACGTCGGGGCGCTGTTCGAGCTGGCCGGCCGGCTGGAGGACCACCTCCGGGCCGAGGTGGCGGCGTGAGCGAGGCCGCCGGGCCGGCCCCGGCCGAGCGGCACCACCGGCACCCGCGCCCCGCCGCACCCCCTCCACCCGAGGCCCTCCCCCTCGACCTGGCCGAGCTGATCGCGGACCCGGACACCCGGATCATGGTCTGCTGCGGCGCCGGCGGCGTGGGCAAGACGACGACCTCGGCCGCCCTGGCCCTCGCCGCCGCGGAGTGCGGTCGCAGCGTCGTCGTCCTCACCATCGACCCGGCCCGCCGCCTGGCGCAGTCCCTGGGACTGGGAGAGCTGGACAACGAGCCGCGGCGGGTCGACGTCCCGGGGGCCAAGGGCGAGCTGCACGCGATGATGCTGGACATGAAGCGCACGTTCGACGACGTCGTGTGTGCGCACGCCACGCCGGAGCGGGCCGAGCAGATCCTGGCCAACCCCTTCTACCAGGCGCTGTCGTCCTCCTTCGCCGGTACGCAGGAGTACATGGCGATGGAGAAGCTGGGCCAGCTGCGGGCCAGCGAGCACTGGGACCTCATCGTCGTCGACACCCCGCCGTCGCGGTCGGCCCTGGACTTCCTCGACGCCCCCAACCGGATGAGCCGGTTCCTCGACGGCACGATGATCCGGCTGCTGACCGCCCCCGCCCGCGCCGGCGGCCGCGCCGGCATGCGACTGGTGGGCGCCGGCTTCCTGGTGTTCAGCCGGATCATCAGCAAGATCCTCGGCGGCCAGCTGCTGCGGGACATCTCCGCGTTCGTCTCCGCGCTGGACACGATGTTCGGCGGGTTCCGGGAACGTGCCACCGCCACCTACGAGCTGCTGCGCCGGCCGGGCACCTGGTTCGTCGTCGTCGCGACGCCGGAGCCCGACGCCCTGCGTGAGGCCTCCTACTTCGTCGACCGGCTCTCCAGCGAGCAGATGCCGCTGGCCGGGCTGGTGCTCAACCGCACCCACCCGCCGGCCACCACCGGACTGACCGCCACCCGCGCCGACGCGGCCGCCGAGGAGGTGCTCGAGGCCGGCGGGGAGGGCGCCGGGCTCGCCGCCGGGGCGCTGCGCGTGCACGCCGACCGCATGGGCGCCGCCGCCCGCGAGCAGCGGCTCGCCGACCGGTTCACCAGCGCCCACCCCCAGGTCGCCGTCCGCACCGTGCCGGCGGCCGCCGGCGACGTGCACGACCTCGACGGGCTTCGGGTGATGGCCGACGCGCTGACCGGTCCGGATGACGACACGCCGACAGGAGTCCCACGCACCAGAGTGCTCCCCGCGCGCCGTCGCTGACGGCGACGTCAGGAGCACGCCGGCACGTACATTTGCTCGCGATGTCTCCCGCCGCCCCCGCCCGCGCCCGGGTCCTCGCGAAGCTCGCCGCGACGATCGTCCTCGCCGGAGCACTGCTCGCCGGCATGCTGCTGCCCTTCGTCGGGGGTGGCGGCGTGGTGGCGCGGAACTCCGCGTCACTGCTCGACGCCCTCCCGGTCGAGCTCACCGACGCCGCCCCGGCCGGCAACACCCGGGTGCTCGCCGCAGACGGGTCGCTGATCACGCACTTCTTCCGGAACAACCGGACGCCGGTGGAGCCCGACCAGATCGCCGACGTCATGAAGCAGGCGCTGGTCGACATCGAGGACTCGCGCTTCCAGCAGCACAACGGCCTGGACGTGCAGGGCACGCTGCGGGCGCTCGTGACGAACGTGGCGGCCGGGTCGGTGCGTGAGGGCGGCTCGACGCTGACCCAGCAGCTGGTCAAGCAGACCCTCGCCGAGACGGCCGACACACCGGAGGAGCGGCAGGCGGCCACCGAGGAGAGCCTGGGGCGCAAGCTCAAGGAGGCCCGGCTGGCCCTCGCCCTGGAGGAGGAGTACTCCAAGGACGAGATCCTCACCCGGTACCTGAACATCGCCTACTTCGGGCAGGGCGCCTACGGCATCCAGGCCGCGGCACAGAAGTACTTCAGCGTGGACGCCGCCGACCTCACGCTGCCGCAGGCGGCGATGTTGGCCGGGCTGGTGCAGAGCCCGGCCAACGACGACCCGATCGCCAACCCGGAGAACGCGCAGGTCCGGCGCAACCAGGTGCTGCTGCGGATGTTCGACCTCGGGCACATCAGCCAGCAGGAGCTGACCGAGATCTCCGCCTCCCCGGTGGAGGTCGCGCCGGGCGCGCAGCCGGCCAACGGCTGCATCGACGCCTCGATCGGCGGCTTCTTCTGCGCCTACCTGCACCAGTACCTCGTGCAGACGCTCGACATCTCCGACGAGACGCTGCAGAACGGCGGCCTGACCATCCAGACCACGCTGCGGCCGGACATGCAGGCCGCCGGTGACCAGGCCGTGCTCAACACCCTGCCGATGGGCGACCGGCTGGCCGGCATGTACACCGCCGTCGAGCCGGGCACCGGGCACGTGCTGGCGATGAGCGTCAACCGCCGCTTCGGCTGCGACGGACCCGAGTGCGAGTCCGTCGTCCTCAACACCGCCCACAGCCAGGGCGCGGGGTCGACCTACAAGACCTTCGTCGCCGCCGCCGCGCTGGCCGAGGGGTACTCGCAGTACTACACGCTCACCACCGGGGACCCCTACGTCTCCCGGGTCTACCGGGACGGCCGCGCGCGCTACGACGTGGAGAACGCCGGCAACTACCCGGCGACCCTGGACATGGAGCGGGCCCTCTACATGTCCTCCAACACCTACTTCCTCGCGCTCGAGGACGCCCTGGGCAGCGTCGAGAAGCCGGTGCGCATGGCCGAGGCCATGGGCATGGACTTCCGCTCGACCCCGGCCGACCAGATCATCGAGGAGAACCGCGGGTCGTTCACCTTCGGCGCCGAGCCGACCAGCCCGCTGGACCTCGCGGAGGCCTACGCGACCCTGGCGGCCAACGGCACCCAGTGCGACCCCACCCCGGTGACCGCCGTCCTCGACGACGAGGGGAAGCCGCTGACCGGTGAGGACGGGCAGCCGGTCGTCCGCGACGACAACTGCACCTCCGAGGCGATCCCGTCGGGTGTGGCCAGCACGCTCAACCAGATGCTGCGCAAGGACGTCGAGCCCGGCCACCCCGGCCAGACGGGTGCGCGCGCCTACGTGGCCGGCCACCAGATCGCCGGCAAGACCGGTACCAGCCAGAACAACTTCTCCGTCGCCTTCGTCGGCTACACGCCGCAGTACGCAGCCAGCGTGATGGTGCTCAACCCCAAGGAGAACCAGAACGTCGGCGGCTTCGGTGGCGGCAAGGGCGCCACGATCTGGCACGACGCGATGCAGCCGATCCTCGGGGGCCGGCCGGTGGTGCCCTTCCCCTCGGCGGACCCGGCCACGCAGAACGGCAACACCCGTCAGGTGCCCGCCTGCTCCGCGGAGGATGAGTGCCGGGCCGCACTGCAGGCTGCCGGCCTGACCTCGACCACCGTGGCCGTGGACAGCGACCAGCCGCCCGGCACGCTGCTGGGCACCGACCCCGGTGCCGGCGGCCGGGTCACGCCGGAGCAGGTGGTCACCATCCGGGTCAGCAACGGCTCGGCCTTCGTCGCCCCGGCACCGGACGCGGGGGCCACGGCGCCGCCCGCGACGGACGGGGGGCCCGCACCGGCCGGCGGCCCGGCCCCGAACCAGAACGGCGGCGGGGTCCTCACGCGCGGCGGCGGGTTCCCCGGCGGGGACGGCGGTGGGGGCCGGCCCGGCAACTGACCCACCTGCGACGTCCCCGGCGACCGCTCCCGGTCCCGGGGACGTCGCACGTCCGGGGCCGAGCGAGACGGACGGCGCGCTGAGGACGGCCCCGGCCGGGCCGCCGTCCCGGCTCAGCCCAGCTGGCGGCGCACCTCCGCGGCCACCCGACCGCCCTCCGCCCGCCCGGCCACCTCGCCCTGCACGGCGCCCATGACCCGGCCCATGTCCCTCATGCCGGCCGCCCCGGTGCGGGTGATCACGTCGGCGACGAGGGCGGCCAGGTCGGCGTCCTCGAGCTGGGCGGGCAGGTAGGCGCCGACGACCTCGCCCTCGGCGCGCTCGCGCTCGGCCTGCTCGGTGCGGCCCGCGGCGGCGAAGGCGTCCGCGGCCTCCCGGCGCTTCTTCGCCTCCCGGCGCAGCACGGCCTGGACCTCGTCGTCGGTCAGCTCGCGGGCCTCCTTGCCGGCCACCTCCTCCGCGGTCACGGCAGCCAGCACCATGCGCAGGGTCGCGGTCCGCAGCTCGTCGCGGGACTTCATCGCGGTGGTCAGGTCGGCGCGCAGCTGGTCCTTGAGGTCGGGCACGTGCCCAGCCTGGCACGGCGGGTCCGGCCGGCGCCCCCGTACCCTGGACTCCCGTGCGCGCGACCACCCTCGTCCCCTCCGCCGTCCTCGCGTCGGCGACCGCGGGGATCGCCTACGCCTCCCTCTACGAGCGCAACCGCTGGACGCTGCGCCGATTCGACGTCCCGGTGCTCGCGCCCGGGTCCGCGCCGCTGCGGGTGCTGCACCTGTCCGACCTGCACATGACCGCCGACCAGCGGTCGAAGCAGGCGTGGGTGGCCTCGCTGGTCGAACTGGAGCCGGACCTGGTGGTCGACACCGGCGACAACCTGGCCGGACACGACGCCGTCCCCGGCACGCTGCGGGCGCTGGAGCCGCTGCTGGAGCTGCCGGGCGCCTTCGTCCTCGGCAGCAACGACTACTACGCGCCGAGGCCGAAAAACCCGCTCAAGTACTTCAAGCGGCACCACAAGCGCGTGCACGGCGACCCGCTGCCGTGGCGGGACCTCCGCGACGGCCTCGCCGGACGCGGCTGGCTGGACCTCACCAACGCCACCGGGGAGCTGGTGGTGCGCGGACGCCGGGTCGTGTTCGGGGGCGTGGACGACTCGCACATCCGGCGGGACCGCTACGACCGGATCGCCGGACCCGCCGACGCGGACGCCGACCTGCGGATCGGGCTGGCCCACTCCCCGGAGCCGCGCGTGCTCGACCGGTTCGCCGCCGACGGCTACGACCTGCTGCTGTGCGGCCACACCCACGGCGGGCAGCTGCGCATCCCGTTCTACGGTGCGCTGGTCACCAACTGCGGCATCGACCGTGACCGGGTCCGCTGGCTGCACCGCTGGGCCGAGCCGGCGGCCGACCGCCCCGCCGGCACCTGGCTGCACGTCTCCGCGGGGCTGGGCACGAGCCCCTACGCACCGGCCCGGTTCGCCTGTCCGCCGGAGGCGACGCTCCTCACGCTGACCGCCCGTCAGACCTGAGGAGGGCGTCGGTTAGACTCCTTGCGTACCTCGGGGTGTGGCGCAGCTTGGTAGCGCGCGTCGTTCGGGACGACGAGGTCGCAGGTTCAAATCCTGTCACCCCGACCAGTGCTCAGGGGCCGCCGCGAGGCGGCCCCTGAGTCGTCTCCGGGGGGCGCTCCCCCGCTGCGGTGGGCCGGTTCACCGGCGCCCGGGGTTCGGCCGCTCACCAGCGGGGCACCGGGGGGAGCGATGACCGAGTGGCTGCTCCTCCTCGCCGCCGTCGCGCTGACCGCGCTGACCGGCTTCTTCGTGGCCGCCGAGTTCTCGCTCACCACCGTCGACCGCGGCCGGGCGGAGGAGGCGGCGGCCGGCGGCGACCCCCGCGCGCGGGGCGTGGTGACGGCGCTGCGGTCGCTGTCCACCCAGCTCTCGGCCGCCCAGCTGGGCATCACGATCACCACGCTCGTCGTCGGCTACCTGGCCGAGCCCGCGCTGGGCCATCTGCTGCGGGGCCCGCTGGAGGCCCTGGGCCTGTCCGGCGGCGCGGTCACCGGCGTCTCCTACGGCGTGGCCCTGGCCCTGGCGACCGTGCTGCAGATGCTGCTGGGCGAGCTCGGGCCCAAGAACCTCGCGATCGCCAACCCGCTCGCCGTCGCCGCCTTCGTCGCCCCGGGCATGCGCGCGTTCACCAGGGCTTCAGGCGTGGTGGTCGGTGCGCTGCAGGGGCTGGCCAACGGCATCGTGCGCCGGTTGGGCATCGAGCCCCGCGAGGAGCTGGAGTCCGCCCGCGGCGCCGACGAGCTGGCCGCCGTCGCCCGCCGCTCCGCCGAGGAGGGCGACCTCTCCCCGGTGGCCGCCCGCCTGCTGCAGCGCTCGCTGGGGCTGCGGCAGAAGCTGGCGACCGACGTCATGACCCCGCGCACGCGGTTGTGGAGCCTGCCGACCCGCGCCACCGCGGCCGACGTGATCGCCGCGTCCGTCGAGTCGGGGAACTCCCGCTTCCCGGTGTACGGCGCCGACCTCGACGAGGTCACCGGCGTGGTGCACGTCAAGAACGCCGTCGCGGTGCCCGAGGCCGAGCGGTCCACCCGCACCGCCGGTGAGCTGGCCGCCCCGGTGCTCGCCGTCCCCTCGTCGCTGCAGCTGGAGCGGCTGCTGGACCTGCTCCGCGAGCAGGGCCTGCAGATCGCCCTGGTGGTCGACGAGTGGGGCGCCACCCACGGCGTGGTGACCCTGGAGGACATCGTGGAGGAGCTGGTCGGCGAGATCTCCGACGAGACCGACCGGCCGCTGCGCACCCTGCGCCGGGCCGACGACGAGACGTGGCTGCTGTCCGGGCTGCTGCGACCCGACGAGGTGCGTGAGCGCGCCGGCGTGCCGGTGCCGGAGGGCCGCTACGAGACGCTGGCCGGCTACCTCGCCGAGCGGCTACAGCGGCTGCCCGAGGTGGGCGACACCGTGGAGCTGGAGGGCGCCCGGCTCACCGTGGAGACCCTGGACGGACGGCGGGTGGCGCGGGTGCGCGCCGAGCGGGTAGAGGTCCCCGTCGAGGGAGTCGCGGCATGAGCGACGTCGTCAGCCTGCTGGTCCTGGTCGCGCTGCTGCTGGGCAACGCGTTCTTCGTGGCCGCGGAGTTCGCGCTGGTCTCCGCCCGCGTCGACCAGATCGAGCCGCGCGCCGAGGCCGGCTCGCCCCGGGCCCGCAAGACCCTCGCCGCGATGCGCAACGTCTCGCGGATGATGGCCGGGGCCCAGCTCGGCATCACGCTGTGCTCGCTCGGGCTGGGCGCGGTCGGCGAGCCGGCGGTGGCCCACCTCATCGAGCGGCCCATGGCGGCCCTCGGCGTCCCCGAGGGGCTGCTGCACCCGATCGCGCTGGTGATCGCCCTGGCGATCGTCACCGTGCTGCACATGGTGCTCGGCGAGATGGTGCCCAAGAACGTCACCATCGCCGGCCCCGACCGCGCCGCGCTGGTGCTGGGCCCGCCGCTGGCCGCCCTGGTCCGGCTGCTCGCGCCGTTCATCTGGTTATTCAACACCGTGGCCAACGGGTTCGTCCGGCTCTTCGGCGTCCGGCCGACCGACGAGGTGACCGCCAGCTTCGACGAGGCCGAGATCCGGTCGATGATCGCCCAGTCGCGGAAGGAGGGCCGCCTGGGCGACGAGGTCGGCGAGCTCGCCACCGGAGCGCTGACCTTCGAGCAGCACGAGGTCGAGTCGGTGCTGCTGCCGATGGACCGCGTGGTCACCGTGCCGCGGTCGACGACCCCGCGGCAGCTGGAGACCGTCGTGGCCCGGCACGGCTTCAGCCGCTACCCGGTGTGCGGCGAGGACGGCGCGCTGCTGGGGTTCGTGCACGTGAAGGACGTGCTCGGGGTGGACGGCGACGGGCGCGACCGGCCGATCGACGACGAGCACGTCACCCCCCTGGTGCCGCTGGCCCCGCGCTCGGGGCTGCCCGACGTGCTCGCCGAGATGCGCACCCAGGGCGCCCACCTCGGCTCCGTCGTCCGGGACGGCGTCACCGTCGGCGTGGTGGCCCTGGAGGACGTCCTCGAGCAGCTGATCGGCGACGTCCGGGACGCCGCGGTGGAGCACGCGGGAGGTGTCGGCGCGGCGGCCGGGGCCGGGGCCGGGGGAAGATGACGCGGTGAGAGCCCAGCCCGCCGCCGAGTCCGGCGTGATCACCCCCGAGACGCCGACGCCCTACGCGGCGGCCCTCCCGCCGGAGGTCACCGCCCGGTGGCAGGCCCGCTTCCGCGCCCCGCGGGTCAGCCTGCCCGACTGGGCCCGCGACGCGCCGCAGCGCTGCCTGTACTCCTCCGACGTGAGCGGCGTGGTCGAGCAGTACGCCTGGGACCGGACCACCGACGCCCACCGGCAGGTCACCGACCGGGCCAACGGCACGCTCATCGGCACTCTCAGCCCCGACGGCGAGACCATCTGGTGGTTCGCCGACACCGACGGCGACGAGTTCGGCGTCTGGATGGTCCAGCCCTTCGCCGGCGGCGACGACCGGGTCGCCGTCCCCGAGGTCGGGCCGGCCTACCCGGCGGGGCTGGAGATCGGCACCCGGGTGGTCGCCGTCGGCCGCTCCACCGACGACGGCTCGGAGCTGTGGCTGGCCCCCGCCGGCGGGACGCCGCGGGTGGTCTACCGGCACGAGGACCCCGCCTCGGTCGACGCGCTCACCCACGACGAGGACCTGCTGGTCATCTCGCACTCCGAGCACGGCGACCCGCGCTACCCGGCGCTGCGGGTGCTGCGCACGGACGACGACTCCCTGGTGGCCGAGAAGTGGGACGGCGAGGGCCGCGGCCTGCACGCGCTGGAGTTCGCCCCGCTGCCCGGCGACCGGCGGCTGCTGGTGGGGCACGAGCGCCGCGGCCGCGAGGAGGTGCTGGTCTGGGACGTCGGCACCGACACCGAGACCGAGGTGGTGCTCGACCTGCCCGGCGACGTGACGGCCGGCTGGTACCCCGACGGCTCGGCGCTGCTGGTGGGCCACGACCACGCCGCGCGCAGCGAGCTGTACCGCTACGACCTGGCCACCGGGTCACTGGAACGCCTGGACACCCCGCGCGGCGTCGTACGCGGCGCCACGGCCCGGCCCGACGGCACCGTGGAGCTGGCGTGGTCCAACGCCGAGCTGCCGCCGGTGATCCGGCGGGCCGACGGGCCGGTCGTGCTGGCCGCGCCGGGCGAGGAGCCCCCCGCCGCGTACCCGGTGGAGGACCGCTGGGTGCCCGGGCCGGGCGGGGACGTCCACGCGCTCGTCGTCCGCCCGGCCGGAGCGGCCCCGTTTGCGACGGCGTTCCTGGTGCACGGCGGCCCGGAGGCGGCCGACGACGACTCCTACCGCGCCCGCCGCGCCGCCTACGTGGACGCCGGATACGCGGTCGTGCACGTCAACTACCGGGGCTCCACCGGCTACGGCAGCGCCTGGCGGGACGCCCTCACCGGCCGTCCCGGTCTCACCGAGCTGGAGGACGTCGCCGCGGTCTACGACGCCCTGGTCGCCGAGGGCCTCGTGGACCCGTCGCGGGCGCTGCTGTCCGGCGGGTCGTGGGGTGGCTTCCTCACCCTGCTGGGGCTGGGCACGCAGCCGGAGCGCTGGGCCGCCGGGATCGCCGAGGTGCCGGTCGCGGACTACCTGGCCGCCTACGAGGACGAGATGGAGGGCCTGCGGGCCTACGACCGCGCGCTGTTCGGCGGGTCACCGGAGGAGGTGCGGGACGTCTACGTGCGCTCGTCGCCGATCACCTACGTGGACGCCGTCCGCGCGCCGGTGCTCGTGGTGGCCGGCGCCAACGACCCGCGCTGCCCCATCCGGCAGATCGACAACTACCTGGCGCGCCTCGACGAGCTGGGCAAGCCGCACGAGGTGTACCGGTTCGACGCCGGCCACGGCTCGCTGGTCATCGAGGAGACGATCCGTCAGGTCGAGGTGGCCCTGTCCTTCGCGCTGCGCAACGTGAGCCCGTAGGCGGAGGCTGGGGGCGCAGGTCAGCTGCGCCCCCAGCCTCCGCTCAGCGGGAGGCGGCGATGAGTTCGGCGATCTGGACGGTGTTGAGCGCGGCGCCCTTGCGCAGGTTGTCGTTGCTCACGAACAGCGCCAGGCCGCGGCCGCCGTCCACGCCCGGGTCCTGCCGGATGCGGCCGACGTAGCTCGGGTCCTGCCCGGCCGCCTGCTGCGGGTTCGGGACGGCGGTCAGCTCGACCCCGGGCGCGCCGGTGAGCAGCTCGGTGGCCCGCTCGACCGACAGCGGCCGGGCGAACTCGACGTTCAGCGACAGCGAGTGCCCGGTGAAGACCGGCACCCGCACGCAGGTGCCCGACACCCGCAGGTCCGGGATCTCGAGGATCTTGCGGCTCTCGTTGCGGAGCTTCTGCTCCTCGTCGGTCTCGAACGTGCCGTCGTCGACGAGGGACCCGGCCATCGGCAGCACGTTGAACGCGATCGGCTTCACGTACTTGACCGGCTCTGGGAAGGTCACCGCCGCGCCGTCGTGGGTCAGCTCGGCGGCCTTGTCGACGACCGCCTTGACCTGCGTGTCCAGCTCCTCGACGCCGGCCAGCCCGCTGCCGGAGACCGCCTGGTAGGTGCTGGCCACGATGCGCACCAGCTGGGCCTCGGCGTGCAGCGGCTTGAGCACCGGCATCGCGGCCATCGTGGTGCAGTTCGGGTTGGCGATGATGCCCTTGCGCATCTCGCCGACGGCGTGCGGGTTGACCTCGGCGACGATCAGCGGGACGTCGGGGTCGCGCCGCCACGCCGAGCTGTTGTCGATCACGGTGACGCCGGCCTCGGCGAACCGCGGCGCCTGCACGCGGGAGGTCGTGGCGCCGGCGGAGAACAGCGCGACGTCGAGCCCGGTGGGGTCGGCGGTGGCGGCGTCCTCGACGGTGATCTCGCCGTCGCCCCACGGCAGGGTGCTGCCGGCGGAGCGGGCGGAGGCGAAGAAGCGCAGCTCGCTGATCGGGAAGTCCCGCTCGGCGAGGATCTGGCGCATGACGCCGCCGACCTGGCCGGTGGCGCCGACGACGCCGACGCGCAGGCCGTCCTTCTTGAACAGACTCATCGTCCGGTCCCTCCGTAGACGACCGCCTCGGCCTCGTCGGTGCCGAGGTCGAAGGCGTCGTGCACCGCGCGGACGGCGAGGTCCACGTCGGTGTCGCGGCACACCACGGAGATGCGGATCTCCGAGGTGCTGATCAGCTCGAGGTTGACCCCGGCGTCGGCGAGCGCGCCGAAGAACCGCGCCGAGACGCCCGGGTGCGAACGCATGCCCGCGCCGACCAGCGAGACCTTGCCGATGTGCTGGTCGAAGCGGATGTCGGTGTAGCCGACGGTGTGCTTGACCCTCTCCAGGGCCGCCAGCGCGGCGGGACCGTCGCTCTTGGGCAGCGTGAAGGAGATGTCGGCGAGCTTGCTGGCCTCGGCCGACACGTTCTGCACGATCATGTCGATGTTGATCTCGGCGTCGGCGAGCACACGGAACAGCTGCGCGGCCTCGCCCGGCCGGTCGGGGACCCCGTAGACGGTGATCTTGCCCTCGGAGCGGTCGTGCGCGACGCCGGTGATGATGGCCTGTTCCACCGTGGGGTCCTCCATCGAGCCGGTCACGATCGTGCCGGGGAGCTGGGAGTAGGAGCTGCGGACGTGCACCGGGATGCCGTAGCGGCGGGCGTACTCGACGCAGCGGAGCATGAGCACCTTGGCGCCGGAGGCGGCGAGCTCGAGCATCTCCTCGTACGTCACCGTGTCCAGCCGCTTGGCGTTCGGCACGATCCGCGGGTCGGCGGTGAAGACGCCGTCGACGTCGGTGTAGATCTCGCAGACGTCGGCCTGCAGCGCGGCGGCGACGGCCACCGCGGTGGTGTCGGACCCGCCGCGGCCGAGCGTCGTGACGTCCTTGGTGTCCTGGCTGACGCCCTGGAACCCGGCGACGATGACGATCGAGCCCTCGTCGAGGGCGTCGCGCAGCCGGCCCGGCGTGACGTCGATGATCCGCGCCTTGCCGTGGCTGGAGGTGGTCAGCACCCCCGCCTGCGAGCCGGTGAACGACCGCGCCTCGTACCCGTGGGTGTTGATGGCGATGGCCAGCAGGGCCATGGAGATGCGCTCACCCGCGGTGAGCAGCATGTCCAGCTCGCGGCCGGCCGGGTCGTCGGTGATCTGGCCGGCGAGGTCGAGCAGCTCGTCGGTCGTGTCACCCATCGCGGAGACCACGACGACGACGTCGTCGCCCTCCTTCTTGGCCGCCACGATGCGCTCGGCGACGCGCTTGATGTGCGCGGCGGAGGCGACGGATGATCCGCCGTACTTCTGGACGACGAGGGCCACGGGTCCACAGGCTACCGACGTCCGCGCCCGGCGTGGTTGCGTGCCCCGGGACGGCAGGCTGTGATCACCGCGTGGACGATCCCGAGCGGTGGCTGCTCACGGCCGAGGAACGGGGCAACCCGGCCACGGCGCTGCCCGCGTACACCGACGGCAACCTCGCCGTGCCGCTGGTGCACGGGGCGGCCTACTTCGACCGGCTCGTCGAGTGCGTGCAGGCCCTCGACGAGGGCGACCACCTCTTCTTCACCGACTGGCGCGGCGACCCCGACGAGCAGCTGCGCCCCGGGGGGCCTACCGTCGCGCAGCTGTTCACAGAGGCCGTGCGCCGCGGGGTGACCGTGCGGGGACTGGTCTGGCGCTCGCACATGGACCGGATGTCGTTCTCCAAGGAGGAGAACCGCGCCCTCGACGCCGAGATCGAGCACGGCGGCGGCGAGGTCATCCTCGACCAGCGGGTGCGCCGGGGCGGCAGCCACCACCAGAAGTTCGTCGTCCTCCGCCACGACCAGGACCCCACCCGCGACGTCGCGTTCATCGGGGGCATCGACCTGTGTCACGGCCGCCGCGACGACGCCACGCACGCCGGTGACCCGCAGCCGCTGCCGATGGCCGCGGCCTACGGCCCCCGACCGCCGTGGCACGACGTCCAGCTGATGCTGCGCGGCCCGGCCGTCGGCGTGCTGGACACGGTGTTCCGGGAACGCTGGGAGGACCCGACCAGCCCCGACGTCGACCACCCGATCGCCTGGGTGCGCGACAAGCTGCACCACGCCCGGTTGAAGGGCGATCCGCTCCCCCCGCAGCTGCCCCCGCCACCGCCCTGCGGCCCGATGCTCGTGCAGAACCTGCGGACCTACCCCGCCGTCCGGCCGCCCTACGACTTCGCGCCGGCCGGCGAGCGGTCGGTGGCCCGCGGCTACTCCAAGGCGATCAAGCGGGCCCGCCGGCTGGTGTACCTCGAGGACCAGTACATGTGGTCGGCGGAGGTGGCGCGGCTGTTCGCCGAGGCGCTGGCCGACAACCCGCAGCTGCACCTGGTCGTCGTCGTGCCGCGGGTGCCCGACCAGGACGGCGCGGTCGCGCAGCGGTCCCAGTACGTCGGCCGCTGGCAGGCGCTGGAGATGTGCCGGCGGGCGGGCCGCAACCGGGTGCACGTCTTCGACGTGGAGAACCACGAGGGGACGCCGGTCTACGTGCACGCGAAGGTCTGCGTGGTGGACGACGTGTGGGCCAGCGTGGGCAGCGACAACTTCAACCGGCGGTCCTGGACCCACGACAGCGAGCTCTCCTCCGCCGTCCTGGACACCACCCGCGACCCGCGCGAGCCCCGGGACCCGGCCGGCGCGGGCGACGGCGCCCGGGTGTTCGCCCGGGACCTGCGGTTGGAGCTCGCCCGCGAGCACCTGGACCGCGCTCCCGGCGGCAGCGAGGACGCCGACCTGCTCGACCCCGACGAGTTCGTGGCCGCGCTGGAGGCCTCGGCCGCGGCGCTGGAGCAGTGGCACGCCGGTGGCCGGCAGGGGCCGCGCCCGCCCGGACGCCTGCGCCCGCACCGCACCGAGCGGTTGTCGCTGCCGACGCGGCTGTGGGCCACGCCGGTCTACCGCCTCCTCGACGACCCCGACGGCCGCCCCCTGCGGCTGCGCCTGGCCAAGCGCTTCTGACCCGCGTCCCGGCGCTCGGCCACCCTCGCCGGACAGCGCACCGTCAGCCGACCGCAGCCCGGGAGCCGGGCATCTCCTCCCCGGAAGCTCGTGCTCTGCCCACCCTGATGGGCA
Organism: Geodermatophilus sp. SYSU D00705; assembly: GCF_054050135.1. Lineage (NCBI taxonomy): Bacteria > Bacillati > Actinomycetota > Actinomycetes > Geodermatophilales > Geodermatophilaceae > Geodermatophilus > Geodermatophilus sp. SYSU D00705. The sequence continues at coordinate 168,104 of NZ_JBJGYT010000001.1, read as the reverse complement.
GAGCACGATGGGCGACCCCGCAGTACACCTCTCCCCACGCTCGCGCTCTGCCCGGGACTGTGGGCAGAGCACGAGCTTCCACAGACGGAGGTGTCCGGTCCCCCGCGATGCGCGGCACCCCGAGCCTCGTCGCCATGAGCAGGACCGACCTCGGCGGCTGGCTGCGCCGGATCCGCCGCGCGGCCGACCTCTCGCAACGTGAACTGGCGGCGCGGATCGGCGTCTCGAAGTCCGCGGTGGCCGCGGCGGAGAGCGGCCGCGGAGGCCTGGACGTACGCGTCCTCGCACGCGCGGCCGAGGTGGCGGAACTGCGACTGGTGCTCGTCGACGCGCAGGGCCAGGAGCTGCCGGGCATGGATCCCGACGCCGTCCGGGACACCGCCGGTCGGCTGTACCCGGCGCATCTGGACACGCGGTACGGCGACGAGGGCTGGTGGCACGACGGGCACCGCTACAGCCGCGACCGGGTCTGGTACACGTTCGACCGCAGTCGGAACCGGCGCGACGCCCGGCGAGGCGACACCGGAGCGCCCGACGACCACCAGCTCCCGCGGGCCGGCGACGCGCCGTGGGTACGCGCCGCGGCGCGGCGTCAGGCGCAGTGGGAGGAACGGGAGGCCGAGCGACAGCGGAGGTTCCTCGCAGGCGAGCTGAGCAGCATCGACGTGGGCTTCGACTGCACCTGCCCGCCGGAGTGCGACGAGATCGACGACGGCAACGGCAAGCCGGTCCACGCACTGGACTGCCCGTGTGGCTGCGACCTGGGGTGACCCGCTGCTACCGTGGGGGCGTGCGCGGCTGCCTCCTGCTTACCCGCCGCGGCGAGGCCCTCTCCTAGGTCGGCCCCCTCGCCGCGGAGTCCGCGCGTCCCCGGCGCCGCTGACCGCCCCACCGGAGCTGAGTCCAGCCCGCGCCAGAGGAGCGAACCCCGTGAGCAGGAGCATGAGCGACAACCACCCGCACGTCCGGAACCCCCAGCAGCCCTCGGGCATGCCGATCCACCGCTACGCGCCGTTCACCCCGATCGTGCTGCCCGACCGCACCTGGCCCGACACGGTCACCACCGTGGCCCCCCGCTGGTGCGCCGTCGACCTGCGGGACGGCAACCAGGCACTGATCGACCCCATGACGCCCGACCGCAAGCGGCGGATGTTCGAGCTGCTGGTCCGCATGGGCTACAAGGAGATCGAGGTCGGCTTCCCGGCGGCGAGCCAGACCGACTTCGACTTCGTCCGCCAGCTCATCGAGGACGACCTGGTACCCGACGACGTCACCATCCAGGTGCTGACGCAGGCCCGGGACGAGCTGATCGAGCGCACCTACGAGTCGCTGCGCGGGGCCAAGCAGGCGATCGTCCACCTGTACAACTCGACGTCCACCCTGCAGCGGCGCGTGGTCTTCAACTCCGACCGCGCCGGCATCGTCGACATCGCCGTCCACGGCGCGCAGGTGGTCCGCAAGCTGGCCGAGCAGATGACCGGCACCGAGATCTTCTTCGAGTACTCGCCGGAGTCCTTCACCGGCACCGAGCTGGACTTCGCCGTCGAGGTCTGCAACGCCGTCACCGACGTCTGGGAGCCCACCCCCGACCGGCCGACGATCATCAACCTGCCGGCGACGGTGGAGATGGCCGAGCCGACCGTCTACGCCGACCAGATCGAGTGGATGCACCGGAACCTGGGCCGCCGCGACGCCGTCGTGCTCAGCCTGCACCCGCACAACGACCGCGGCACCGCCGTCGCCGCCGCCGAGCTGGGCTACCGCGCCGGCGCCGACCGCATCGAGGGCTGCCTGTTCGGCAACGGCGAGCGCACCGGCAACGTCGACCTGGTCACCCTCGGCCTGAACCTGTTCAGCCAGGGCATCGACCCGCAGATCGACTTCTCCGACATCGACGAGGTGCGCCGCACCGTCGAGTACTGCAACCAGCTGGGCGTCCACGAGCGGCACCCCTACGGCGGCGACCTGGTCTACACGGCCTTCTCCGGCTCCCACCAGGACGCGATCAACAAGGGCTTCAAGGCGCTGGAGGCCGACGCGCGGGCGGCCGAGAAGCCGGTCGAGGACATGCCCTGGGCGGTGCCGTACCTGCCCATCGACCCCAAGGACGTCGGCCGCAGCTACGAGGCCGTGATCCGGGTGAACAGCCAGTCCGGCAAGGGCGGCGTCGCCTACATCATGAAGACCGAGAACCACCTGGACCTGCCCCGCCGGCTGCAGATCGAGTTCAGCGCCGTCATCCAGCGGCACACCGACGACGAGGGCGGCGAGGTGACCGCCCAGCAGATGTGGACCGCCTTCTCCAGCGAGTACCTGCCCGACCCGGACGCGCCCTGGGGCCGCTTCTCGCTGGCCGGGCACCGGCACACCGCGCACGGCGAGCAGCTGGACGAGATGGTCGTGGAGCTCGTCGACAACGGCGTCCCGGTCACGGTCGAGGGCCGCGGCAACGGCCCGATCGCTGCGTTCGTCGAGGCGCTGCGGTCCGTCGACGTCGACGTCCGGGTGCTCGACTACGCCGAGCACGCCATGTCCGCCGGCGGTGACGCCCGGGCCGCGGCCTACGTCGAGTGCGCCGTGGGAGACCGGGTGCTGTGGGGCGTGGGCATCGACCCGAACATCGTCAGCGCGTCCCTGCGCGCGGTCGTCTCGGCGGTGAACCGGGCCCAGCGGTAGGAATTGCCGGGTGAGGGCGTGGGACGACGCCCTCACCCGGACCCCGCCGGGACATCATCCGAGGATGTCGCAGCTGACCCCCTACCTCGTCGTGCGCGACGCCCGAGCGGCGATGGCGTGGTATGCCGACGCGCTCGGCGCCCGCGTGGTGGGCGACCCCTACGTCTCCGACGACGACCGCATCGACCACGCCGAGCTCGACGTCGGCGGCGCCACCCTCTACCTGGCCGACGAGCACCCCGAGCTGGGCCTGACCGGGCCGGACACCGGGCGGGTGAGCGTCTCGCTGCACCTGGCCGTGCCCGACGTGGACGGCGCCGTGGCCCGCGCGGCCGCCGCCGGGGCGACCGTCGAGCGAGAGCCGGCCGACGCGCCGTACGGGCGCACCGGCGTCGTCCTCGACCCGTTCGGCCACCGCTGGATGCTGCAGACCCCCGCCGGGTCGCCGGCCGCCTCCCGCCCGCCGGTGCGGCCCGGCGACACCGTCTACCTCACCCTGCGCGTGCCCGACGGCGCCCGCGCCCGCGACTTCTACGAGGCCGTGCTGGGCTGGTCGATGAGCCCCGGGCGGGTCGAGGACGGCTGGGAGGACCAGGCGGTGACCCCCATGGTCGGCATCGGCGGCGGCGCGGCGCACGACGCCGGCGCGGTGCCGATGTACGCCGTCGACGACATCGAGGTCGCCGTCGCCGCCGTGCGCACCGCAGGCGGGCAGGCCGGGGAGGTCGAGCGCCAGTCCTACGGGCTGTCCGCGTACTGCCGCGACGATCAGGGCCTGCCGTTCTGGTTGGGCCAGCTGGGCTGAGTCAGCCGCCGGGGACCGAGCGCGGCGGCTCCTCCGGCGGGGCGTCGCCGGGCTCGTCCCCGCGGTAGAGCACGTCCTGGTGCCCGCCCTCGCCGAGCTCGTCGACCAGCAGCAGGTCGCGGCGGACGTGCCGGCGGCGGTAGGCCACCCGGCTGATCATGTGCGCGCTCACCGGGGCGGTCAGCAGCTGGAAGGCGGCGACCAGCAGCAGCATCCACGTCGCCGACCAGCCGCTGAGCCGGATCGCCGCGCCGACCATGATCAGCAGCACGCCGAGGACCTGCGGTTTCGTGCCGGCGTGCATCCGGGTGAGGACGTCGGGGAAGCGCACCAGCCCGAGCCCGGCGGTGAGGCAGAGGAAGGCGCCGGCCAGCAGGCAGGCGACCGCCACGACGTCGGCCGGGCTGTTCACGGCCGCCCCTCCCTCTCCTCGGCGGCGACCGGCAGGCCGAGGTCCCGGCCGTCGTCGGTGCGGGCGCGCAGGAGCATCCCGCCCACGTAGCGGGCCACCGACACGGAGCCGACGAAGGCCAGCAGCGAGACGACGACCAGCACCGGCACCACCGTGGGGTTCCGCTCGAGCGCGGCGTACACCGCCAGACCGGCGGAGATGATGACCAGCAGCGTGTCGGTGGCGACCACGCGGTCCAGCAGCGACGGGCCCTGGGCGAGCCGGACCAGCGCCAGCAGCGCGCCCCCGCCGACGAACGCGTACAGCACGTACGCCACGACGGTCACCGGGCCCCCTCGAGGGCGGCGAGGTCGGCCGCCGAGCCGAACGCCCGGACCAGCCGGGTCTCGGTGCGCAGGACGTCCTCCTTCTCGCGCGCCACGGCCTCGTGGTCGCGCACGTGCAGCAGGTGCACGGTGATCAGGCGCTCCTCCCGGTCGAGGTCGAGCACCAGCGAGCCGGGGACCAGCGACGTGGCCTCGGCCACCATCGTCAGCAGCAGGTCGGAGTCGGCCCGCAGCCGGACCCGAACGATCGCCGACTGCCCCGCGCCGCCGGGCCGCAGGGCGACCCAGGCGACCTGCGCGGCGGAGACGACCAGGTCGGTGGCGAAGTGTCCGAGGAACACGAGCATCGGCACGAGGCGCACGCGGACGCCGCCGACGACGTGCGGCAGGGGCAGCAGCACCAGGACCGCCAGCGCCACCACCAGCCCGCTGACGACGTTGGCCCAGGACCACGTGCCCCACAGCAGGATCCAGACCAGGACGAGCCAGGCGACCAGCGGCACCTGGTGCCGCAGCCGCGTCGCCGTGGGTTCCACGCTCACGGGCTCACCCCCGGGCCGAGCACCGTGGAGACGTACGGGGTGCGCTCCAGCAGGTCCTCGGCGGCGCGGTCGGCGATGCCGTAGAGCGGGCCGGCCAGGAAGGTGAGCGCCACGGTGACCGCGGCCAGCGCGGCGGTGGCCGCGACCATCGTCGTCGGCAGCGGGCGCAGCGCGCGGACGCCGGCGGCCGCCGGGGGCAGGTCCGGCTCGGCGGCGGTGGCCACGCGCGTGTGCCGCCGCCAGGCGACCTGGAACGGCGTCCGCGCCCCGCCGCCGTCGGGGGACGGGCCGCCGTCGGGCGTCCTGCCCCCGCCCGATCCGGCGTCGGCCGCGGCGGCGGCCGCGGTGTCGTCGGCGGGTGACTGGGTCGGGGACCGCCAGAAGGCGCGGGTCCAGACGCGGGCGATCGCCAGGAGCGTCAGCAGGCTCGTGACCACCCCGCCGGCGACCAGCAGCAGCGCCAGGGAGCTGCCGTCGGCGACCCCGGCGTGCAGCAGGCCGAGCTTGCCGATGAATCCCGACAGCGGCGGGATGCCGGCCAGGTTCATCGCCGGCACGAAGAAGAGGATCGCCAGCAGCGGGGAGCGCCGGGCCAGCCCGCCCAGCTTGTCCACCGAGGTGGTGCCGCCCTGCCGCTCGACCAGCCCGGCGACCAGGAACAGCGTGGTCTGGATGGCGATGTGGTGGGCCACGTAGAAGACCGCACCGGCCAGACCGGCCGTCGTCCCCAGGGCGATGCCGAACACCATGTACCCGATGTGGCTGACCAGCGTGAACGACAGCATGCGCCGCAGGTCGGTCTGCGCCACCGCGCCGAGGATGCCGATCACCATCGTGGCCAGCGCCGCCCACATCAGCAGGTCGTCCAGAGCCCCGTCGGGGAACAGCAGGGTCTGGGTGCGGATGATCGCGTAGACGCCGACCTTGGTGAGCAGGCCGGCGAACACCGCGGTCACCGGCGCCGGCGCGGTCGGGTAGCTGTCGGGCAGCCACGCCGACAGCGGGAACACCGCGGCCTTGATGCCGAACGCGATGAGCAGCATCGACTGCAACAGCACCTGGGTGCCCTCGGGCAGCTCGCCCAGTCGCACCGCGAGGTCGGCCATGTTCACCGTGCCCGTCGCGGCGTAGACCAGCCCGATCGCGGCGAGGAAGACCAGCGAGCTGGTCAGGCTGACGATGACGTAGGTGATGCCGCCGCGGATGCGCGGGGCCGTGCCGCCGAGGGTCAGCAGCACGTAGGAGGCCATCAGCAGGATCTCGAAGCCGACGTAGAGGTTGAACAGGTCCCCGGCGAGGAAGGCGTTGCTCACGCCCGCGACCAGCACGAGGAACGTCGGGTGGAAGATCGACAGGGGCGTGTCCTCCTGCCCGTCGGCGGCGCCCTGGCCGACGGCGAACACGAGGACGGCCAGGGCCACGGTGGAGGCGACCACCAGCATCAGCGCCGAGAGCCGGTCGACGACCAGGACGATGCCCAGCGGGACCGGCCAGCCGCCGACGGAGACCGAGACGGGGCCGTCGGCGTCCGCGATCAGCAGCAGGGTCACCGAGACCGCGAGCACCGCGGTGAGGACGGCGAGGCTGAGGATCCGCTGCGTCCGCGGGTGGCCGGAGGTCAGCAGCGCGACGGCCGCGCCGAGCAGCGGCAGGAGGACCGGCAGGGGCGTGAGGACGCTGGTCACCGGGCTCCCGTCCCGGCGGGCAGGTCGACGTCGTCCGCGGGCAGGTCCTCGGTGTCGGGGCCGTGCAGGCTGTCGGCGTGCCCGGCCGCGCGGTCGTCCGGGTCCAGGTCGTCGGGGTCGAGCTCGTCGACGTCCGGGCCCGAGCGTGCAGCGACGCGGCGGTCCTCCTCGTCGGTGCCGACGACCTCCTGGTGCACCAGCCGCCAGGAGCGGTGGATCATCGCGAGCACGAACGCCGAGACGCCGAAGGTGATGACGATGGCGGTCAGGATGAGCGCCTGCGGCAGCGGGTCGTTCATGTCCTCCGGGTCGGAGTAGCCGAGGATCGGCGCGAGCCCGGCCGGCCCGCCGGCCGAGAGCAGCAGCAGGTTGGTGGCGTTGCCCAGCAGCAGGAAGCCCAGCAGGACGCGGGTGAGGCTGCGGTCGAGGAGCAGGTACACGCCCGCCGCGTAGAGGCCGCCGATGATCACCGGCAGCACGACGGTCGGGGTCATCGGACCACCATCTCCCCCGGGGTCAGCTCGATCGGGTCGTCCTCGTCCTCCTGGCGGTCCAGCTCGGCGCCCAGGCTGCGCAGGACGTCGAGGACCAGCCCGACGACGATGAGGTAGACGCCGATGTCGAAGAACAGCGAGGTCACGAGCTTGACGTGGCCGAGCACCGGCAGGTCGAACTCGAGGATCGCGGTCTGCAGCACCTCGGCGCCGAGCAGCAGGCCCCCCACGCCGGTGCCGCCGGCGAAGACCAGCCCGGCGCCGAGCAGCAGGCCGGGGGCGACCGGGGCGGCCTCACCGAGCTCGTAGCGGCCGCCGGCGAGGTAGCGCAGCACGAGGGCCAGGCCCGCCACCAGGCCACCGGCGAAGCCGCCCCCGGGCTCGTTGTGCCCGGAGAACAGCAGGTAGAGCGAGAAGACCATGATCGTGTGGAACAGGATCCGGGTGATGACCTCGAGCACCACGGAGCGGCGAGCCGGGTCGAGGACCGCGGTCGCGGCCAGCCACCGGTCGCGGGGCGCCCGGCCGCCGCGGCGGCGCTTGGCCTCGAGCGCGGCGCTGGTGATGCGCTCGACGCCGCCGGTGCGCCCGCGCAGGAAGACCAGGCTGGCCACGCCGGTCGCGGCGACGACCAGCAGCGAGATCTCGCCGAGGGTGTCCCAGGCGCGGATGTCGACGAGGGTGACGTTGACGATGTTCTTGCCCCCGCCGAACTCGAACGCCTCCTCGGGGTAGGCGGCCGACACCGGGATCGCGGTGCGCGCCGACAACGCGACCGCCCCCACGGCGGCCATGAACGCCCCGACGCCGACCGCGATCACCCCGCGGACGGCGCGCTCCCGGGGCCGGTGCCGCTCGGTGATGTCCTTGGGCAGCTTGCGCAGCACGAGGACGAAGACGACGAGGGTGAGGGTCTCGACGAGGAACTGGGTGAGCGCGAGGTCCGGCGCGCCCTGCACCACGAACAGGACCGCGGCCCCGTACCCGGTCACGCCGACGACGAGGACGGCCGACAGCCGCTGCCGGATGCGCAGGGCCAGCAGCGCCGCGGTGACGACGACGACGCCGACCATCGCCTGGACCGGGGTGTCCCAGGCCCGCCACTCCCCCGGCCACGGCGCCCGGGTCAGCAGGATCGTGCCCGGCAGCGCCAGGACGACGACGAGGATCGTGCCCAGGTAGGCCGGCAGCGAGCCGCGCTGGGTGGTGCCGGTGACCAGGACGGCGAGCCGGTCGATGCCCTGGACGACGTTCCAGTAGCCCTCGTCGGCCGACGCCCCGACCGCGATCCGCCGCTGCAGCCGGTTCAGCGGCGCGCGGGCGGCGAACAGCGCGGCGCCGCCGAGCAGCGTGATCGCGGTGAGGGCGAGCGCCGGCTGCAGCCCGTGCCACAGCGCCAGCTCCTCGTACTCGGGCGCGAGCAGGGGCAGCGACTCGGCGTAGGAGCCGACCAGCGGCTCGAGCAGGGGGCTGCCCGGCCCGAGGACGAACCCGGCCAGCGCGAGCACGGCGGGCGCGGCGAGGAACAGGGGCCCCGGCGGGTGCGCTGGCACGGTCTCGGGCACGCCGGGCTTGCGGGCGAAGGCGCCCCACAGGAAGCGGAAGGTGTAGGCCGCGGTGAGCACCGAGCCGACGACCAGCCCGGTCAGCTCGAACGCGGCCGCGGTGCGGGAGGGCAGGCCGCCGTCCAGCAGCGCGGTGAACGCCGCCTCCTTGCCGACGAAGCCCAGCAGCGGTGGGATGCCGGCCATCGAGGCACCAGCGAGCAGCCCGACCCCGGCGACCACGGGGAGCCGCCGGCCCAGGCCGGACAGCTTGCGCAGGTCGCGGGTCCCGGTGGCGTGGTCGATGACGCCGACGGTGAGGAACAGCGCGGACTTGAACAGGGCGTGGGCGATGGTCATCGCCAGGCCGGCCGCGGCCAGTTCCCGGCTGCCGCCGCCCACCAGCACCATGAGGAACCCCAGCTGGCTGACGGTGCCGAAGGCCAGCAGCAGCTTGAGGTCGTTCTGCCGCAGCGACCGGTAGCCGCCGACGAGCATCGTGGCCAGCCCGAGCCCGAGCACGACCGGCCGCCACCCGGGGATCTCGGCGAACCCGGGCGCCAGCCGCGCGACCAGGTAGATGCCGGCCTTCACCATCGCCGCGGCGTGCAGGTAGGCGCTGACCGGCGTCGGCGCCTCCATCGCGGCGGGCAACCAGAAGTGGAACGGGACCATCGCCGACTTGGTGACGGCCCCGGCCAGCACCAGCGCCGTCCCGGCGACCATGCCGGTGCCGGTGCCGGGGTCGGCGACGACCTCCGACAGCAGGTACGAGCCGCTGGCCTGCCCGATCATGATCAGCCCGACGAGCATGGCCAGCCCGCCCGCGGTGGTGAGGACCAGCGCCTGCGACGCCGCCCGCCGCGCGGCCAGCCGCCGTCCGGAACCGCCGATGAGCAGGAAGGAGAAGACGGTGGTCAGCTCCCAGAAGACGTACAGGAGCAGCAGGTCGTCGGCGAGGACCAGGCCGAGCATGGAGCCGGCGAACGCGACGAGGGACCCGGCGAACCGGCCGGTGCCCTCGTCACCGGGCTCGAAGTAGCGGGCGCAGTAGACCAGGACCAGCGCGCCCACCCCGGTGACCAGCGCGGCGAAGGCCAGCGCGAGGGCGTCGAGCCGCAGCGCGACGTCGAGGTCGAGGGCGGGGATCCACGGCACGGTCTCACGGACGTCCTCCCCGCCGAGGACGGTGCCCAGCTGGGCCAGGGCCCAGACGAACGCCGCGGCGGGCACCAGCGCGAGGACGAGGAACGCCTGCCGCCCCCACCACCGCACGAACACGGGCGCGAGCACGCCGGCGAGCAGGTGGAGGAGCAGCAGAACAAGCACGGGTCTCCCGGGAGTCGGAGGGCGGCTCGGGGACCACAGACGTCGGTCGTCGACGGCCGGCGGTGAGGCCGAGCTTACCTGCCCGGCCGGACCAGGCCGCTCTCGTAGGCGAAGGCCACCGCCTGGACGCGGTCCCGCAGCCCCAGTTTCAGCAGTACCCGGCTCACGTGCGTCTTGACCGTCGCCTCGCCCAGGTACAGCCGCGCGGCGATCTCGGCGTTGGTCAGCCCGGCCGCGACCAGCGCGAGGACGTCGGTCTCCCGCTCGGTGAGCCGGTCCAGCGCGCCGGCCCGCTCGGGGTCGGGAGACGGGGCGGCGGCGAAGCTCTCGATGACCCGCAGCGTCACCGCCGGGTCGAGCAGCCCCTGCCCGGCCGCGACGGTGCGCACCGCCGCGACCAGGTCCTCCGGCGGGGCCACCTTGAGCAGGAACCCGCTGACCCCGGCCCGCAGCGCCGCGGCGACGTACTCGTCCTCGTCGAACGTGGTCAGCACGATGATGCGGGTCGGCAGGTCCGCGGCGGCCAGCCGGCGGGCGGCCTCGAGCCCGTCCACGCCCGGCATGCGGACGTCGAGCAGGACGACGTCCGGCCGGGTCTCGGTCACCACCCGGACACCGGCCGCGCCGTCGGCCGCCTCGCCGACCACCTCGATGTCGGGCTCGGCAGCGAGCACCATCCGCAGCCCCGTCCGCACCATGGCCTGGTCGTCGACGAGCACCACCCGGATGGTCACGCCCCCACCTCCGCCGGGGTGGCCGGCACCGCGAGCGGGAAGGTGGCCCGCACCCGGTAGCCACCGCCGCGGACCGGCCCGACCTCCAGGCGCCCGCCGGCGACCGCCACCCGCTCGCGCATGTGCAGCTGCCCGTGCCCGCCGCTGCCGGTCGGTGGTTCGGCGCTCATCCTGGGCCGGCCGTCGTCGGTGACGGTGACGGTGACCGCACCCGGCGCGTAGCCGACCGACACCCGGGTCGCGGCGGCTCCGGCGTGCCGGACGACGTTGGACAGCGCCTCCTGCACCACGCGGACGGCGGAGACGTCGACCAGCTGCGGCAGCTCGACCGGCTGCCCGGTGACGGTGAGCTCGACGGGCATGCCAGCGGCGCGGAGCTCGTCGAGGACGGCGTCCAGGCGCGACAGGGACGGTTGCGGGGCGGGTGCGGCAGCCTCCCCGCCCACCCCCTCGCGGAGGATGCCGACCACCCGGCGCATTTCGTCGACGGAGTCCCGGCCGAGCCGCTCCAGGCCGAGCAGCACCTCCTGGGCCTCGGGGTGGTCGGGCAGCAGCCGGCGCAGCCCGCCCATCTGCAGCACCATCACGCTGACGGAGTGCGCGACGGAGTCGTGCACCTCGCGGGCGATGCGCGCCCGCTCGGCCACGACCGCGGCACCGGCCACCGCCTCCTGCTGGTCGGTCAGCCGGGCGGCGAGCACCTGCAGCTCGCGGGCCCGCTCGCGCGACTGCCGGACCAGCACGCCGACGCCCCAGGCCGTACCCGTGACGAGCAGGTAGAAGACGCTCTCCCACGTCGACGGCCCGAACGCGGCGCCGGAGACGACCACGACCAGCGTCGCGACCGCGGCGGCGCGCAGCCCGCGCCGGACCGGCAGGACGGCGGCGGCGTGCCCGACGAGCACCGCCATCCCGACGAGCTGGGCGCCCCCGGGGCCGGGCGTGCCCAGCTCGTAGTTGCCGAGAACGCTCAGCCCGCCGAGGACCGCGGCCGGCTCGGGCCACCGCGCACCGGCCGCCACCAGCACGCCGACGGCGACGCCGGGCAGCGCGGTGACCAGCGGGAAGGAGAAGGTCTCGTCGATGGCGGTCTCCACGACCGCGAGCAGGGCGAGGAGCAGCCCGACGGCCGGCCAGACGAGCCGGCGCGCGGACGGGGCGGTGGACCAGCGGGGCACGGCCAGCACGCTAGGGCCCGCGGGGAGCCTCCGGGATCCCCCACGCGGCCGATGGACGGAGCCGTGTCCTCCCCCGCACGGCGGAGGGCGGTCGGTCCGCCACGACGGACGCGCAGGTCAGGCCCCCGTTCCTAGCTTTCTCGTCGACACCGCACCGAGGCGGTGCACCCGACCTGACGAGGAACGATGACCACCTCCCCGCTCCCCACCCGCACCCCCGCCGCCGGCGCCGAGGCGCGGCCGGCCCGCAGTGCGGGCTCCCTGATGCTCACGATCGCCGGTGGCGCCCTGGTCGCGGGCTCGCTGCTCTACGTGGCCGGCATGGCCACCTCGCCGCCGCAGGCCTCGCCGGCCGACGCCGACTACATCGCCTCGCTGGCCCGCGACGAGGGGCAGACGGCGCTGTCGGCGCTGCTGCTGCACTACGGCAACCTGGCGGCGGGCCTGGCCTGGCTGGCGGCGCCCGTGCTGGTCCGCGGCGTGCGCGGCCGCATCCCGACCGTCGTCGGGGCGCTGATGTCCGCCCTCGGCCTGGTCACGGTGGCCGGTCTGGTCCTCTTCGACTTCTGGACCGGCGGCATCGGCCGGGAGCTGCCCGCCGACACCGCGCTGGCGCTGTTCGGGTCGGTGCAGGGCTCGGCGGCCGTGGGTGTCATCGGCACCGTGACGCTGCTGGGCCTGCTCGGTCCGCTCGTGGGCTTCACGGGCCTGGCGCGGGCCGGTGTCATCAGCTGGTGGCTGCTGGTCCCGGCCGTGGTCTGCCTGGCCCTGTCGGCGGCGCTGACCTTCAGCCCCCTGCTGTACGCCGGCTTCGCGCTGGTCGGGGCCGTCCCGCCGGTGGTCGTCGGCCTGCGGATGATCGCCCGCCGCCGCGCCGAGCAGTCCGCCGCCTGACCGGACGCCGACAGACGCCCGCCGGCCGCGCCGGCTGCGCCAGCCGACACCAGTCCCTTTCCGGGATGCTCGTGCTCTGCCCACCACGGTGGGCAGGGCACGAAGTCCTGCCCGGCGCTGGCCCTCACGGGATGCTCGTGCTCTGCCCAGCACCGTGGGCAGAGCACGAGCATCTGCGGGAGGAGTACCCGGCTGCGCAGCCGGCCCCGTGATGCGGCTCACCCCTCGGCGAGCTCCGCGGCCTCCAGCCAGTCGCTCTCGACCTGCTCCTTCTCGGCGAGCACGCTCCGCAGTCGCTCGTCGAGCTCGAGCACCTTCGTGTGGTCGGTGGCCGCGGCGGCGAGCTGACCGTGCAGCCGCTCCTCCTCGGCGGCGAGCTTCTCCAGGCGCCGCTCCAGGCGGGCGGCCTCCTTGCGGGCGGCCCGCACGTCCCCGGCCGAGCGGGCCGGCGCGGCGTCCGGGGCCGGCGCGGACACCGCCGTCCCACCGGAGCCGGTGCCGGAACCGGAGCCGGCCGACGACAGCTGGGCCTCCCCCGCCGCCCGGCGCGCCAGGTACTCCTCCACCCCGCCGGGCAGGGCGGCCAGCGAGCCGTCGCCCATGAGCGCGACCACCGAGTCGCACACCCGGTCGACGAAGTACCGGTCGTGGCTGACCACCAGCACCGTGCCCGGGAAGCCGTCGAGCAGGTCCTCGAGCGCGGTCAGCGTGTCGATGTCGAGGTCGTTGGTCGGCTCGTCGAGCAGCAGCACGTTCGGCTCGGCCATGAGCAGCCGCAGCAGCTGCAGCCGCCGTCGCTCGCCGCCGGAGAGGTCCCCCACCGGCGTCCACTGCCGGGACGCCGGGAAGCCGAACCGCTCAGCCAGCGAGGACGCCGAGATCTCCTGGTTGCCGATCCGGGCGATGCGGGCGACCTCCTGCACCGCCTCGAGCACCCGCAGCCGCCCCGGCAGCTCGGTCACGTGCTGGGAGAGGTACGCCGGCGCGACGGTCTGACCGCGGACCACCCGGCCGCGGTCGGGCTCGGTCTCACCCACCAGCAGCCGCAGCAGCGAGGTCTTGCCGGCGCCGTTGACCCCGACGATGCCGATCCGGTCACCGGGACCGACGTGCCAGGTCAGGTCGCCGAACAGGGTGCGCGGGGGCGTGCCGGTCACCGGGTCGCCGGGGACGGCGTAGTCGACGTCCTCCACGTCGTACACGGTCTTGCCCAGGCGGCGGGCGGCGAAGCCGGCCAGCGCCATGGAGTCCCGCGCCGGCGGCTCGTCGGCGATCAGCGCCTGCGCGGCCTCGATGCGGAAGCGGGGCTTGCTGGTGCGCGCGGGCGGCCCGCGGCGCAGCCAGGCCAGCTCCTTGCGGACCAGGTTGAGCCGGCGCTCCTCGGTGACCGCGGCGATCCGCGCCCGCTCGGCGCGGGCCAGGGTGTACGCCGCGTAGCCACCCTCGTAGGCGTGCACCGCGCCGTCGGCGACCTCCCACGTCGTGGTGCACACCTCGTCGAGGAACCACCGGTCGTGGGTCACGACGACCAGCGCGCCGACTCGGCGCTTGACGTAGTCGGCGAGCCAGGCGACCCCCTCGACGTCCAGGTGGTTGGTGGGCTCGTCGAGGACGAGGAGGTCCAGCGGGCGGACCAGCTGGGCGGCCAGCGCGACCCGGCGGCGCTCACCGCCGGACATCGGGGCCACCGGCGAGTCCAGGCCGAGGCGGTCGAGCTCCAGGCCGGTCAGCACGCTGCGGACGGCGGGGTCGGCGGCCCACTCGTGCTCGGCGGCGAACAGGCTGGGCGGGAGGACGACGTCGCGGATCGTCGCCCCCGGCGGCAGCGTGCCGGACTGGTCGAGCACGCCCAGCGCCAGGTCGCCGCGGCGGGTGACCCGACCGGTGTCGGGTTCCTCGCGGCCGGTCAGGACGCCGAGCAGCGTGGACTTGCCGCTGCCGTTGCGGCCCACCACGCCGATCCGCTCACCGGCGGCGATGCCGAGGGAGACGTCGTCGAGCAGCACGGTCGCGCCGTGTGCCTTGTGCACCCGCTCGAGGTTGACCAGGTTGAGGGGTGCGCTCATCGGTCACTGGGAGAGGTCATGGGACCCCCAGTATCCGCCCCGCGCCCAGCGGCTCGCCGTCAGGCCAGGCGGGTGACCTCGACGGTGACCGTGTGCCCCTCGCTGCCCGGCCCGGAGAAGATGCCCTTGAACGGCGGGACGTCGCCGTAGTCGCGGCCCCGCCCGAGGGTGACGTGCCGGTGGGCCACCTCGACGGCGTTGGTCGGGTCGAAGCCGCACCAGCCGCCGTCCCACCACTCCACCCAGGCGTGGCTCTCACCGGTCACGGTCTGCCCCACCCCGGCCTCCCGCCTGGGGTGCAGGTAGCCGGAGACGTACCGCGCCGGCAGCCCCAGCGCGCGCAGCAGGCCGACGGTGACGTGCGAGATGTCCTGGCAGACGCCCTTGGCCGACCGCCACGCCTGCATGGCGTTGGTCTTCACGTTGGTGGAACCCGACAGGTACTCCATGCGCTCGCGCACCAGCCGGCAGACCGCGGCGGCGGTCTCGTGCGGGTCGGCGTCGCCCACCGCGGCCCGGACCTCGGCCACGACGTCCTCGTCGATGGCGGTGAGCGCGGTCGGGGCCAGCAGCTCACCGAACCGGTCGCGCACCTGCGGCCCGCGCAGCTGCGCCCAGCCGGCGTGCTCGTGTTCGGCGGGCTCGGGCCCGGCCTCGACGATGGACGTCCCGGTGACCACGAGCTCGGTGTGCGGGGTGTGCAGGTCGAAGGCGGTGACCGTCGAGCCCCAGTAGTCGCGGTAGGGGAAGGCGGTGGCGCCGGGCTCGATCTCCACCCGCGAGCGCAGCGTGGTCTGCCGGGTGCTGTTCTCCGGGGTCAGCCGCGCCTCGTTGTACGACGACCGCACCGGGCCGCCGTACCGGAAGCGGGTCCGGTGCACGACCTGGAGCCGCCAGCGGTCGCCCGGCGGCCGCGGGCCGGACCGCTGGGTCTGGGTCAGCCCGCCGAGGGTCTGGGTCTGGCCGCCGGGCGTCTGGCTCTGCGTCTGGCTCACGCCACCCCCTCCGGGACCCACACCTGCGGGGCCTGCTCGGTGAAGAACCGGTTGGTCACCGCGGCGCTGGCCAGCGAGCAGGTCCGTTGCAGCTCCTCCAGCCGCGCCGGCAGCTGGCCCAGGAGCTCGGGGGTGCTCATGAACTCGAGCATGGTGCGCGCCCGCCCCACGATGCGGTGCGCCTCGCCGGCGACCCCGATCCGGGTGGCGTCGCGGACCGGGGAGCGCTCCAGCTCGGCCAGGCACGCCTCGGCCTGCTCGAGCGCGGCGAACACCGAGCGGGGGAACAGCCGGTCCAGCAGCAGGAACTCCGAGGCGCGGCTGGAGTCGACCATCCCGCGGTAGGTGCGCAGGTAGGGCTCGTAGGCGCCGGTGGAGCGCAGCACCAGGGTCCACGACGGCGCGGCGTCGCCGGCCAGGACGCGGGTGGAGATGATGCGGGCGGTCATGTCCACCCGCTCCAGCGAGCGGCCGAGGATGAGGAACAGCCAGCTCTCGTCGCGGCTCATCGTGGAGTCGGCCAGCCCGAACACCATCGCCGAGCGCTCGCGGACGAACCGGAACAGCGAGTGCGGGCCGTACCGCCGGGCCATCGTCCGCTGCTGCGGCAGCGCGTTGTGGGTGACGTTGAGCGACTCCCAGATCTCGGCGGAGAGCACCTCGCGGGCGCCCCGGGCGTTCTCCCGCGCCGCCGACAGCGCCCCGACGATCGAGCTGGGGCTGGCCCGCTCGAACGCCAGCGTGGCCAGCACCCGCTCGGTGTCGGCCTCGTCGTCGGGCACCTGGGCGCCCATGAGCGACAGCAGCGTGGCGCAGGCGCTGCGCTCGTCGATCCACGGGTCCTCGACCAGCCGCTGGGTGTGCACGTCGAGGATGCGGGCGGTGTCGTCGGCCCGCTCCACGTAGCGGCCGATCCAAAACAGGGACTCCGCGATCCGGCTCAGCATGCCGATCCTCCCGGGACTCGCGAGCTCGACCAGCGGTCTGGCCCCGTCCGGAGGCTCGGCCCGAGCGTGCGAGGGCTGAGAGGGACGGGGTCCTCCATCTGCTGCTGTTGCTGGGACTGGTCGACCAGGACGTCGCCGGCCGGCCCGGGGTCGGGTGCCGGTGACTCCTCGGCCAGGTCGGCGGTGGTGAACTCGATCCGGGTGAGGTCGGCCGCGGGCTCGTCGGCCTCCGCCGCCGGCCGGGGCGGGCTGAGCACCCAGGTGTCCTTGGAGCCGCCGCCCTGGCTGGAGTTGACCACCAGCTCGCCCTCGGGCAGCGCCACGCGGGTGAGCCCGCCGGGCAGCACCCACACCTTCTCGCCGTCGTTGACCGCGAACGGCCGCAGGTCCACGTGCCGCGGGGCGATCCGCCCACCGACCAGCGTCGGGCAGGTGGACAGGCCGATCGGCTTCTGCGCGATCCAGTCCCGCGGGCGGGCGCGGACCTTGACGGCCAGCTCCTCGAGGGTCCGCTCGTCGGCGCGCGGGCCGATGACGATGCCCTTGCCGCCGGAGCCGTCGACCGGCTTGAGCACCAGCTGGTCCAGCGAGTCCAGCACCCACGCGACGACGTCCGGCTCGTCGAGCCGGTAGGTGTCGGCGTTGGCCAGCAGCGGCTCCTCGGCCAGGTAGTAGCGGACGAGGTCGGGCACCCAGGTGTAGAGCAGCTTGTCGTCGGCGACGCCGTTGCCGACGGCGTTGGCGATGGTGACCCGGCCGGCGCGGGCGGCGTTGAGCAGGCCGGCGCAGCCGATCACCGAGTCGGGGCGGAAGTGCACCGGGTCGAGGAACTCGTCGTCGATGCGGCGGTAGATGACGTCGACGCGGCGCTGGCCGTCCGTCGTCCGCATGCTGACCTGGTTGCCCGCGCAGACCAGGTCGCGGCCCTCGACCAGCTCCACGCCCATCTGGCGGGCCAGCAGCGCGTGCTCGAAGTAGGCGGAGTTGTAGACGCCCGGGGTGAGGACGACGACCGTCGGGTCGGCCACGTTGGACGGCGCCGACGCCTTGAGGGCCGCCAGCAGCCGGGTCGGGTAGTCGGCGACCGGCTGGATGCGGTGGTCGGCGAACAGCTCGGGCAGCACCTGGCTCATCGCCGCCCGGTTGGTGATGACGTAGCTGACGCCCGACGGGGAGCGCAGGTTGTCCTCGAGCACCCGGAAGTCGCCGGCCTCGTCGCGGACCAGGTCGATGCCCGACACGTGCACGCGCACCCCGTTGGGCGGCACCAGCCCGTGCGCCTGCCGGTGGAAGTGCGCGCTCGTGGTGACGACGCTGCGCGGAACCACCCCGTCGGCGAACACCTGGCCCGCGCCGTAGACGTCGGCCAGGAACGCCTCCAGCGCCAGCACCCGCTGGGCCACGCCGCGCTCGATGAGCGACCACTCCTCGGCGCCGATGACGCGCGGCACGATGTCGAGCGGGAACGGCTGCTCCTCCCCGGCGTGGGCGAACGTGACGCCGGCGTCGCGGTAGGTCTGGGACAGCACATCGGCGCGGGCGGAGAGCTCCTCCCCCGCCATCGGCTGCAGCGAGGTGTGCAGCCCGGAGTAGGCCGGACGTGGCTGGCCGACCTCTCCGAACATCTCGTCCCACTGCTGCCCGAGGGGGTAGCCGTCGAAGAGGTCCGCCATGGCGACGAACCTAGTTCCGCTGCGTGTCCGGCGCGTTTCGGTGCAGGTCGGCACGGGGTTGCGCGACGGCCACGCCCAGCCAGGGGCGCAGCGCGTCGTCGGAGAGCAGCCGGCCGACCCGGCGCGACTGCTCCTGCGCCTCCATCCAGCGGGGGTCCGAGCCGTGCCGGCGGCCCACCTCGGCGTCGACGGCGTCGGCGCGCTGCGACCACTCGGCCGGGCTGTCGCCGAGGTCGGCGGTGGCGGTCCCGACCAGCCGCAGCCCGGCGTCCTCGAGGAGACCGAGCAGCTCCTCCTCGCCGGGGAACTCGTTGCCCTCCGGCAGGGGCGGGGGCAGCGGGCGCTCGGCGACGAAGACCAGCAGGCCCAGCCGCCCGCCGTCGCGCAGCACCCGCCGCAGCTCGGCCAGTGCCGCAGCCTTGTCCGAGGTGGTGCACAGGACGCCGAGGCACCACGCGGCGTCGAACACGCCGTCGGCGAAGGGCAGCTGCTGGGCCACCGCGGTGACCGACGGGAGGCCGAAGAGCCGGGCGGAGGCACCCGCGGCGGCGTGCATCGGCTCGGCGCAGACCGCCCGGACCCCGCGCTCGGCGGCCAGCCACCCGGCCGGCCCGCCGACACCGGCGCCG
Source organism: Geodermatophilus sp. SYSU D00705 (assembly GCF_054050135.1). Taxonomy (NCBI): domain Bacteria; kingdom Bacillati; phylum Actinomycetota; class Actinomycetes; order Geodermatophilales; family Geodermatophilaceae; genus Geodermatophilus; species Geodermatophilus sp. SYSU D00705. The sequence continues at coordinate 149,175 of NZ_JBJGYT010000001.1, read as the reverse complement.
TCGTCGAGCACCCGGCTGTCCGAGGTGAGCTCCAGCCGGTCGGCCAGCCAGCGCAGCGCGCCCTCGCTGCCACTCCCCCGGCAGCCGGCCGGGATCGCGTGGCCGGGCCCGAGCTCGCGGACCGCCTCCTCGGTCCACCGGGCGACGGTGCCGAACTCGGCCTCCATCGCCTCGCTCGCCAGCTCGCTCATGCGGCCCCCTCCCTGATCGTGGCGGCCACCTCGGCCTTGACCTGCGCACCCGCGTCCTCACCGTCGGCCGACGCCAGGCCGGAGAGGTTCACCCCCACCACCCCGGGGACGGCGAGCAGCGCCCGCGCCTCGGCGACGGCGGTGGCGATCCCCGCCGCCCGCGGATCGGCCGCGGCCAGGACCCGCGCCACGGCGTCGTCGTCGACCTGCAGGCCGGGGAAGCGCTGGAGCACGCGGGCCGAGTGCTCGTCGGTGTAGACCGCGACCGCGGCGACGAACGGCAGCGTGGCCCCCGCGGCCCGGGCGGCGGCGACGAACCGGGCCACCTGCACCGGCGTCCGGACGTGGTTGAGCACGCACACCTGCGCACCGGCCCGCTGCTTGTCGGCGACCCGCGCCGGGCGCAGGTGGACCGGCGGCGCGGCCGGCGACTCCGGGACGGCGACCGGCAGCCCGGCGGCCGCAGCCAGCTCGGTCAGCCGGGGGCCGTCGAGGTCGAAGACCTGGGTGACGCCGGGCCGGACGCCGGGACCGCGGGCGTCGCCGGTCACGCACAGGACGGCGCCGACGCCGACCGCGGCCAGCCCGGCCACCTCCTGCTCGAGCACCACACGGTTGCGGTCACGGCAGGCCAGCGTCGTCCACGGCCGGCCGCCGGCGTCGAGCACCTCGGCGGCCAGGAGGGTGGGCGGCAGGTCGGGGCGGTTGGCGTGCTCACCGGCCAGGAGCCCGTCGGAGACCGGCCCGAGCACCCCGACGACGCGGCGCAGCGCCGTCCGGTCGAACGGCGGCACGCTGAGGTCGCTGAGGACCAGCGGGGCGGCGCCGGCCCGCTCGAGGACGCTGCCGGGCGGGGGCGTCGCGGACCGCGGCGTCCCGGGCCAGGCCGGCGCGGGCTCGTCGAGGAAGACGCAGCGGTGCTCGGCGACCTCGCAGCGCTCGTCGGCCCGGACCCCGCCGCACGGCCCGAAGACCATGCGCTTGGGGCATCCTGGCCGGCGGGCGTCGTCGTCCACGGCCGGACCCTGACCCCGGCCGTCGCCGTCCAAACCCGCCGAGATCCCGTGATCTCGCACGCCGGCACGCCCGGAACCGTCGGACACCGCCGATCTCCGCCGATCTCCGCCGATCTCCGCCGGGAGGGAAGACATCGGGCCCGCCGAGCGCTACAGTCCCTACTAGTTGAGCCCTCAACCAAGGAGGCCGGCATGCCTGCCGTGACCGTCGAGGACACCACCGCCCTGCCCCGCGTGCCCGTGCCCGCTCCTGGCACGGTGCGCCGCCGGGTCCGCTCGGTGACCACCGCGCCGTCCGGGTTCGAGGGCGAGGGCTTCCCCGTCCGCCGCGCCTTCGCCGGGGTGGACCTGCGCGACCTGGACCCGTTCATCCACATGGACCAGATGGGCGAGGTCGAGTACGCGCCGGGTGAGCCCAAGGGCACCTCCTGGCACCCGCACCGCGGCTTCGAGACCGTCACCTACATCATCGACGGCACCTTCGAGCACGCCGACTCCCACGGCGGCGGCGGCACGATCAGCAACGGCGACACCCAGTGGATGACCGCCGGCGGCGGCGTCCTGCACATCGAGCGGCCGCCGGAGCACCTGGTGGTCAGCGGCGGGCTGTTCCACGGCCTGCAGCTGTGGGTGAACCTGCCCAAGGCGCAGAAGTGGGTGGAGCCGCGCTACCAGGACCTGCGGGCGGAGGAGTCGGTGCTGCTGGCCAGCCCGGACGCCGGGGCCTTCCTGCGGGTCATCGCCGGCGACGTGGCGGGCCACCGCGGGCCGGGCGCCACCTACACGCCGATGGCCATGGTGCACGCCACGATCGCCCCCGGCGCGACCCTCGACCTGCCGTGGCGGCCGGACTTCAACGCGCTGGTCTACGTGCTCTCCGGTGCGGGGTCGGTCGGCGTCGACGCGCACCCCGTGCGCACCGGCCAGCTCGCCGTCTTCGGCCCGGGCGACACGATCACGGTCTCCGGGGCGGTCAACCAGGAGTCCCGGACGCCGGCGCTGGACGTCGTCGTCCTGGGTGGGGCGCCGATCCGCGAGCCGATCGCCATGTACGGGCCGTTCGTCATGAACACCCGCCAGGAGGTCATGGACGCCTTCACCGACTTCCAGGCCGGCCGGCTCGGCAGCATCCCCGCGCAGCGCCTCCCGCACGCCGGCGTCCGGGGCGACACCGGCCAGTGACCCCGTCCCCGGTGGCGGCTACCGCGCCGCCACCGGGGCCTGCATGCTGGCCGTGACCGGAACCGACGGAGGGACCGCCGTGCCCGTCTTCCCGCCCATGCCCCTGGCCGAGTGGGCCGACACCAAGGAGACCGTGCACCGGTTCCTGCAGGTCGTCGGCAAGCTGCGCCTGGCCAACGCGCCGCGGCGCAACCACTGGTGGCACATCCCGTTCCACCTCACCGGCCGCGGCCTGACCACCCGCCCGATGGGCTTCGACCCGGTGTTCGCCGTCGACCTGGACCTCGTCGACCACCGGCTGGAGATCGCCGTCGCGGACGGCCGGCGGACGTCGTTCCCGCTGCCGGGGCTGAGCGTGGCGGCGTTCTACCGCCAGCTGCTCGGCAGCCTCGCGGACCTCGGCCTGCCGGCCACCGTCGACCTCCCCGTGCCGTTCGACCTCGCCGACCGCACGCCGTTCGCCGAGGACGAGCACCACGCCTCCTACGACCGCGACCGGGTGACCCGCTACTGGCTCGTCCTGGGCCAGGTGGCGCAGGTGCTCGAGGAGTTCGCCGGCCGCAGCTACGCGAAGACCAGCCCGGTGCACCACTTCTGGCACACCTTCGACATCGCCGTCACCCGCTTCTCCGACCGGCGGGTCGACCAGCCCCCGCAGGTCGACCCGGTCACCCGCGAGGCCTACTCCCACGAGGTCATCAGCTCCGGCTTCTGGTTCGGCGACGACCAGGTCCCCGAGCCGGCGTTCTACTCGTACACGGCGCCGGAGCCGCCCGGCCTCGCCGACGAGCCCCTGCGGCCCGCCGCGGCCCGGTGGATCGAGAGTCGCGGGGCCCACCTGGCCCTCCTGCCGTACGAGGCGGTGCGGGCCGCGGCCGACCCGCGGGGCGTCGTCCTCGAGTTCCTGGAGAGCGCCTACGTGGCCGGGGCCCGCCGCGCCGGCTGGGACCTGGCCGCGCTGCGGTGCCCGTCCGCGCCGGACCCCTCGTCGACCACCCCCGCAGTCGGAAGGCCCGCGTCATGAGCAACCTCGACCGTCGCCCGCCCGCCCAGGAGCTCGGCGGGCTGGAGGACACCCCGGCCGGCCCGGTGCTGGACCTGCTGCCCGGCAAGGAGGTGCTGCTCGGCGAGAGCACCCGCGTCCGCCGCCTGCTGCCGACGCTGGGCCGCCGGCTGGTCGGCGCCTGGGCGTTCGTCGACCACTACGGCCCCGACGACATCGCCTCCTCCTCCGGGATGCAGGTGGCGCCGCACCCGCACACCGGGCTGCAGACGGTGTCCTGGCTGCTCGAGGGCGAGATCCACCACCTCGACTCGCTCGGCAGCGACGCCGTCGTCCGGCCCGGGGAGCTGGCGCTCATGACCGCCGGCCACGGCATCGCGCACTCCGAGCAATCCCCCGCGGTGCACCCGCGGTTCCTGCACGGGGCCCAGCTGTGGGTGGCCCTGCCCGAGTCCGCCCGCGAGATGGCACCGGCCTTCGCCCACCACCGCGACCTGCCCGGCTTCACCTCCGACGGGCTGACCAGCACGGTCCTCATGGGCTCCTTCGGCGGGGCGACCTCCCCCGGCACCGCGCACACCCCGCTGGTCGGCGCGGACCTCGACCTCGCCGCCGGCGCCGACGTCGAGCTCCCGCTGGAGCCGGACTTCGAGTACGCCCTGCTCGCCTCGTCGGGCTCGGCCACGGTCGAGGAGGCCCCGCTGGAGCGCGGCGCGATGCTGTACCTCGGCACCGGACGGCGATCGGTGCGGGTCCGCGCCGCCGAGGCCGGCCGCCTGCTGCTGCTGGGCGGGGAGCCGTTCGAGGAGCGGATCGTCATGTGGTGGAACTTCGTCGGCCGCACCGGCGAGGAGATCGCCGAGTACGCCGAGCGCTGGAACGCCGAGGACGAGCGCTTCGGCGCCGTGCTCGGCTGGGACGGCGCGCGGCTGCCGGCCCCGCCGCTGCCCCCGGTGTCCCTGAAGGCGCGCGGCCGGGTCCGCTGAGCGGGCACAACCGGCAGGTGGACGGCGTTGCCGCCGACATGGCTGCTCCCGTGGACCCCCGCATGCTCGCCTTCGTCGCCGAGAACCGCTGGGGGGTGCTCGCGACCGTCAAGCGGGACGGCCGCCCCCAGCTGTCCAACGTCGGCTACGCCTACGACCCGGACGCGCAGCTGGTCCGGGTGTCGGTGACCGCCGACCGGGCCAAGACCCGCAACCTGCAGGCCGACCCGCGGGTGACGCTGCACGTCGCCTCGCCGGACTTCTGGACCTGGGTCGTCGTCGAGGGCACCGCCGAGCTCACCCCCGTGGCCGCCGACCCGCACGACGCCACGGTCGAGGAGCTCATCACCTACTACCGCGGCGTCTCCGGCGAGCACGAGGACTGGGACGACTACCGCGCGGCGATGGTCGCCGACCGCCGGCTGGTCGTCCGGTTCCGGCCGGAACACGCCTACGGCCAGCTCCGCGGCTGAAAGAGGACCCCCTTGCCCCCACCGCTCGCACGCTCGCGGCGGGACCCTGCAAGGGGGCCTTCCTCCAGCTCCCGACCCGAGTGCTTCGTCAGCTCCCGGCCGGCGCCTGCATGACGGAGAACGGCGCCCCCCACGGGTCCTCGACCACGGCGAACCGGCCGAACTCGGTGTCCGTCGCCGCCATGGTCACCTTGCCGCCGCCGGCCTCCACGGTGGCCACGGCGTCGTCGGTCGAGGCCACCGAGAAGCACACCGTCCAGCCCTTCGGCGAGCCGGGCTGGTGCCCGCCGAGCCCGCCGAGCGGGTGCCCGTCGGTGGCGAAGGTGGAGTACTCCATCTCGCCGTCCATCGGCACGTCCTCGTAGCCGAAACCGAACACCGCCGAGTAGAACTCCCGCGCCGCCGCCGGGTCGTCGACGGCCGCCTCGTTCCAGACCAGCGCGCCGGGCTCGTTGTAGATGCGCGCCCCGGTGTGGGTGCCGGACTGCCACAGCCCGAAGGCGTTGCCCTGCGGGTCGACCGCGATCGTCATGGTGCCCATGGGCCCGACCTCCATCGGCTCGACGACGACGGTGCCGCCGGCCTCGCGGATGCGGGCGGCGGTCGCCTGGGCGTCGTCGGTGGCGAAGTAGGTCGTCCAGCCCGGCGAGTCCCCGGGGTTCATCAGCGGCCCGAGACCGGCCGCCGGCTCACCGTTCCGGTGCGCGTTCAGGTAGCCGCCGAACTCCGGGTCGCCGCCGGTGTACTCCCAGCCGAGCAGCCGGGCGTAGAACTCCTTCGCGCCGTCGACGTCCGAGGCGCCGTAGTCGACCCAGCAGGGTGTGCCGGCCGGCCATGGGGTGTTCCGAGTGGGCATCGCTCCTCCTCCGGTGTGGGGAGGGTCACCGTGCCATCGGCCTCCGACAGTTCCCAGTGCCCGCCGAGCGGCGCGTGCCGGAAACGGTCAGAACTCCCCGCCGCCGAAGTCCCCGCCGAAGTCGCCGCCGCCGAAGTCCGAGGCGCCCCAGTCGCCGCCCCCGACGTCGCCGCCGCCGTGGTCTCCGAAGATCAGCCCGCCGAGCAGCAGCCCACCGAGGCCGGCCCCGAGCGGGCCGATGCCCCCGCGCCGGGGAGCGCCGTAGCCCCCGTAGCCGCCGCCGTACCCGCCGCCCCAGTTCGAGCCGTAGCCGCCGTAGCCGCCGTAGCCGGTCTGCTGGGACCACCGCTTGACGTCGGCCTCGGCCTCGGCGAGCGCCTGCTGCGCGAGCCGGTCGGCGGTCTGCGCCGCCCGCAGCGCGGCCGTGGGGTCCGCGCCGGCCTGCCGCTCGGCCGCCGCCAGGTGCCGCTCGGCCTCGGCCAGCCGGGTGCGCGCCGTGCTGCCGACCGCGCCGCGGCGGGTGCTGATGAAGTCGCCGCCGGCGGCGACCGCCGCGCGGGCGGTGAGCAGCGCCTGGTCCAGCGCCTCGGCGGCCCGCCGCGCCCGCGTCCGGTCGTCGCGGGCGGTCTGCAGCGCCTGCTCCAGCGCGATGTCGGCCTCCTCGAGCCGGCGCAGCGCGGCGAGCGGGTCGGGGCCCGCGCCGTCCCCGCCGGAGAGCGCGGCGTCGGCGGAGGCGAGCGCGGACTCCGCGCGGGCGATCTGCGGTCGGAGATCGCTGCGGCTGCCCGCCGCCAGGAGGGCCCGCGCCTCGGCGAGGTCCTCCTGGATGTCGGCCCGCGCCGCCGGCACCCGCTGCTCGGCAGCGGCCAGGTCCCCGCCGAGACGGGCGATGGCGTCGAGCAGCGTGGCGCTCTGCCCCACGGCGTTCTCCGCCCCCCGCAGCCGGCCGACCGAGCGCCCCCCCTGCCCGGCCGCCTGCTCCTGTCGGGCGAGCTCGACCTCTCGCGTGGCCGCCGCCAGCCGCACCCCGGCCTCGGCGACGTTCTCGGCGACCGACGCGACGACCGCCGCGGCGTACCGGGCCCGGAGGCCGGCGAGCCGGCGCTCCTCGTCGGGCAGCCGCCGCTGCAGCTCCTCGATCCGCCGGGCCAGCTCGTCCGCGGCCTGGCCCGCCGTGCGCTCCCGCTCCCGCAGCTCCTCCAGGGCCGCCGCCTGGGCGCGCAGTCGCTCCCCGGCGGCGTCGGTGAGCGCGAGCAGCTCGGTGAGCATCCGGCGCTGGGTCGGCTCGTCCTCGGGGATCTCGTCGTCGAGCTCCTGCCGGATGGTGAAGGCCCGGGCCAGCTCGGCGCGCGACCGGTCCAGCGCCTCGGGCAGACCCGGCACCGCCTCCTCCCCGAAGTAGGAGCGGGCGTAGTCGAGGTTCAGCTGCGCGCTGCGCACCTGCTCGTCGAGCTCGAGCAGCGCGGTGCTCCCGCGGTAGTTGAGCTGCTCGGTGGGCGTCCCGGCGTGCGGGTCGACCTCGCGCCGCTGCGCCGGCGCCGCGGCCAGCTCCCGCTGCGGGGCCCGCTTGCGCCGGCGGGTGAACAGGTACGCGGCACCGGCCGCGGCCAGCAGCGCCAGGACGACGACCAGCGCCGTCCCCCCGCCGCCCGCCGAGGAGTCCGCGGCCGCGGAGGACCCGCCGGCGTCGGTGGCGAGGCCGTCGGCCAGCGCCACCGACGCCCCGGCCCAGTCGCCCTGGGACAGCTGCGCCTCGACGTCGCCGGTCAGCACGTCCTGCAGGTCCGAGGCGTCGATCTGGTCGCCGTAGTGCACGCCGTAGAGGCGGTCGTCGACGGCGACGGCCATGAGCACGTCGTCGTCGTCCAGCCCGGTCTGCTCGGCGCTGGTCCGCGCCCACTGGGTCCGGTCGGTCCCGTCGAAGCTGTCCACGTAGACGACGTACAGCTCGGTGCCGGTCTCGGCGCTCAGGTCGTCCACCGCCGCCTGGACGTCGGCCTCCTCACCGGCGTCCATGACGTCGGCCTGGTCGCTGACCTGGTCGGTCAGTCCGGACGGCGGCACGGCCTGCGCGGGGGCGGCGACCACGAGGAGGGCGGTCAGGGATGCCAGGACGATCGTCAGCCGGCGCACGGGTGGACCTCCGAGGTACGAGGACGCCCGTCGGGGCGTCCGGACTGTAGGCACGCGCGGCGATCGCGCACAGTTCCCCAGCCGACCGTGGAGCGCGTCTCCCGCTCCCGGCCGGTCAGAAGCGCCCTCCGCCGCCACGGCGGCCGCCGCCGGAGGAGCGCCGCCCACCGCCGGAGCTGCGCGTGCCGCCGGACCGGCGACCCCCACCGCCGAAGCCGCTGCTGCGGTAGCCGCCGCGCGACCCGCCGCCGCCGCCGCCGCCGCCGAAGAGGATGCCGCCGAGCACCAGGCTGCCCAGGTCCACGCCGCCCCGGCCGGGGTACCCGCCGCCGAAGCCGCCCGGCCCGAAGCCACCGCCGCCGAAGCCGCCGCCTCCGAAGCCGCCCGGGGCGCCGGCCCACGAGCCGACGTCGCCGCGGGCGGCGTCGAGCGCCTGGCGGGCCAGCGCGTCGGCCTGCTGCGCCTCGCGCAGCGCCCCGACCGGGTCGGACCGCCCCTGCGCCACGGCCGCGTCCAGGTGGCGCTGCGCCTCGGCGAGCCGGGTGCGGGCCCCCGGGCCGACGGCGCCCCGCCGGGTGCTCACGAAGTCGGCCGCCGCCGTGATCGCCGACCGCGCGGCCAGCAGCGCCGAGTCCAGCGCGGCGGCGGCACGGCGGGCCTGGGCCTGGGCGTCCCGGGCGCCGCCGAGGGCCTGCTCGAGGGCGGCGTCGGCCTCCTCCAGCTGCCGGAGGGCCGCCAGCGGGTCGGGGCGGCCGTCCGCCGGGGTGAGCGCGGCCGTGGCCGAGGCCAGCGCCGCCTCGGCCCGGGCCACCTGCGGCGCGAGCCCGGTGCGGTCCCCCGCGGCGACCAGCGCCCGCGCCTCGGCGAGGTCCCCCTCCGTCTCGGTCCGGACCGCCGCCACCCGCCCGGCCGCCGCGTCCAGGTCCGCGGCCAGCCGGCCGACGGCGTCGAGCAGGGTGACGGTCGAGGCGACGGCGTCCTCGGCGGCCCGGACGTCGGTCACCGCCGCCCCCGGGTGTCCCGCGGCGAGGTCGCCCCGGGCCTCGGCGATCTCCTGCTCGGCCGCGGCCAGCCGCGCCCGTGCCTCGGCCACGTTGTCGGCGACCGGCGCGAGGGCCGTCTCGGCGTAGCGCCCACGCAGCTCCTGCAGCCGCTGCTCCTCCGCGGGCACGCGGGCCCGCAGCTCGGCGATCCGCGGCTCGAGGGCGTCGAGCACCTGCGGTGCGGTGCGCTCGAGATCGCGCAGCTGCGCGAAGGCCTCGGCCTGGTCGTCGAGCCGAGCGTCCGCGGTCGCCACCAGCGCCAGCAGCTCGGTCAGCAGCCGCCGCGTCGCCGCGTCGTCCTCCGGCACCTCGTCGTCGAGTTGCTGGCGCAGGGCGAAGGCGCGCGCGAGCTCGGCCTCGGACTCCGCCAGCGCGGTGTCGAACCCCGTCACCGCCTCCGGGCCGTACTGCGCGCGGGCGTAGTCGAGGTCGATCCGCGAGGTCTGCACCTGCTCGTCGAGTTCCAGGAGCGCCGCGCCCGCGCGGTTGCGCAGCTCCTCGGTGGGGACGCCGGCGTGCGGGTCGGCCGGGCCGGCCTCCGGCTGCCGCGCCGTCCGGGCCCGCCGCCGCGAGCGGGTGACCAGCCAGGCCCCGCCGCCGACGACGGCCAGCCCGCCGACGACCAGCAGCGCGGTGGTCCCCCCGCCGCCTCCGCCCCCGCCGCTCCCGCCGCGCAGGCCGTCGGCCAGGGCCACCACGGCGCCGTCCCAGTCGCCCTCGGACAGCGCCGGCTCGACGTCCTGGGCCAGCAGCGTGTCCACCTCCGCGTCGGAGAGCCGGAAGCCCTCGTCGACCGAGACGCCGTAGGCGCGGTCATCGACGGCCACGGCGAACAGCACGTCGGTGCTGCCCAGCTGGGACGCCGCCGCGGCGTCGGTGGCCCACTCCTCGCCGGAGGCGCCGTCGAAGCTCCCGACGAACGCGACCCACAGCTGGGTGCCGTCCTCGGCGCGCAGCGCGTCGAGCGCCTCCTCGACCCGGGCCTCGTCGCCGGCCAGCGCCCCGACCTGGTCGGTCACCTGCTCCTCGAGCCGGGAGGGCGGCACGGCCAGGGCCGGGCCACCCGCGACCAGCAGCACGGCCAGCATCCCCAGGACGACGACCAGCCGCCGCACGGGCACCTCCGAGGTGGGACGACGATCGCAGCGCTCGCGACCCTACCGACGCCGGAGGGGTCCGGGCGCGCCGCGCGGGGTACGGGCGCCGGACGTCGTCCCGAGGAGGCCCCGTGTCCGAGCCCGACCGCATCCCCGCCGCCGACCTGCCGCCCGGGGCGGTCCGCCGCGTCGGCGACTGGGCGGTGGGCAACCGGGACGGCCGGTACTTCGCCGTGTCGCGCCGCTGCCGGCACCAGCTGGCCGACCTGTCCGAGGGCAGCCTGGACGCCGAGGGCTGCCTGGTCTGCCCGTGGCACCAGAGCCGCTACGACGTCCGCACCGGGGAGATGGTCGAGGGGCCGCGTGGCTTTCTCGGCTACCACGGGCCGACGCCGGGCTACACGCAGCTGGTGGCGGCGTTCGGCCGGCTGGCGCGGCTGCGGGTGCGACGGGCGGCCCGCCACGGCGACGACGTCGTCGTGGAGTGAGGGGTGGCCCCGCCCCGGGTCCCGCACCGAGCCTGCGAGGGGTGGGGAGGACGGGGTCCTTCTACTCGCGCAGCTGCTGCCAGACCGCCCGGCGGCGGGCCTGCTCGTCGGGGTCGGGCACGGGCAGCGAGGCCAGCAGCCGCTGGGTGTACGGGTGCTGCGGCGACCCGAGCACCTCCGCACCCGTACCCTCCTCGACCAGCCGGCCGCGGTAGAGCACCGCGATCCGGTCGGCCAGCAGGTCGACGACGGCGAGGTCGTGGCTGATGAACAGGCACGCGAAGCCCAGCTCCCGCTGCAGCTCGGCGAACAGCTCCAGCACCCGCGCCTGCACCGAGACGTCGAGGGCGGAGGTCGGCTCGTCGGCGATGAGCAGCTCGGGGTCGAGGGCGAGCGACCGGGCCAGGCTGGCCCGCTGCCGCTGTCCGCCGGAGAGCTCGTGCGGGAACCGGTCGCCGAAGCTCCGCGGCAGCTGCACCGCCTCCAGCAGCTCGTCGACCCGGCCGCGCGCGGCCCGCGGGTCGCCGGCCCTCCCGTTGACGACCAGCGGCTCGGCGACCGCCTCGGCGATGGTCAGCAGCGGGTTGAAGCTGGACGCCGGGTCCTGGAAGACGAACCCGATGCGGCGGCGCACCGGCCGGAACGCCTTCTCCCTGACCCCGCGCATCTCGGTGCCGAGCACCGACAGCGAGCCGTCGGTGACCCGGGTCAGCCCGGCGATGGCCCGCCCGATCGTCGTCTTGCCGCTGCCGCTCTCGCCGACCAGCCCGAGCACCTCACCGGGCCGGATGGCGAAACTGACCCCGTCCACGGCGACGAAGTCCGGCTTGCGCAGCCGGCCGGGGTAGACGATCCGCAGGTCGCGGGCCTCGACGACCGGGGTCGACGCCGCCCAGCCCGGGGGCCGGGTCGCCGCCCGCTCCTGGGCACGGGCCCGGCCCTCGCCCAGCCGGGGCACCGAGCCGAGCAGCTGGCGGGTGTACTCGTCCCGCGGGGCGGAGAACAGCGTCCGGACGTCGGCCTGCTCGACGATCCGGCCCTGGTACATGACCGCCACCCGGTCGGCGAGGTCGGCGACGACGCCCATGTTGTGGGTGATGAGCACGATCGCGGCGCCGAACTCGTCGCGGCAGCGGCGCAGCAGGTCCAGGATCTCGGCCTGCACGGTGACGTCGAGGGCGGTGGTCGGCTCGTCGGCGATGATCACGCCGGGGTCGAGCACCAGCGCCTGGGCGATGACGATGCGCTGCTTCTGCCCGCCGGAGAACTGGTGCGGGTAGTGGTCGACCCGCTGCTCGGGGTCGGGGATGCCGACCCGCCGCAGGACGTCGACCGCCTTGGCCCGGGCCTCCTTGCGGGAGAGGTTCCCGTGCGCCCGCAGCCCCTCGGCGATCTGCCAGCCGACCGGGTAGACCGGGTTGAGCGCGGTCGAGGGCTCCTGGAACACCATCGCGGCGTCCCGGCCCCGGACGTCGCCGAGCTGCCGGCGGGACAGCGTGACGACGTCGTGCTGCGCCGTCCCGTCCTTGCTGCGCAGCACCACCGCGCCGCGGGTGGCCGCGGTCTCCGGCAGCAGGCCGAGGATGCTGCGGGCGGTCACGGTCTTGCCGCTGCCGCTCTCCCCCACGACCGCGAGCACCTCGCCGGCGGCCACCGACAGGCTCACGCCCTGGACGGCGGTGATCGTCCCGGCGTCGGTGGCGAAGGAGACCGACAGGTCGTCGATGTCGACGACGTCGTCGCGTGCGGTGGTCACAGTGCGTTCCCTCCGGTCCCCTCGAGTCCGGCCAGCCCACCCGGCCCGGCCCCCAGCGAGCCGCCCGGCACGACGGACGTCTCCGCGGTCTCCCCGGCGTCCGCAGCGCGCCGGCTGCGCAGCCGCGGGTCGGCCAGGTCGTTGAGGCTCTCCCCGACCAGCGTCAGGCCGAGGACGACGAGCACGATCGCCGAGCCGGGGAAGATCGACGTCCACCAGATGCCGCTGGTGACGTCGGACAGCGACTTGTTCAGGTCGAAGCCCCACTCCGCGGCCGCGGTCGGCTCGATGCCGAAGCCGAGGAAGCCCAGCCCGGCGAGGGTGAGGATCGCCTCGGAGGCGTTGAGCGTGAGGATCAGCGGCAGGGTGCGGGTGGCGTTGCGCAGCACGTGCCGGCTCATGATCCGCCAGTGCCCGGCGCCGACGACCCGGGCGGACTCGACGTAGGCCTCGCCCTTGATCCGCACCGTCTCGGCGCGGACCACCCGGAAGTACTGCGGGATGAACACGACGGTGATCGAGATGGCCGCGGCCAGGATGCCGCCGAACAGGCTGGACTGCCCGCCGCTGATCACGATCGCCATGACGATCGCCAGCAGCAGCGACGGGAAGGCGTAGACCGCGTCGCAGACGACGACCAGCACCCGGTCGAGCCAGCCGCCGAAGTAGCCGGAGACCAGGCCGAGCAGCACGCCGGCGAACAGCGACAGCACGATGGCGACCACGATCACCATGAGCGCGGTGCGCGACCCGTAGACGACGCGGCTGAGCACGTCGTACCCGCCGACGGTGGTGCCGAGCCAGTGCTCCGACGAGGGCGGCTGCTGGGCGCCGAAGGCGCCGTCGGCGTCCCGGAGCTGGTTGTAGCCGTAGGGCGCGAGCAGCGGCGCCAGCAGCGCGGTGAGCAGGAACACCGCGGCCAGGACGAGGCCGGTGACGAGCATCCCGCGCTGCAGCCCGACGCTCTGCCGCAACTGGTGGACGACGGGCAGCCGGCGCCAGCCGCGGCGGGTGGGGTCGGTGCCGGGGGTCTGCTCGACGGCAGGGGCGGCGGTGGCCATCAGTATCTCACCCGGGGGTCGATGAGCGCGGCGATGACGTCGACGAGGAAGTTGGTGACCGCGACGATGACGGCCAGCATGGCGACGATGCCCTGGACGGCGACGAAGTCCCGCGCCTGCAGGTACTCGGCCAGCTGGAAGCCCAGGCCCTTCCACTCGAAGGTCGTCTCGGTGAGCACCGCGCCGCCCATGAGCAGCGCGACCTGCAGGCCGATGACGGTGATGATCGGGATGAGCGCGGGCCGGTAGGCGTGCTTGCGCAGCAGTCGCCGCTCGGCGACGCCGCGGGAGCGGGCGGCCTCGACGTACCCGGAGCCGAACGTGCCGATGACGTTGGTGCGCACCAGCCGCAGGAACACCCCGGCGGTCAGCAGGCCGAGCGCGATCGCCGGCAGCACCGCGTGCTCGAGGACGTCGAGGACGACCTCGCCGTTGCCCAGCCGGATCGCGTCGATGAGGTAGATGCCGGTCGGGTTGTCGAGGAACTGCAGCTCGATCTCGGCCCGGGTGGAGGCGCGGCCGGCCACCGGCAGCCAGCCCAGCCAGCTGGAGAAGACCAGCTTGAGCACCAGGCCGGCGAAGAAGACGGGGGTCGCGTAGCAGAGGATCGCGAAGACCCGCAGCACGGCGTCGGGCCACCGGTCACGCGCGTAGGCGGCCAGCCGCCCGAACGGGATGCCGACGACGAAGGCCACCAGCAGCGCGTAGCAGGCCAGCTCGAGGGTCGCCGTCCCGAAGGTGGTGAGCACCTCGGTGACGGGGCGGCGGTCGGACAGCGTCGTCCCGAAGTCGCCGGTGAACACGTTGCCGAGGTACTCGAGGTACTGCACGATGATCGGCCGGTCGTACCCGGCCTCGTGCACCCGCGCCGCCAGCTCCGCCCCGGTCAGCCGCCCCCCGAGCGCGGCGGTGATCGGGTCACCGGTCGAGCGCATCAGGAAGAACACCGTCGTCACGAGGATGAAGACGGTCGGGAAGATCAGCAGGAAGCGGATCAGGATGTAGGGGCCCAGGCCGCCCCCGCCACCGCGACGTCTGCGCGCCGGCGCGTCCTCCTGGGTCGGCTCGCCGGCCGCGAGCTCGGGCGCTGCTGTGGTCATGGCCTTCCTCCGTGCGTGCGTGGTCCGCACATGGGTGGCCCCGGGTGACTCCGCCGTGCGGCGGGGTCACCCGGGGCCGGTGTCGCTACCTTCTCAGGCCGGTCGTCAGCCCCGGCTCAGGGCTCCGTAGCGGAACTTGAAGGACGCGTCGAGCGTGTCGCCCGCGCCCTCCACGCCCGTCCGGACGACGGCGACCTGCGAGCCCTGCAGGTAGGGCACGGTGGACAGGTCCGCGGCGACGAGGTCCTGGATCTGCTCGATCAGGGCCGTCCGCTGGGCCGGGTCCGCCGTGGCCAGCTGCTGCAGGATGAGGTCGTTGACCTGCTGGTTCTCGTAGTGGTTGGCGAGGAAGTTCTCCAGCTTGAAGAACGGCGACAGGTAGTTGTCGGCGTCCGAGTAGTCCGGGAACCAGCCCAGCTGGTAGGCCGGGTACACGTCGGCGACGCGGTCCTCGGAGTACTGCACCCACTCGGTGGTCTGCAGGTCGACCTGGAACAGGCCGGTGGACTCCAGCTGGTCCTTGATCAGGGCGTACTCGTCACCGGAGGACGGCCCGTAGTGGTCGTTGGAGTACTGCAGGGAGAGCTGCACCGGGGTCTGCACGCCGGCGGCCTGCAGCACCTGCGCGGCCTTGTCCGCGTCCGGGCCACCGTTGCCGTCGCCGTAGAGCTCGCTCAGGGACTGGGTGGCGCCGGTCAGGCCGTCGGCGACGTAGGAGTACAGCGGGGAGTAGGTGCCGCGGTAGACCTGGTCGGCGATCTCCTGCCGGTCGATCAGGTTGGCCACCGCCTGGCGGACGGCGAGCGCCTTGGCCGGGTCGGCCTCCGGCGTCGAGGCGCCGTACGGCTGGGTGTTGAAGTTGAAGACGATGTAGCGGATCTCGCCGCCGGGGCCGTCCACGACCTGGACCTCGTCGTTGCCGCGCAGGTCGTCGATGTCGGTCGCGCTCAGGCTGCGGAAGGCGACGTCGATGTTGCCCTCCTCGATGTCCAGCTTGAGGTTCGAGGCGTCGGCGTAGTAGCGGACGTTGACCTGGTCGGTCGCAGGCGCGCCGAGGAGGCCCTGGTAGTCGGGGTAGGCCTCGTAGGAGATCAGGTTGTTCTGGTCGTAGTTGGTGATCGTGTACGGGCCGTGGAAGGCCTCGCCGTCGACGATGTCCTGGTCGGTGGTCAGCTCGGTCGCCGAGAAGACGTCCTCGTCGACGATCGGCCCGACCGGGCTGGACAGGACCTGCGGGAAGGTCTGGTCGTTGGGCTGCGTGAGGTGGAAGACGACCGTCTGGTCGTCGACGACCTCGGTGCTGTCGAGGTTGGCCAGCAGGGACGACGGGCCGTTCGGGTCCGCGATCGCCACCTGGCGGTCGAAGGTGAACTTGACGTCCGAGGCGGTCAGGTCGTTGCCATTGGCCCACTTCAGGCCCGACTTCAGCGTGACGGTGTAGTCGGTCGGCGAGGTGAACTCGGCCGACTCGGCGATGTCCGGCACGACGTCCGGGCTGCCGAAGTCGGTGTTCATCAGGAACGGGAACACCTGGTTCATGACGGCGAACGAGCCGTTGTCGTACGAACCCGCGGGGTCCAGCGTCGTGATCTTGTCGGTGGTGCCGATCGTCAGGGCGTCACCGCCCCCACCGCCCGAACCACCGTCGTCGCCGTCGCTCCCGCCGCACGCCGTCAGCGCCAGCGCGGTGACCGCGAGGCCCGCCGTGGCCGCGCGCACGCGCCGGCCGGTCAGAACGGAACTCATCCGCCTACCTTCGTTCTTCCTGAGATCCCCCGAGGACGCCGGAGATGTTCCAGGTCACACCGGGGTATGGGTGTTGGTTACCCATGCGTAGCACAGGGTTCTCCGCTCCCAGGAGTCCCTCCGGGGACTGTTACCGCCTCGTGATTGCCCCGTTCAGGCGTCGATGTCCCACGGACGGCTTCCGCCCCTGGCCCCGTCCAGCGCACCGCCCCGAGCCTGCGAGGGGTGGGGAGGACGGGGTCCCCCTTGGCCCCTGGCCCCGTCCCGGGCACCGCCCCGAGCCTGCGAGGGGTGGGGAGGACGGGGTCCCCCTTGGCCCCTGGCCCCGTCCCGGGTACCGCCCCGAGCCTGCGAGGGGTGGGGAGGACGGGGTCCTTTCTCACGCGTCGATGCGGCGGCGGCCCTCGAAGGCCCGACCCAGCGTGATCTCGTCGGCGTACTCCAGGTCGCCGCCCACGGGCAGCCCGCTGGCCAGCCGCGAGACGGCCAGCCCCATCGGCCCGACCAGCCGGGCGAGGTAGGCGGCGGTGGCCTCCCCCTCGAGGTTGGGGTCGGTGGCGATGATCAGCTCGGTGACCGTGCCGTTCATCAGCCGGGTCATCAGCTCCTTGACCCGCAGGTCGTCGGGGCCGACGCCCTCGATCGGGCTGATCGCGCCGCCGAGCACGTGGTAGCGGCCGCGGAACTCGCGGGTGCGCTCGATGGCGACGACGTCCTTGGGCTCCTCGACGACGCAGATGACGTCGTCACTGCGCCGCGGGTCGCGGCAGATCCGGCACTGCTCACCCTCGGCGACGTTGAAGCAGGTCACGCAGAACCGGACCTCGGCCTGGACGCGCTGCAGCGCCGCCACCAGGCGCCCGACGTCGGCGGACTCGGACGCCAGCAGGTGGAAGGCGATGCGCTGGGCGCTCTTCGGCCCGACGCCGGGGAGCCGGCCGAGCTCGTCGATGAGGTCCTGGACGGCCCCCTCGTACACGGTGATCCTCCAGTCGCGGAGGGGATGCTGCGGCTCAGAGGCCGGGCAGCCCCAGGCCGCCGCCGAGGCCGCCGGCGAGCGGCCCCATCCGGCTGGCGGTGAGTTCGTTGACCTGACGCGAGGCGTCGCGCACGGCGGCGACGACGAGGTCCTGCAGGGTCTCGACGTCGGACGGGTCGACCGCCTCGGGCGCGATCGTGACCGCGGACAGCTCGCCCTGGCCGGTCATCGTCGCGGTGACGAGCCCGCCGCCGGCCGAGCCGGTCACCGTCTCCTGCGCCAGCTGCTCCTGCGCGGCAGCCAGCTGCTGCTGCATCTGCTGCGCCTGCTCGAGCAGGCGTGCCATGTCGGGCTGACCACCGGGGAACATGCCCCGAGCGTAGGCCGCGGGTACGACCGGCGCCGGGACCGACGGGCCGAGCACCTTCCTCAACCAGACGGTTGACAACAGTCCGACACCGGGCCACCCTCTTACTCAACCGATTGGTTGACGAGGAGGGAGGTCCCCCCGATGGCCGCTGATCCGTTGTCGCGGGTCTTCGCGGCCCTGGCCGATCCCACCCGGCGCGACATGGTCGCCCGGCTCACGGTGGCCGACGCCACCGTCGGGGAGCTCGCCGAGCCCTACGAGGTGAGCGTCCAGGCCGTCTCCAAGCACCTGCGCGTGCTCGAGGACGCCGGCCTGGTCACCCGCAGCCGCGACGCCCAGCGCCGCCCGGTGCACCTGGAAGCGGAGGTCTTCGACCTCATGACCACGTGGATCGAGCGCTACCGCCGCCAGGCCGAGGAGCGCTACCGCCGCCTGGACGACGTCCTCCGGTCCATGCCGGACGACGACACCCCGACCCGCACCCGCCCCGAAGGGAACCCGACGTGACCACCTCCACGCACGAGACGCAGATCATCGCCGACACCGAGGTCCCGCTGATCCGGATCATCCGGGAGTTCGACGCCCCGCCGTCGAAGGTGTTCCGTGCCCACACCGACCCCGACCTGCTGGTCCAGTGGCTCGGCCCGCGGGGCCTGGAGATGACGATCGACCACTACGACTGCCGCACCGGCGGCTCCTACCGCTACCTGCACCGGCAGGACGGCGAGGAGTACGGCTTCCGCGGCTGCTTCCACGAGGTGCGGCCGGACGAGCTGATCGTGCAGACCTTCACGTTCGAGGGCGTGCCCGACGGCGTCGCGCTGGAGAAGCTGGTGCTCGAGGACCTCGGCGACGGTCGCACCCGGCTGACCGCGACCTCCCTGGTGGACTCCTTCGAGGGCCGCGACGCGTTCGTGGCCAGCGGCATGGAGGTCGGCGTCCGCGAGGGCTACGAGCGCCTCGACGAGGTCCTGGCCCGGAGCTGAAGAAGGCCCCCCACCACTCGCAGGCTCGCGGCGGGCCCGCAGGGGGGCGCCCGGGCCTGCGAGCCGTGGAGGGCCTCTGCTTCAGTCGTCGATGGGGCGGGCGCCGAGTTGGGCCCGCAGCAGCGACAGCGCCGCCTGCTCCGGGTCGACCACCGGCTCCGGCTCGCGCTCCCCCGCACCCTCGGCGGCCCGTTCGGCCATGAGCTCGCGGGCCTCCGCGACCTCCGCGGCCCGCGCCGCCTCGCGCGCGGCCTCCGGGGCGACGGCGGGACCAGCACCGCGGGACGTGGCGCCCTCGACGACGACCTGCACCTTCCAGCGCACGCCGAGCAGCTCCTGCAGCGACTGCCGGACGACGTCCTTGTTCAGGTCGTCGCCGAGCATCTTGGCCAGGGCCGGCGAGGTGGCCGCGAGGGTGAGGGTGCCGTTGCCGAGGTCGTGCACCTGCGCGCTCTTGAGCAGCGCCTCGGTCGTGCGCTTGTGGCCGCGGACGACCTTCAGCAGCTCGGGCCACACCCGGCGGACGTCGGCGGTGCCGAGCTCGCCCTCGCCTGCGGACTGCTCCGGCTCGGCCGAGACCACCGGCGTCGGCTCGCCCCCGCGCGGCGCGGGCGAGGACTCCGCCGCGGCCCGCGGCGCGGGGTCCGCGGCCGGCCGGGGCTGCTCGAGGCGGGTGGCCGCCGCGGCAGCCGCGGCGGGGTGCGGCTGGTGCGGCCAGTCCTCGTCGTCGGTGGGCTCCGGCGGGAGGGGGATGTCCGGCTCGCCCTCGGCGACGCGGGGCCGCCGACGCTCCTCCGCGGGCGCCGGCTCGGGAGCCGCCGGCGGCGCGGGCTTCCGCGCGGGAGCACCACCGGAGCCGGGCGGGGTGGTCGCGGGCCAGCCGTCGTCGGCCACCGGAGCCGGGCGGGAGGCCGGCGCACCGGAGCCCGGCGGGGTGGTCGCGGGCCAGCCGTCGTCGGTGGCCGGACGGGCCGCTGCCGGTGCCGACGGCTGCGGCTCGGCGGCCGGCCGGGATGGCGGGGAGGCCGCCGCCGGTGGGGTCGCGGGCCGCTCCGCAGGCGGCGGGGTCGCCGGCCGCTCCGCCGGAGCGGGCGGGGTCGGCGCGGCCGGGGTCGCCGGTGCCGCGGCCTCCGTGGCCTGCGACCTGCGGACGAACTCCCGCCGCGGGCCGCCGGCCGGCGCGGGGGCGGGCGGGGCGTCGTCCACCGGCGGGCGGCGGACCTCCGCCACCGGGGGCGCCTCGGCGACCGCTCCCCCACCCGCCCGCCCCGCGTGCTCACCGGCGATCGACATCCGGCGCTCGAGGCGCTCCAGCCGCTGCAGCGTGGCGACCGCCGAGTCGTCGGTGCCGGGCAGCAGCATCCGCGCGCACACCAGCTCGAGCAGCAGCCGCGGCGCCGTCGTCCCCCGCATCTCGGTGAGGCCGTCGTGGACGGTGTCGGCCATCCGCGACAGCGTCGCCGAGCCCAGCGCCCGGGCCTGCGAGGTCATGAGGTCCAGCCGGTCGGGCGGGCAGTCGAGCAGCCCGTTGCCGCCGGCGTCGGGCACGGCGTCCAGCACGATGAGGTCGCGGAGCCGGTCGAGCAGGTCGGTGGCGAAGCGCCGTGGGTCGTGCCCGGCCTCGACCACCCGGTCGACCGCGCGGAAGACGCCGGGCGCGTCGTGCGCGGCGAGGGCGTCGATCGTCTCGTCGAGCAGGGCGTCGTCGGTGACGCCGAGCAGCCCGACGGCGCTCTTGTATGTGACCCCGTCGGGCCCGGCCCCCGCCAGCAGCTGGTCGAGGATCGACAGCGAGTCGCGCACCGAGCCCCCACCGGCCCGGACCACCAGCGGGAACACCGTCGGCTCGACCTGCACGCCCTCGGCGGCACAGGTCTTCTCCAGCAGGCCGCGCAGCGTCGTCGGGGGCACCAGCCGGAACGGGTAGTGGTGGGTGCGCGAGCGGATGGTGGGGAGCACCTTGTCCGGCTCGGTGGTGGCGAAGACGAAGACGAGGAACTCCGGCGGCTCCTCGACCACCTTGAGCAGGGCGTTGAAGCCCTGCGTGGTCACCATGTGCGCCTCGTCGACGATGTAGACCTTGTAGCGGCTGTTCACCGGCGCGAAGAAGGCCCGCTCGCGCAGGTCGCGGGCGTCGTCGACACCACCGTGACTGGCCGCGTCGATCTCGATGACGTCGAGCGAGCCGGGGCCGTCGGGCGCCAGCGCGACGCACGAGCCGCACACCCCGCAGGGCGTGGACGTCGGCCCCTGCTCGCAGTTCAGCGACCGGGCGAGGATCCGCGCCGAGGAGGTCTTGCCGCACCCGCGGGGGCCGCTGAAGAGGTAGGCGTGGTTGATCCGCCCGCCGTCGACGGCGTTGACCAGCGGGGTGGTCACGTGCTCCTGGCCGACCACCTCGGCGAAGGTCGCCGGGCGGTACTTCCGGTAGAGCGCCAGTGCCACGGAGGCGAGGTTACGTGGGCCGGGCGACGGATCGGCGCACCGCCGGTGTGACCCGGTCGCGGGGGCCGGGCCGGGAAACGAAGGGACCCCCCGCGCACCCGCCAGAGCCCGCTTATCCTTGCTGCCTTCCGGCCCTGGGGAGGTTCACAGGATGACGCCACGCGAGGGGTCGCCTCCCACTGTAGGTCACGAACCCCCGCCCGCGGCCGCGGCCCCCCGGCTACCCTCCGACGGCATGACGCCCCGGCGCGCCCTCGTCCTGCCCCCGCCCCGCTCCTGACCCGGAGCACCGCGGGCTGACCCCGCCCGGCACCCTGCCGGGCCGCTGCGCCGTGCTCCGGACCGCCTCCCCGATCCGGATCTGCGACCAGGAGCGTCATGTCCAGCCCGACCCGAGCCGCGACCAGCGGCTCCCCCGCCACGCCCGCGACCGGCGGCTTCGTCCTCGTCGTCCTCGCCGCCCTCTGCTGGGGCACCGCCGGCGTCAGCGGCCGCATCGTCGCCGACCACAGCGACCTCGGTCCGCTCGACATCGCCTGGCACCGCATGGCGATCGGCGCCGCCGTCCTGCTCGCCGCGCACGTGCTCACCCGCCGCCGGCGCGCCGGCAGCGCCGTCCCGCTCACCCGTCCGGTCGCCGTCCGGCTGGCGCTGGTCGCGGCCGGGCTGGCCGCCTACCAACTGGCCTACTTCGCCGCCGTCGCCCGGGCCGGGGTGAGCATCGCCACGCTCGTCGCGCTCGGGCTGGCGCCGCTGCTCATCGCCGTGGGCGCGGCCCTGCTGGGCCACGGCCGCCCGGACCGGCCCACCGTCGTCGCCCTCCTCACCGCACTCACCGGTCTGGGCCTGCTGGTGGGGCTCACCGCCGGCGCCTCGGCCGGGACGGCGGTGCTGCTGGGCGCCCTCCTCGCGGTCGGCTCGGCCCTCGGCTACGCCGTGGTGACCCTGGCCGGCGGTGCGGTCCCGGCCGGCGTCCCGGTGACGCTGGCCGGCTTCGTCGGTGGGGCTCTGCTGCTCACTCCCGTCGCGCTGGCCGCCGGGCTGCGGCTGACCGGCGATCCGGTCGCCCTGCTCACCCTGCTGTACCTGGGCGCGGTGCCGAGCGCCGCCGCCTACGCCCTGTTCTTCCGCGGCGTGCGGACGGTGCCGGGCGCGGTGGCGGCGATCGTCACCCTGCTGGAGCCGGTGACGGCGACGGCGCTGGCCACGGCGTTCCTCGGCGAGCGACTCCCGGTGGGCGCGCTGATGGGCGGGGTGCTGGTGCTCGCCGCCGTCACCGGCCTCTACCTGCGCCGGCTGGGTTCCCCGGCCGCCGGGGACGTCGTCACCCGGCCCGGCGCCTGATGCACGGAGGCCGGGCCCCGCTGGTGCGGGACCCGGCCTCGGCTGCGGAGGATGGGAGATTCGAACTCCCGAGGGGTTGCCCCCAACCCGCTTTCCAAGCGAGCGCCATAGGCCACTAGGCGAATCCTCCAACTGCGCGGGCCAGGATACCGGGCGCCGTCCGGCCGGTCAGCCGCGGCACCCGGGCGGCGTGGCACGCGGCCGGGAACGGGGCGGTGTTTCCCGGCGGTCGGGTGGGGCAGGGTGGTCCGGAACGGGATCGACGGCCGGTGCAACACGAGAGGACGCCCCCATGAGCGAGACCGACCAGCTCCGGCCCGACGTCGTGGAGGCCATCGTCGCGGTGCTCCACGGCGCCGACCCCTCCGGCCTGCCGCCGACGGCGACCAAGGAGGAGAAGGACGCCGCGAAGGACCGCTACCTGTCCGAGTTCGTCGCCGAGCGCAGCAAGCGCGACCGGCAGACACGGGCGTGGGAGCTGCTGCTCACCCGGAGCTACGACGACCCGCCGACCTGGAAGCGGCTGTTCGACGACCTCTCCCCCGACGCCACCCAGGAGCTCGGCGAGCTCTACGACGTGCTGCCGGCCGGGGCGCAGGAGGAGTACGCCCGCCGGTTCGGCGTCCCCAGCGGCGTCTGACCGGCGCCGGCGCTCCGAGCGCGGGAACGGACCGGCGATGACCGCGCCGGGTGACCTGGTCGCCGGCCGCTACCAGCTGCTCGACCGCATCGGGGGCGGCGGCATGGGTGCGGTCTGGCTGGCCCGTGACGAGCGCCTGGGGCGCCACGTCGCGGTCAAGCAGGTGCTGCCCCCTCCCGGCGCCGACGCGGCGGCGGTGGAACGGCAGCGCCAGCGTGCGCTGCGAGAGGGCCGCATCGCCGCCCGGCTGAGCCACCTGCACGCCGTCTCGGTCTACGACGTCGCGGTCGAGGCCGGCTCCCCCTGGCTGGTCATGGAGTACCTGCCCTCGCGCAGCCTGGCGGAGGTGCTGCACGAGGACGGCGTGCTGCGGGTGGACCAGGTGGCGCAGATCGGGGCCCAGGTGGCCGACGCGCTGGTCGCCACTCACGACGCGGGCATCGTGCACCGCGACGTGAAACCGGCCAACGTGCTCATCGGCCAGGGGCCCGACGTCGACGGGCTGGTCAAGATCACCGACTTCGGCATCTCCCACGCCTCCGGGGACGTGACGCTGACCCAGACCGGCCAGATCACCGGCACGCCGGCGTTCCTGGCGCCGGAGGTGGCACGGGGCGAGGAGATGACGCCCGCGAGCGACGTCTTCTCCCTCGGTGCCACGCTGTACACCTGCATGGAGGGGCATCCGCCCTTCGGGATGGACGACAACCCGCTCCGGCTGCTGCACCGCGTCGCCGCGGGCGGCCCCCTGCCGCCTCGCCGTGCCGGCTCGCTCACCGGGCCGCTGACCCGCATGCTGGCCGACGACCCGGCACACCGGCCGACGATGACCGAGGTCCGCGACGAGCTGGCCCGGCTCGCGGCCGGCCGGGACGGCGACCCCACCACGGTGCTGCTGGCCCGCACCATCCTGCGCTCCTCGACCAACCGGCAGCGCACCGAGGAGCTGTCCACGAGCGCGGCGCCGGCCGTCGCGGCCGGGGCCGCCGACACCGCGGTCCAGGACGCACCACCGAGGCCGCGCACCCCCGCTGCGTCGGCCGCGCCCCGGTCGGGGACTGCCTCCGGCCCCACTCCGCCCCAGCAGCCGGTGCCGGTGCTCACCGGTCGGGCGCGGCGCCGGCCGTTGCTGGTGGCAGCGCTGCTCCTCGTGCTGCTGCTGGCCGGTGGCGGGGCCCTGTGGCTCACCACCCGCGGCGACCCGCCCGGGACGTCGGCCGACGCGGACACCCAGCGGCCGACGCAGGACGCCGAGCCGCCGTCGTCCGCCGCACCTGACGGCTCGGCCGGCGAGGCGGACACCCCGGCCTCCGACGACGCCGGTGACGCGCCGGCCGACGACCCGGCCGCCGTGGCCGAGGAGACGCTGGACGACTACTACGCGCTGCTGCCGGACGACCCCGACGCCGCGTACGACCTGACCGGCCCCACGCTGCAGGAGGCCGCCGATCCCGACTACTACCGGGACTTCTGGTCCCCGTGGTCGGAGGTGGAGCTGGCCGAGGTGCGCGACGTCGAGGAGCAGGACGGCGCGATCACCGCGACCACGGAGGTGCGCTTCACGCGGGACGACGGCAGCGCGGAGCTCGAGCTGCACGAGGTGCGACTCACGCAGGCCGACGACGGCCGATGGCTGGTCGACCTCGACCGGTACGTCCGGACGATCGGCTGACGCACGTACGACCGGAGCCTGGCGCTGACCAGCAACCTGGCCCGCCGGCCGCGCATCGTCCTTGCTGATGTCCTCATGAGACCTTCCTGCCGTCACGGAGAGCGGAGAGGTCGGCGGGCCGTTCGGCCTGCGCGTCCGGCGACGGACGCCAACGGCGCGGCGTCGGGCCGGACACGGACGCCCGCACACCCGACGGCGGCGGAAAATGGTCCCCCGCACATGTCCGCGTCTTCGCCTCGCCAGCGACGGTGATCTGCGACGTCTCAGGCGTCCGATCACCCATCCCGCTGGAAGGAAGGCGACATTGGCGCAGCTCGAGGGGAAGACCGCCGTCATCACCGGCTCAGGTCGCGGCCAGAGTCTCGCTGCGGCGCTGTTGTTCGCCGCCGAGGGGGCGCGGGTCGTGGTCAACGACCTCGACCCGGAATCGGTGGACGAGGCCTCGGCGGAGATCCGCGACCAGTTCGTCCAGGGGACGCCGTCGCGCCGCGCCGGTACCGCCGAGGACATGGCCGACGTGGCCCTGTGGCTGGCCGGCGACGGCTCGTCGTTCGTCAACGGTCAGGACATCGTCGTCGACGGCGGGGCGTCGATCTACACGGCCGTGATCGCCGGCCGGAGCTCCCGGTGACCCCGGCGGTGCCGGCCGCCGCGACGCCGTTGACCCCCGAGGAGGCGCAGCGGAAGTACGCCGAGGAGCGGGCGAAGCGGCTGCGCGCCGACGGGCTCGACCAGTACGTCCACCTCGAGGGCGACCTGGAGCGCTTCGCCGAGGACCCGTGGGCGGAGACCGACGGATCGCGCGACCCGATCGAGGCCACCGTCGACGCGGTGCTGCTGGGCGCCGGGCTGGCCAACCTCCAGATGGCCGTGTGGCTGCGCGAGGTGGGCCTCGAACGGATCATGATGATCGACAAGGCCAGCGACGTGGGCGGCACCTGGTACTGGAACCGCTACCCGGGCGCGCAGTGCGACACCGAGTCGCACGTCTACCTGCCGTTGCTCGAGGAGACCGGGTACATCCCGACCGAGAAGTACGCCCGGCAGCCGGAGATCCTGGAGCACTGCCGGCGGATCGCCCGACACTTCGACCTCTACCGCGATGCCGTCTTCCAGACCGAGGTCCAGGAGGCTCGCTGGGACGACAGCGACTCCCGGTGGGTGATCAGCACCAACCGCGGCGACACGATCCGCGCGCGGTACTTCATCGTCGCCCCCGGACGCCTGCAGAACCCCAAGCTGCCGGGGATCAAGGGCATCGAGTCGTTCAAGGGCCACAGCTGGCACACCAGCCGGTGGGACCACGCCTTCACCGGGGAGAACCTGGAGAACCTGGCCGACAAGCGGGTGGGCATCCTCGGCACCGGCGCGACCGGCATCCAGGTCATCCCGCGGCTCGCCGAGGCCGCGAAGGAGGTGTTCGTGTTCCAGCGGACCCCGGCCGCGCCGTGGGAACGCAACAACGCCCCCACTCCGGAGGACTTCGGCAAGGACCTCGAACCGGGGTGGCAGTACAGGCGCATGTGGAACTTCACCGCGGTGTCCACCGGCTACCCCGCCCCGGACGGCGAGCCGGACATGGTGCAGGACGGCTGGACGGAGATCGCCCAGTTGCTCGCCTCGGCCACGGCGTCCGGGGAGCCCCTCGAGCACGCCGACCTGGAGGTCATGGAACGGATCCGCAGCCGGGTGGACGAGGTCGTCGAGGACCCGGACGTCGCGGCGGCACTCAAGCCGTACTACAGCTACGGCTGCAAGCGCCCCAACTTCCACGACGAGTTCCTGACGTCGTTCAATCGGCCGAACGTCCACCTGGTCGACACCAACGGCCGGGGCCCGGACGAGATCACCGAGCACGCCGTGGTGGTGGACGGCGAGGCCTACGAGCTCGACGCCCTGGTGTTCGCGACCGGCTTCGACCTCGGCATGGGCTTCCTCTACGGCACCGGGCTGCGCATCATCGGCCGCAGCGGGAAGCTGCTGTCGGACAAGTGGTCCGAGGGTCTGCGGACGCTGCACGGGATGCACACCCACGACTACCCGAACGCGTTCTTCTTCGGCTTCACCCAGACGGCGTTCTCGGTCAGCTACACGCACATGGCGCTGGAGCAGACCAAGCACGCCGCGCACGTCATCGCCGAGGCCGAGCGGCGCGGTGCGGTGATCGAGGCGACCAAGGAGGCGGAGGACGACTACGTGCACCAGGTCCGCAGCCGGAGCATGAGCCCGGAGGTGATCGCGAAGCTGAACGCCTGCACCCCCGCCGCGGGCAACAACGAGGGGAATGCCGCCGACCCGAACACGTTGGCGGCCGGGCGTTACCTCCCCGCCGGGAACACCTTCTTCGAGATGCTGCGGGACTGGCGCGACGCGGGCGACTTCGCCGGGCTGACCCTCACCCCTCGGAACAGTTGCCGCGGTCAGAGCGTGTCGTAGTCTGGTGACCCTCGTTGCTGCTGGCTGGCGATGACGACAGCGGCTCATCCGGCCCCGAACAACAACGAAGCCGCCCCCGGAGTCACCGACCTGTCGGTCAGATCCTCCGAGGACGGCTTCGCCGTCACTCTCGTCGCTACTCGACGAGACTTCCGTCAGTAGCTCCTGGCGGTGGCGGTGGGATTTGAACCCACGGAGGCTTGCACCTCACACGCTTTCGAGGCGTGCTCCTTCGGCCGCTCGGACACGCCACCGCCGAAGAGACTACAGGCCCCGCTGACGGCGGAAGAACTCGCGTAGGAGCGTGGCGGACTCCTCGGCCCGCAGCCCGCCCGTGACCTGCGGCCGGTGGTTGAGCCGGCGGTCGCGGACGACGTCCCAGAGCGACCCGGCCGCGCCCGCCTTCGGGTCGTCGGCGCCGTAGACGACGTGGCCGACGCGGGCCAGCACGCTGGCGCCGGCGCACATGGTGCAGGGCTCGAGGGTGACCACGAGCGTCGTCCCGGTGAGCCGCCAGCCGTCGCCGTGCACCCGCGCGGCGGCGCGGAGCGCGAGCACCTCGGCGTGCGCGGTCGGGTCGCCCTGCTTCTCCCGCTCGTTGGCCGCCTCGGCCAGGACCGCGCCGCCTGCGTCCAGGACGACGGCACCGATCGGCGTGTCGCCCCACTCCACCGCGGCCGCGGCGAGTTCCAGGGCGCGGCCCATCGCGGCGTCGAGGTCGAGGGTCACCCGGTCGCCCTACGAGAGCTCGTGCTCTGCCCACCACCGTGGGCAGAGCACGATGGGGCGGGCCGCGATCTGGTTGCCGGACGCTCGTGCTCTGCCCACCAGGGTGGGCAGAGCACAACTGCCCGCGGAGACAGGTGCGCCGCAGGCGTGGTCACGTCCCCGCCACGTCGAGCAGGTCGATGCCGACGACGTCCGACAGCTCGGCCAGCGCCGCGGCCGGCTCGACGACCTTGATCGTGTGCATCCCCATGGCCCGGGCCGGCTTGAGGTTGATGCCGAGGTCGTCGAGGTAGGCGCAGTCCGCCGCCTCGACCGGCCGGCCCAGGGCGTCGGACAGGCGGGTCAGCGCGCGCCGGTAGATCTCCGGCTCCGGCTTGCGCACGCCCTCCAGGGAGGACTCCACCACCGCGTCGAACAGCTCGAGCAGCTCCCCGAGGGCGCCGGTGCGCTCCATGGGTGCGACGTTGTTCGACAGCAGCGCCAGGGACAGTCCGGCGTCCCGCAGCCGCCGCACCGCCCGCACCATCTCCGGCCGGACGGCACCGGCCAGGGCGGCGAGCACCCGGGAGGCGTCGAGCCGGTGCCCGGCGGCGAGGGCCTCGGCCTCGAAGGCGTCGACGAACCCGGCGGCGTCCAGCTCGTTGCGCTCGTAGCGGGCCCAGGCGTTGGTGTCGGGGTCGGTGCTGTTCAGTCGCCGGATCAGCCCGTCGGGCAGCCCGGCCTCGGCCTCGTAGGCGGCGAACGCCGGCATCGGGCTCTCTGTGATCACCCCGCCCAGGTCGAAGACGACGGCGGACACGCGGCCGCTCACGGCGTCACCGCCGCGGCCAGCTCGTCGGCGAAGCCGAGGCGGGCGGCGATGGCGGCGACCATCTCGTCGGCCCACAGGTCGTCGGCGGTCACGATGGTCCGCAGCTGCTCGGCGGGCAGCCCGTCGTCGGAGAACACGTCCAGGTCACCTCCGGGCCAGCCGGTCTCGTCGTCGTCGAAGGCGCCGTCGGAGTCCACGGCGATGCCGTAGCGCTCCACCACCTCGGCGGCCAGGATCCACTCCTGCATGGTGGCGTCGGAGATCAGCGCCCGCACCAGCCCGCCGGGGCCGTGCCGGAGGACGACGAAGTACAGCCGCGAGTCGACGACGACCACGAACGGCCCCGGCCAGCCGCCGGTGCCAGGCTCGCCCAGGGCCCGCTCGAGCACCGGCAGCTCGTCCCCGGCGTCGGTGGCGAGCAGCTCCACCTGCCAGCGGCCCTCCGGCCGGCTGACCCGCACCGCCCAGCTGGCGCGCACCTCGGGGTCCGTCATCGCTTGCGCAGCATCGTCAGACCGTCGGAGACCGGCAGCAGCACCGTCTCCCACCGGGGGTCGGTGGCCAGGGCGGCGTTGAGCGCGACGATCGCCCGCTGGTTGTCGTTCTGCGGGTCGAGCACCTCGCCGCCGGCCAGGGTGTTGTCGAGCAGCACGACGCCGTTGGCGGTCATCCGCGGGTACAGGTCGTCGACGTAGGCGGCGTACCCGGTCTTGTCGGCGTCGACGAACGCCAGGTCGAAGGTGGGCTCGGCCGGCAGGGCCCGCAGCGACTCGTGGGCGTCTCCGAGCCGCAGCTCGATCCGGTCGGCCAGGCCGGCCCGCGCCCAGTAGCGGCGGGCGATCGCCGTCCACTCCTCGCTGACGTCCAGGCACAGCAGCGAGCCGTCCGCGGGCAGGCCACGGGCGACGCACAGCGCGGAGTAGCCGGTGAACGTCCCGATCTCGATCGCCCGGCGGGCGCCGAGCGCGCCGGTGAGCAGCTGCATGAAGGTGCCCTGCTCGGGCGCGATCTGGAAGGTCGACGGCACCTCCCCGCGGTCGGCGAGGGCGGCGGTCTCGGCGATCAGGTCGACGGCGACGTCGTCCGGTGGCTCCGAGGTGGCGCGTACGTAGTCGCTGAGTTCCGGTGTGAGGAGGAACGACCGCGGCGTCATAGCCTCTGATCATGGCCGATCCCGCACCGGACGACGGTGCCGACGTCGACCCCGCGCTCTTCGCCCGGCTGGCGGCCGACCCGCTGGCCGGGCACCTGGGGATCGTCCTCGAGCAGGTACGCCCCGGGTACGCCCGCGCCGCGATGACGGTCGGGCCGCAGCTGCTCAACGCCGTCGGGACCGCGCACGGGGGCGCGACCATGGCGCTGCTCGACGTGGTCCACGCGGCGGTCAGCAACAGTCACGGCACGGTCGCGGTCGCGCAGGACGTGCACACCGAGTTCCTCGCCCCGGGACGCCCCGGCGACCGGCTGGTCGCGGAGGGCACCGAGGTGCACCGCAGCAGCCGCACCGCCGTCTACCGGATCGACGCCCGCGCCCAGGACGGCCGGCTGGTCGCCACCGCGCTGGCCCGCGTGTTCCGCACCGAGCGCCCCTGGGGATCGGCGTGACCGCCTCCTTCCCCGTACCGACGATGCCCGCGCCGCCGGTCGGCGTCGTCGGCCTCGGCCAGCTCGGCGGGTCGCTGGCCGCCGCCCTGGTCGCCGCCGGGCGCGCGGTGACCGGCTGGGACGTCGACCCGGCCGCCCGCGACGCCGCCGCCGCGCGCGGGGTGCGGATCGGCCGGGAGATGACCGGCGTCGTCGTCCTCGCCGTCCCGCTGCCGGCGATGGCCGGAGCCCTCGACGGGCTGACCGTCGACCCCGACGCGACGGTCACCGACCTCGGCTCGGTGAAGCTGCCGGTGCTGGCCGAGCTGGGGGCGGCGTACGGCGACCGCTACGTCGGCGGGCACCCGATGTGCGGCACGGAGCGGTCCGGCCACGAGGCCACCGACCCCGCGCTGTTCGCCGGCGCACGGTGGGCGGTGTGCCTGGAGCCGGACACCGACCTGGCCCGGTGGCTGCGGGTGGCGGAGGTGGCGCTCGCCGTCGGCGCGGAGGTGGTGCCGGCCACCGCCGCCGAGCACGACGACGCCGTGGCCGCGATCAGCCACGTGCCGCACCTGCTGGCCGCGGCGCTGGCGGCGGCCGCCGGGGAGGCCGGTCCGCTGGCGCTGGCCCTGGCCGCGGGGAGCTTCCGCGACGGCACCCGGGTCATCGCCAGCGACCCCGCGTTCGTCACCGCGATGGTGGAGGGCAACGCCGGGCCGACGGCGGCGGCGCTGGCCCGGGTGCAGGCCCAGCTGGCCCGGCCCTGGCCGGAGCTGGTCGCCACCGGGCACGCCGTCCGGACCGGGTCGGCCCCGGGACGCCGAGGTGTGCGCGTGCCCCTGGAGCGGGCAGCGCTGCTGGCGCTGGGCCGGGCGGGCGGAGCGGTGACCCGGCGGCTGGCCGCGTTCGTCGAGGGCCACGTGCCGGACCGCTGACCGTTTCACCCGCGCCGCGAGGGGCAGGGAGCGGTCATGGACGACAGCGAGATCCGCAGCCGCATCGAGGCGCTGGTCGAGGAGGAGCGCCGACTGCGGGACAGCGGCCAGCACACCGACGAGCAGCGCGCCCGGCTCCGGCAGATCGAGGAGGACCGCGACCAGCTGTGGGACCTGCTCCGCCAGCGGGACGCCAAGCGGCAGTACGGGCAGGACCCGGACGAGGCCTCTCCCCGACCGGAGGAGCAGGTCGAGGGCTACCTGCAGTAGTCCGGCGGTCGTCGCCGACCCGGGCGGTGTGACCGCAGAGTCAGCAACCGCATCTACTCTGTGATGGGCGGTCGCGGGGGTCTCCGACGACGCCCTGACCGACCGACCGACGGGGGACTGCGCGCATGGGCCGCCACGCCGACACATCCGCCGGCCGGGGCTTCTCGGGCATCACGCCGCAGGTCCTCATCGCCGTCGCTGTGGCGGCCGTGGTGCTCGTCGCCGCCGGCATCACCTGGTGGGCGGTCGGCTCCGGCGACGGCGACTGCGCGCGCAGCGACGTCGTCCGGGTGGCCGTGGCCCCCGAGCTGGCGCCGGTCGCCGAGCAGTTGCTCTCCGGCGCCGAGGGCCTGCGCGCCGAGGACTGCGCCGCCGCCGAGGTGACCGCGCAGGAGCCGCTGCAGACCGTCGGGGACCTGGGTGCGCTGGAGGCCGGCGA
Organism: Geodermatophilus sp. SYSU D00705; assembly: GCF_054050135.1. Classification (NCBI taxonomy): domain Bacteria; kingdom Bacillati; phylum Actinomycetota; class Actinomycetes; order Geodermatophilales; family Geodermatophilaceae; genus Geodermatophilus; species Geodermatophilus sp. SYSU D00705. The sequence continues at coordinate 117,401 of NZ_JBJGYT010000001.1, read as the reverse complement.
CCTGCCCCACCTCTGGGTGCCGGACTCCTCGCTGTGGCCGGCCCGCGCCGGCGAGGCTGCGCTGGAGACCGCCGGGTCGGTGGCGAGCTCGCCGGTCGTCCTGGCCACCAGCCGCGCCGCCGTCGACGCCCTGGGCTGGGCCGACGCCCCTCCCGGCTGGGGCGAGGCCCTGGCCGGCGGGCGGCCCCTCGCCGTCCCCGACCTGGCCACCAGCGCCGAGGGGCTGGCCGCGCTCAGCGCCGTCCGGACCGCACTGGGCGCCGACGAGGACGCCGACAACGCCGTCGTCCAGGCGGTGCTCGCCGCGGAACGGGGGCCCTCGACCTCCCCCGGCGACGCCCTGGAGGCGGGCAGCGCGAACGCCGGGGACGCGCCGCTGGTGCCGGTGCGCGAGCAGCAGGTGGTCGCCACCAACGCCGGTGTCGAGGACCCGTCCCTGGTCGCGGTCTACCCGCGCGAGGGCAGCCCCTCGCTGGACTACCCGGTGGTGCGGGTCGGGTCGGCCTCCGGTGCCGACGCCACCGCGGTGGACGCCGCGCTGCGTGCCCTGACCTCCGAGGCGGCCCGCGCGGCCGTCCGGGACGCCGGGTTCCGCGACGCCGACGGGGCCCCGCCCACCGGTGCCGGTGCCGCCACCGGCACCCAGGAGGTCGCGCCCGAGGCCCTGCTGCTCGACCCCGCGCAGGTGCAGGCGCTGCTCGGGCAGCTCTCCGAGCTCGCCGCGCCGTCGCGCATCCTCACCGTGTTCGACGTGTCGACGTCCATGGAGGCCCCGGCCGGGGGCGGCACCCGCGCCACCCTGGCCCGGGACGCCGCCAAGAGCGCGCTGTCGCTGGTGCCGGGCAACTTCGCGCTGGGCCTGTGGGTGTTCGCCGACGAGCTCGAGGGCGACGAGGACTGGACCGAGCTGGTGCCCACCCGCCCCCTGGAGGCGCAGGCCGACGGGCGCGAGCAGCGGGAGCTCCTCGACGAGCAGCTCGACACCATCCCCGACCGGCTGACCCCCGGCGGCACCGGCCTGTACGACACGACGCTCGCCGCCGTCCGCGCCGCGCGGGCCGACTTCGACCCGGCCGCGGTCAACAGCGTCCTGCTGGTCACCGACGGCACCGACGAGGACGACGGCATCTCCCTCGACGAGCTGCTCGCGACGGTGGCCGACGAGGCCGACCCCGAGCGGCCGGTCAAGGTCATCGGCGTCGCGCTCGGCCCGGACGCCGACCTGGGTGCGCTCGAGCGGATCGCGGAGGCGACCGACGGCGCGGCGTACTCCGCCGTCGACCCGACCGCCCTTCAGACCGTCCTCTTCGACGCCCTCCGCCAGCGTGACGGCTGACCGCGCCGTAGGCTCCCCCGGCACACCTGTTCCTCGCACAGTCGCGCTCTGCCCACCCTGGTGGGCAGAGCACGAGCATCCTCAGAGCAACCCGTCGAGGGCCTCGGTGACCTCGTCGACGGTGATCTTCCCCAGCGCCGGGTCGAGCTCGGTGCCCCACGGGTCGCCGGTGCCGTCGCCGTGCCACAGGACGACGTGCTGTGCCCGCGGTGGCGGACCCCACAGTGCCGGGGAGACCGGTCCGAACAGCACCACCGACGGCCGGCGGTAGGCGGTCGCCAGGTGCGCCATCCCGGTGTCGCCGCTGACCACGACGCGGGCGCCGGCGACCACCGCGGCCAGCTCCAGCGTCGACGTCCGGCCGGCGAGGACCGCCTCCTCCCCCAGCCCGGCCGCCTCGGCCACCTGGCGGGCGAGGCGCACCTCGGGAGGGCCGCCGGTGATCCGGACGTCCAGCCCCGCCCGGGCCAGGTGACGGGCGACGGCGGCGAACCGGTCCGGCGGCCAGCGCCGGCCGGGGAACGCCGCACCCGGGTGCACCAGGGCGACGCCGTCGGGGGCCGCGGAGGCGACGTCGGGCACCGCCAGGTCCAGCGCGTCCGGATCGGCGGCCACGCCCAGCCCCTCGGCGACCAGCCGGCACCAGCGGCGCACCTCGTGCTCGTCGGGGTACCAGGTCGGGCCGGGGTAGCCGGGGCTGGCGAAGGTCAGCAGCCGCTCCGGCTGCAGGCCGGCGACGACGACGTGCGACGCCGGGCCCTTGCCGTGCAGGTCGACGGCGAGCTCGGGGCGCGGCCCGGACCAGTCCAGCGGCTCCAGCTCGCGGGCAGGCAGGACCTCGTCGACGGCGTCGACCAGCCGGGCGAGGGGCGCGAGCGCGGTCGTCGTCGCCAGCACCAGCCGGTGCCCGGGCACGGCGGTGCGGACCGCCCGGATCGCCGGGACACCGGTGAGCAGGTCACCGAGCCCCAGCGGCCGCAGCACGACGGCGACCGGCGCGCCCTTCACACCCGGGATCGCTCGACCAGGGCGGTCGTCGAGTGGCCGTCCAGGTAGGGCAGCACCACGGCCTGACCGCCCCAGCGCCGCAGCACGGCGGCCTCGGGCAGGTCGGCACCCGCGTAGTCCCCACCCTTGGCCCAGACGTCCGGGCGGAGTCGGTCGAGCACCTCCGCCGGGGTGTCCTCCGCGAAGACCACCACGGCGTCGACGAACTCCAGCGCCTCCAGCACCCGCGCCCGGTCGGCGGCGGTGACCAGCGGCCGCGACGGGCCCTTCAGCCGGCGCACCGACTCGTCGGAGTTGATGCACACCACCAGGCAGTCGCCCAGCCCGCGGGCTGCGCGCAGCGTGGCGACGTGCCCCGCGTGCAGCAGGTCGAAGCACCCGCCGGTGGCCACCACCGTGCCGCCGGCGGCGCGCACCCCGGCCAGCAGGGCGTCGACGTCCGGGCCGCCTCCTGCGCCCGGCACCGGGCCGGTCCCCGGCCGCGGCCGGTCCCAGGACGACGCGCCGCCGCGGCCGACGAACGCCGAGGCCGCCGCCACCGCCGCGGCCACCGCCTCCCCGGTCACGGCCCCGTCGGCCAGCGCGAGCGCCGCCGCGGCGGCGAAGGAGTCACCGGCGCCGCACGGGTCCCCGCCGGTGACCGGCACCGCGGGCACCACCATCGGGGCGCCCTCGCCGTAGGAGAGCAGCGCGCCGCGGGCCCCGAGGGTCACCGCGACCGCGCCCACGCCCCAGTGCCGGATCAGCGCCTCGGCGCGGGCCCCCACCGCGGCCAGCCCGTCCCCGTCGGCGGCTCCCCCGGTCGCCGCCGCCACCCGGGCGGCCTCGGATCCGTTGGGGGTGACCAGCCGGGTCTGCGGGACCGGGTCGGCGCCGCGCGGGTGCGGGTCCCAGACGATCGGGCCCCCGGCCTGCGCCAGCGCGGCCCGGACGTCAGCCGCCGACGTCGTCCCCCGGCCGTAGTCGGCGACCAGGACCGCCGCGGCGTCGCGGAGCACCGCGGCCGCCTCGTCGGGCAGGGCACCGAGCGTGGCGACGGGGTCGCCGCTGTCCAGGCGCACCACCGAGTGGTCGCCGACGCGCACCCGCTGCTTGACCGCGGTGCCGCCGGAGGCCGGGATCGCCACCAGCCGCACCCGGCCGTCGAGCAGCGCCCGCAACCGGGCCGCGCCCTCGTCGTCGGCCATCGGGGCGACCAGCACGACCTCGCGGCCGGTCAGCCCCGCCGCGATCACCGCGGCCAGGGCCGCACCGCCGGGGCGCTCGCGGATCTCGACGTCCTCCACGACCGGCACGGGGGCGTCCGGGGTGAGCCGGGACGCCGTCCCGACCAGGTCGACGTCGAGCAGCGCGTCCCCGACGACGACGAGCGGCCCCGTCACTGGACCACGCCGATCCGGCTGACCGGCACCCGCGCGGGCTCGGCCAGCACCGCGGCGTCGAAGGCGGCGCACACCAGGTGCAGGGCGACCAGGTGGCACTCCTGCACGGTCGCCGTCCACGGGGAGTCGATGCAGACCGCGTCGTCGGCCGCCGCGGCCAGCGGGTTGGGCGCCGGGCCGGTCATCGCCAGCACCGTGAGGCCGCACTCCCGGGCGCGGCGGGCGGCGGCGACCGCGTTGGGCGACCGGCCGGACGTCGACAGCAGCACCAGCACGTCGCCGGCCCGCCCGTGCGCCTCCACCTGGCGGGCGAACAGCTCGTCGGCCGGGTAGTCGTTGGCGATCGCGGTCAGCGATGAGGTCTCCGCGGTGAGGCAGATCGCGGAGAACGGCGGCCGGTCGGCGCGGTAGCGGCCGACCAGCTCGGCGGTCAGGTGCTGGGCCTGCGCGGCGCTGCCGCCGTTGCCCGCGGCCAGCAACCGGCCGCGGGACTCCCCGCACAGGACGTCGGCGATCAGCCGGCCCCACCGGTCGAGGGCGTCCAGCTGCCCGCTCAGCGACCCCAGGGCGGCGGTGAGCGAGGCGACGTGGTCGGCACCGGTCAGGTGGGTGCAGGTGTCGGGGGAGACGACCTCGCGGGCGGCGGAACTCATCGGGCGACCTCCACGGGGCGGCGGCTGGCCAGGACCTGCCGGTAGACGTTCTCGGTGTCGGCGACCACGCGGGCCCAGCGGTAGCGGGAGCGGACCCGGCGGACGCCCGCCGCGCCGTAGGCGGCCCGGCGCGCGTCGTCGGCCAGCAGCGCGGCGAGCACCGCGCCGAGTCGCTCGGGGTCCCGCGGCGGGACGAGGTCGCCGGTGACCCCGTCGGCGACGGAGTCCTGCAGCCCGCCGACGGCGGTGGCGACCACCGGCCGCCCGCACGCCATGGCCTCCAGCGGCGTGATGCCGAACGGCTCGTACCAGGGCACGGCGAGCACGACGTCGGCCGAGCGCACCCACGCGGGGACGTCGGCCCGCGCCACCGCCCCGGCGAACACCAGCCGGTCGGCGACGCCGATGGACGCCGCGACCGCCCGCAGTCGCTGCACCTCGGGGTCGGCGTCCAGCCGGTCGGCGCGCGGTCCCCCGACGACGACGAGCTCGGCCCCGGGTACCGCGGCCAGCGCCCGGACGGCGTCCTCCTGGCCCTTGCGCTCGACCAGCCGGCCCAGGACCAGCAGCCGCTGCCGGCCGGGGGTGCGCGGAGCCACCGGGCCCCTCGGCGTGAAGACGGCGGTGTCCACGCCGCACGGCACGATCGAGGCCCGGTCGCTGTCCAGACCCAGGCGGCGCAGCTCGAAGACCTCGTCGGAGCAGGTGGCGACGACGTGGGTGACGGTCCGGCACAGCGACCGCTCCAGCTCGATCCGCTGGGGCGGGGAGGTGTCGGCCGCGCCCTGGTGGCGGCGCTTGACGGAGCCGAGGGCGTGGAAGGTCTGCACGACCGGGATGGAGCCGGCGGCCGCGACCGAGGCCAGGCCGCTCATCCAGAAGTGCGCGTGCACCAGGTCCGGCGGTGCGGCGGACCAGGCGCGCCGCAGCACCGAGGCGAACTCGGGCATGTGCCGCAGCAGGTCGTCCTTGGGCAGCACCAGCTCCGGGCCGGCGGTCACGTGCGCGACGGTGTAGCCGTCGACGGTGGGGACGCGGTCGGGCTGGTCGGGGTCCTCCCGGCGGGTGTGCACGGTGACGTCGTGCCCGCGCTGGGCGAGCCCGGCCGCCAGGGCCGCGACGTGCACGTTCTGCCCGCCGGCGTCCACGCCGCCGATCGCGGCCAGCGGACTGGCGTGCTCCGACACCAGGTCGACCTTCACCGGACCACCTCCTCGAGTAGCGCATCCCAGTCGGAGAGGAACCGGGGGAGCCCGTACCGCTCCAGCGCGGCGGCCCGTGCCGCCTTGCCGGCCAGCCGGGCGGCGTCCTCGTCGTGCAGGTAGGTGCGGACCGCATCCCAGAGACGCCCCGGGTCGGTCGAGAGCACGCCGGCCTCCCGGGGGACGGCCTCCACCGCCTCGGTGGTGGCCAGCCCGACGACCGGCATCCCCAGGTGCATCGCTTCCAGCAGCGACAGGCCCAGCGACGTCCACCGGACCGGGTGCACGTAGACCCGGCGGCGGGCCAGCTCCGCGTGCATCGCCGCCTGCGGCGGGTCGTCGTGCAGGGCGACCCGGTCGGGGTCCAGGCCGTACCGCTCGTGCAGACCGGTCAGCCCCATGCCGAAGACGTCGACCGGCGCGACCGCGGCCAGCCCGGGCAGCAGGTCCGCGCCGACGGTGCGGCCGCGCCGGACCGGCTCGTTGGTGACGACGGCGGCGCGGGCCAGCTCCCCGGTCCAGCGCTCGCCGGGGTCGACGATCCCGTGCTCGATCACCGCCGTCGGGGCCCGGCCGTTGTCGTAGAAGAGCCGGTTGAAGTGGGTGACGTGCGCGATCGGGATGTCGGCGCGGTCGGCCAGCGGGTGCCGGGTGTGCGGGACCGGCCCGTCGTCGGGCTCCAGCCCCGGCGCGTTGTGCTCGAGGAACACCGCGGGCAGGTCGCGGCCGGGCTCTCGGCCCAGCCACTCGCGGACCAGGTCCAGGTCGCGCACCCGCTGGAGGACGACGACGTCGACGGCCTCCTCGCGCAGCTGCTCGGGGGTGACCTCGCGGGCCGACGCCGGCCAGTCCCAGGTGCGCGCCCGGCCCAGCCCGTCGGGCCCGCGACCGGGCGTCACGGGCAGCAGGTACTCGTGCGGCCCCTGGACGAACGCCGTCGTCCACGACCCGTGCACGTGCCAGACCAGGACCTTCACGAGGCGACCACCTTCTCGACGGCTGCGACGACGTCGGCGGCGCTCACCGACGACAGACAGGGGTGGCCGGGCACGGGGCACTCGCGGGCCCGGGTGTCGCGGCACGGGGCGGACTGGTCGCCGAGCAGCACCGTGGGCACGCCGTAGGGCGCCCAGCGCGCGGCGGGGACGACCGGGGAGAACAGCGAGACGACCGGCGTCCCGACCGCGGCGGCCAGGTGCGCCGGGCCGGTGTTGCCGACGACGACGGCGGCCGCGCCGTCGAGCAGCGCGGCCATCTGCGCGAGGCTGGTGCCGCCGCCGAGGTCGACGCCGAGGGTGCCGGCGACGAAGGCGGTGAGCTCCCGCTCCCCCGGGCCGCCGGTGACCAGCACCCGGTGGCCGGCCGCGGCCAGCGCCTCGACCGCCTCGGCGCAGCGCTGGGCCGGCCAGGCCCGGGCCGGCACCGAGGCGCCCGGGTGCAGCACGACATACCCCGGTTCGTGCGCGGCCGGGGGCAGGGGCCGGCGCACCTCCAGCCGGCCGTCGTCGCCCGGCGGCAGCTCGAACCCGGCGGCGCGGGCGAGGGACAGGGCCCGCTCCGGCTCCGGCAGGTCGTCGTCCACCCGGTGGCGGACGTCGAGGAGCGAGCCGGGGTAGTCGACGCTGATCGCGGAGATCCGCGGGACGCCCGCCGTGCGGAGCACCAGCGCCAGGGGCAGGGGCGACTGGTGGAAGGACGTGGAGACGACCGCCTCGTCGGGCGCGAGCGCCCGGACCCGCTCGGTGAGCGCGGCGAGGTCGGCGGCGTCGGCCGGCGGCGGGTCGCCGAGGATCCAGGGGCAGGACCAGGTCCAGACCTCGTCGACCCCGGGGAGCAGGCCGGCGGCCTCGGCGCCGGCGGGCCCGGCGAGGAGGACGACGCGGTCGGCGCCGGCGGCCACCGCACGCACCATCGGCCCCTGCACCAGCACGTCGCCGGCGGAGTCCAGCCGCGCGACGAGCACGGTGCGCGTCACGCCTGCGCCTCGCGCGTGCCCGCCCGCCGGGCCGCCCGGGAGAGGCTCACCACTCCCCCGCCAGGACGAGGTCGACCGCCTCGGTCAGGGTGCCGGCGCGGCGCAGGGCGGCGGCGACCTCGGACTTCCGGGTGACGGGGGTGGGCACCATGATCGCCGACGCGCCGGCGGCGGCCGCGGCGTCGACGTCCGCGGCGATGTCGCCGATGACCACGCACCGCTCGGGGGCGACGCCCAGCTCGGCGCAGGCCGCCTTCACCATGCCCGGCGCCGGCTTGCGGCAGCTGCAGCCGTCGTCGGGGCCGTGCGGGCAGACCTGGATGGTCTCGAACGGCCCGAGCAGCTCCGCGAGCCGGGCCATGCAGGAGTCCACCTGCTCGCGGGTGATCAGGCCGCGGGCCACGCCGGACTGGTTGCTGACCACGCCGACCCGCACCCCGCGGGCGCGCAGCGCGTCGACGGCCGCGCGCGCCCCGGGCACGGGGGTCACCAGCGCCGGGTCGCCGTTGTACGGGTAGTCGCGGACCAGCGTGCCGTCGCGGTCGAAGAGCACCAGGTCGGGCAGCCCCCGCCAGGGCCGCACCCGGCGGTGCCGCACGATCCCGCGGAGGAAGTGCCAGGTGGCCAGCGGGGGGATCGCCGCGCTGGTGGCGAGCATCGTGCCCACCTCGGCGCGGTCGCGCGGGCCCGGGGCGATGCGGGCCCAGGCGAACTCGGCGGTGCCGGCCGCCCAGGCCAGTGCCGCGGCGGCCGCGGCCCGCGGCCGGCGCGCGGCGGCCAGCCCGACGGCGGCCACGCCGAGCGCGGTGACCGCGAGGTGCTGCGGACGGCGACCCAGCGGGGCGTCGGCGCGGTCGCGCCAGTCCGGCCCGTGCAGCCGCCGCATGAGGACGTCGTCGGCGTTGCCCGCCTGGACGCGCAGGCTCACCCACCGGTCGACCGGGCGCACCGGGTGGGTGATCCAGCGGGTGCCGCGGGTGAGCCGGGCGCCGGTGTCCATGACGCGGAGCGCCAGGTCGGAGTCCTCGCGGAAGGCGCGGGGGAAGCGCTCGTCGAAGCCCCCGACCGCGGCGAGGGCGGAGCGGCGGTAGGCGAGGTCGGCGGTGATCCAGGAACTGGTGGCCAGGCCCGCGGTGCCGCGCTCCCAGTCGGTGGGCCGGCGGTCGCCGGGCAGCGGCACCCGGACCCGCCCCTGGCTGCCCGCGACGTCAGGCGCGAGGTCCGCCAGGTCTGCGGCGAGCCGCTGGTACCAGTCCGGATCGGGGACGACGTCGTCGTCGAGGAAGGCGATCCACTCGGTGCGGGCGGTGCGCCAGCCGAGGTTGCGCGCCCGGGCCGGGCCGCCGCCGCCGGTGCGGACCACGCGGACCGGCGGCAGCCACGGCCGGTCCGGCCGCAGGGGGGCTCCGGTGGGGCGGTCGTCGACCAGGACCAGCTCCGCGGGGCGGGGGCCGGGGGCAGCCGCCAGGGCGTCGAGCAGCGCGTCCAGCGACGGCCGGCCGACGGTCGGCACGACCACGGAGCACTGCTCGATCCCCACCTGCATGATCGCGTCCTGCCCGGGTACCCGTGCCGGGAAACACTACGAGCTCGAAGTGTTTTCCGCGCACGCTGCGCCCGCAGCCGCCGGAACGGTGTCCGTGCAGCTCAGCGGCGGATACGGGCCGCCGCGGACACCCGCGCGAGGGCGTCGGTGACCACCGCGGCGTCGTCCCCCAGGAGGGTGAGCAGGTGCGCGACGAGGTCGTCGTGCGTGGGGGCGGCCTCGGCCACGCGGGCCCGCCCCGCCGGGGTCAGCCGGGCGTGCATCAGCCGCCGGTCGTCCGCCGCCCGCTCGCGGACGACGAGGCCCTCGTCCACCAGCCGGCCGACGGTGCTGGTCACCCCGGCCCGGGACAGCCCCAGCGCCTCGGCCAGCTCGCCCATGGTGGCCCGCTCGCCCGGCGCCTCGGCGATCCGGCGCAGCGCCTCGAGGCCGGTGAGGGAGATGCCGTGCTGGCGGTGCAGGACGGAGTCGACGCGGTGCGTGATGCGGTCGTGCACCTGCACGATGCGCAGCCAGGTCTCCGCCGGCAGCGGCCCGGCCCCGGGCACCCGGGCGACGTCGGGGGGAGGGAGGGCCTGCGTGACGGCGTCCTCGGGGCGGGGCACCGTCCCATCGTCGCCGACGACGCGCTCAGGCGCTCCCGGGAGACGTGGGGTCGGCCGCCCGCCGGGCCCGCCGGGTGGTGACGGCGGCGAGGCCGGCACCCGCCCCGAGCAGGGCGATCCCGGCGACGACGACCGGCAGCGCGACCCCGCCGTCCGGCCGCGGGAGGGGGGTCGGCGCGGCGGCGACCCGGAGCCCGACCGTGGCGGTGGACGAGGAGTCGGCACCGACCAGCTCGAGCACGGCGGCCCCGGTGGCGGTGGCCGCGGGGATGCGCACGTCGGCGTCCAGGGCGCCGTCGGCACCCGCCGTCACCGCGGTGAGCACCTCGCCGTCGGCCACGCGGACGGCGACCTGCTCCCCGGGGGCGAAGCCCTGCCCGTGGACGGTGACCTCCTCGCCCGCGACGACCTCGCGCGCCGAGGCGGTGACCGCCGGCAGCACGTCGAGGGCGTCCGCGGGGCCGGGGTCCGCGGGGCCGGGCTCGTCCGGGGCGGACCCCCCGGGCCCCGGCGCCGTGCCGGCGTCGGGCAGCTCGGTCCCCGGCAGTGCCGGCGACCCGGCGTCGACGGCGGGGGCCGGCACCGTCGCGGCGGCGGTCGGCGGGGCGATGGCCGCGCAGTCCTCGGCGGCGGGACGGGTGAAGCTGTACCCCTCGAGGTCGTCGACGTAGTGCGTGCCGGACCCGTCGAGCGCGGCGTACTCCAGCCCCGGGTCGATCGTCTCGCCCCAGTCGACGTCGCCGGTGCCGAGCACGACCACCTGGCCGGGCTGCACCTCGGCGACGTCCTCCCCCGCGGGCGCGCGGGTGGTCGTCAGGGTGACGGTGTAGGCGACGGCGCCCCCGGTGACCTCCAGGACGACGCCGCCGGGCCGGCAGCTGGGGCCGTGGGTGACCCGCGCGTCGGGGCGGGTGGGGTCGTCGACGGCGAGCGCGGGCGCGGCGCCGGCGACACCGGCACAGGCGAGGAGTGCGAACAGGCCCGCGATGGTCGCGGTCCTGGTGAGGACCGGCACGTGTACTTCCCCCTGGATCGTGCTGACCCGCGTCATCCGCGATGCGCCGGTGCGGCTCCCATGATGACGGGCGGAACGCCCGGTTGACGGGGCGTCATCGACCGGTCCCGCGTGTCGTTGCGGCGTGTCGACACATTTCCTCGGCGACACCGCTCCGGGGCCTGTGACGGCGCCCTCACTACGGTGGCCCGGTGGACTCAGCAGCGGGTACCGGTCGCCGCCGGCAGGACGAGGTCTACCGCGCCGGCGTGTACGGCCGGCGGCCCCGGGTCCCCACCGCGGCCCGCGCGCTGCAGCGCCGCGCCCGCGAGCGCCTGGGTGCCCGCGGGTACGCGTACGTGGCCGGCGGCGCCGGGGACGAGGCCACCCAGCGGGCCAACCGCGTCGCGTTCGACCGGTGGGCCGTCGTCCCCCGGGTGCTGCGCGACGTGAGCGTCCGGGACACCTCGGTGGAGCTGTTCGGACGGCGGCTGCCCGCGCCCCTGCTGCTCGGCCCGGTCGGCGCGCTGGAGCTGGTGCACCCCGACGCCGACCTCGCGGTGGCACGGGCGGCGGCGGCGCTCGGCGTGCCGATGGTCTTCTCCAACCAGGCGTCGGTGGCCATGGAGGAGTGCGCCGCGGCGATGGGCTCCTCGCCCCGGTGGTTCCAGCTCTACTGGTCGACGTCCGACGAGCTGGTGGAGAGCCTGGTGGGCCGCGCGGAGGCCAGCGGGTGCGAGGCGCTCGTGGTCACCCTCGACACCACGATGCTGGGCTGGCGCCCGCGCGACCTCGACCTCGGGCACCTGCCGTTCGCCCTCGGCAAGGGGATCGCGCAGTACACCTCCGACCCGGTGTTCCGGCGGCTGGTGGAGGAGCGGGCCGCCGCCGCGCCGGCCCCCGTCGAGGCCGGGTCCGCCGCCCGCCGCGACCGGCAGCCGCGGCCGACGCTGTCGGCGGTGCGCGCACTGGTCGGGATGGCACGCGCGTGGCCGGGGCCGCTGCGGGAGAACCTGCGCTCGCCGCTGCCGCGGGCCGCCGTCGAGACGTTCCTGGCGATCTACTCCCGGCCCTCCATCACCTGGGCCGACCTGGCCTGGCTCCGCGGCCGCACCCGGCTGCCGATCCTGCTCAAGGGCGTCCTGCACCCGGACGACGCGCGGGCACTCGACGAGGGCGTGGACGGCCTCGTGGTCAGCACGCACGGCGGGCGCCAGGTCGACCGGTCGATCGCCGCGCTCGACGCCCTGCCGGACGTGGTGGCGGCCGTCGCCGACCGGGCGCCGGTGCTGCTCGACAGCGGGGTGCGCAGCGGCGCAGACGTCCTGACCGCGGTGGCGCTGGGCGCCCGCGCGGTCCTGCTCGGCCGGCCGTTCGCCTACGGCCTGGGGCTGGCCGGTGAGGACGGCGTGCGGCAGGTGGTCGCCGACGTCCTCGGGGAGTTCGACCTCACGCTGGCACTGACCGGGCACACCGCGGTCTCCCAGCTGGGCCCCGAGGTGCTGCGCCGGGTCGGCTGACGCGCGGACGGGGCGACACGCCGGGCTCCACTTGACCCGTTCGTGTGAACGGAGTCACATAGGGGGCGGGCGGGGGCAGCCGGCAACGAGTGGCCACCCACTGCTGGGTGGACCGACCAACGCGGCCAGACCGTCAGGACCGGCCCCCCGCCCCTCACCTCCTGCGGCGCCCTCTCGCGCGATCTCGCACGGTCCCGGGGGCCGGGGCGTGCGAGATCGCGCGATCCCGTCAGAGGGGTCAGGCGGCGGCGACCGCCCGGAGGACGTCGACCCGCGCCGCCCGTCGCGCCGGGCCGACCGCGGCCAGGACGCCGGCCAGCGCCGCGGCCAGCACGTAGACCGCCAGCCGCCCGCCGGGCACCGCCACGACGCTCAGCCCCTCCCCGGCCAGGCCGCGGGTCAGCGCGGCCCCGAACGCCAGCCCGAGGACGGCCCCCAGCAGGGCACCGAGCACCGCGACGACCACCGACTCCCAGCGCACCACGGCGCGCACCTGCCGGCGGGTCGTGCCCACGGCCCGCAGGAGGCCGAGCTCGCGGGTCCGCTCGAACACCGACAGCGCCAGGGTGTTGACGATGCCGAGCAGCGCGATGACCACGGCCAGCGCCAGCAGCATCGTCACGATCGCCAGCAGCTGGTCGATGGTGGCCGCCTGCGACTCGGTGAACGACGCCGCGTCGTCGAGCTGGGCGTTCGGGTACGCCGCCGCGGCCGCCTCCAGCCCGGCCCGCACGTCGTCCAGGTCCGCCCCGGGCACGGTGGCCACGAGCACCGCGACGTCCAGCGGCGAGCCGCCGTTGGCGCCGTGCGTGGCGAGGGTGGTGACGTAGTCCCCGCCGAGCAGGGCGGTGTTGCCGAAGGTGCCCGCGACGGTCAGCTCCTGCGCTCCCGTCTGCGCGTAGACGACCTCGACCCGATCGCCCACGGCCCAGCCCCGGGCCTCGGCGACGCCGTCGGAGACGAGGACCGAGGAGTCGTCGAGGTCGGCGACCGCGCCGGAGCTCACCTGGAGGTCCGCGGCGGCCTCGACCGTGGCGGGGTCGACCGCGACGACGAACGCGCCCGCGCCGTCCACCTGGGCCGAGCCGAACCGCAGTTGCGCGACCGTGTCGACCCCGTCGACCCCCCGCAGCCCCTCGGCCAGTGCCGGGGGCAGCCCCGGGGAGGCCTGGCCGGCGGCCTTGAGGATGAAGTCGGCGCGGGTGCTGTCGGTGATGACGTCGGCCACCGAGGCCTTCATCGACGACGCGACCACGGTCACGGTGGAGACCAGCGCCAGCCCGATCATCAGCGCGGTCGATGTGGTGGCGGTGCGCTTCGGTGTCCGCAGCGCGTTGCGCCGGGCCAGCTGCGCCGGCGTGCCGCCCAGGCGCGCGACCACCGCACCGATGACCCGGATGACGCCGACCGCGACGGCCGGTGCGAGGGCGAGCACGCCGGCCAGGGTGAGCAGCATCCCGGCGCCGGCGACCGCCGGCCGGCCCTCGTCGACGACCGCCCAGGTCAGCGCGGCGGCGCCGAGCACGGTGAGGACCAGCCCGGTGGCCACCCGGAGCCGGCTCATCGGCCGCGCCGGGGCGTCCACCGAGCGGAGCGCGGCGATCGGCGCGACCCGCGTGGCCTGCCGGGCCGGCAGCAGCGCGGCCAGCACGGTCACCACCACGCCGACGAACAGGGCGGCGACGACGGTGCGCGGCTGCACCTGCAGGCTCGTCGTCGGCACCTCGATGCCCGCCACGCCGAGCACCGCCCGCAGGCCGGCGGCCACGCCGACGCCGAGCGCCAGCCCGATGCCGGCGGCCACCAGGCCGATGACGAACGCCTCCACGACGACCGAGGTGCGCACCTGCCGGCGGCTGGCGCCGATCGCCCGCAGCAGGGCGAGCTCACGGGTGCGCTGGGCCACCAGGATCGAGAAGGTGTTCCAGATGATCAGCCCGCCGACCAGCAGGGAGATCGCGGCGAACCCGAGCAGCGCGGTGGTGAAGAAGCCGAGCGCGTCGGCGACCGCGGCGCTGGACTCGGCGACGACCTCGTCGGAGGTCACCGCCTCCAGGCCGCCGGGCAGCGCGGCGGCGACCCGGTCGCGCAGCTCCTCGGCGCCGACGCCGTCCTCGGCCCGGACGGCCACGGTGTCGTAGACGCCGACCTTGCCCAGCACCTGCTGCGCGGTGTCCTGCTGGAAGGCGGCCATGGTGGCGCCGGCCAGGTTGTCGGCGTCCCCGAAGCCGAGGATGCCGCTGAGGGTGAACGCTCGCGGTCCGTCGGCGAACAGGATGGTGACCTCGTCGCCGGGCGCGTAGCCGGTCCTCTCCGCGGTGGCGGCGTCCACGACCACCTCGCCGGGGGACGACGGGGCCGAGCCGCTGCGGATGGAGATCCCGCCACTGAGCTCGGGCACCTCGGGGAAGCTCGTGCCCAGGGTCGGGGCGCCGCCCGGCTGCACGGGCTCCCCGCTCCTGTCGAGGACCAGCGCGTAGCCGGTGACCGCCCCCTCGGCAGCGGCGACGCCGTCGACCGCCTCGACCCGCTCGAGCACCGCGGCGTCGAACGGCCTGGTGTTGCCGAGGGTCGTGGCGTCGGAGAACGCCGACTCCCCGCGCACGGTGACGTCGGTGCCCTCGGTCAGCCCCTCGTAGAGCTGGTCGAAGGTGGCCGTCATCGTGTCGCCGAGCACGAACGTGCCCGAGACGAAGGCGACGCCGAGGCTGATCGAGACCGCGGTCAGCGCCAGCCGGAGCTTGCGGGCCAGCAGGCCCTTGAGGACGACCTTCCGCATCAGTTGCCCAGCCGCTTCATCGTGTCGAGGACGGCGTCGGTGGTGGGCGCGGTCAGCTCGTCGCGGATGCGGCCGTCGGCGAGGAACACCACCCGGTCGGCGTGCGCGGCGGCCACGGGGTCGTGGGTGACCATGACGATGGTCTGGCCGAACTCGTCGACCGCGCGGCGCAGGAAGGCCAGCAGGTCGGCCCCGCTCCTCGAGTCGAGGGCACCGGTGGGCTCGTCGGCGAAGACGATCTCCGGCCGGGTGACCAGGGCGCGGGCGGCGGCGACGCGCTGCTGCTGCCCGCCGGAGAGCTGGGCGGGGGTGTGGTCCAGCCGCTGCTGCAGGCCGACGGCGGCCACCACGGTGTCGAACCAGTCCTGGTCGACCGTCCGCCCGGCGAGGTCCAGCGGCAGCCGGATGTTCTCGGCCGCGGTCAGCGTGGGCAGCAGGTTGAACGCCTGGAAGACGAAGCCCATCCGGTCGCGGCGCAGGAGGGTGAGCTCCTTGTCGCGGAGGCCGGTCAGCGACCGGGCGCCGAGCCGCACGTCGCCACTGGTCAGCGTGTCGAGCCCGGCGAGGCAGTGCAGCAGCGTCGACTTGCCCGAGCCCGAGGGGCCCATGATCGCGGTGAAGCGGCCGCGGTCGAAGGCGACCGTCACGCCGTCCAGCGCGCGGACCGTCGCCTCCCCCGTCCCGTAGGCCTTGACGGCGTCGACGGTGGCCGCCGCGGGCTCCGGCTGCGCGGGCGGGCGGGCGAGGGACGTGGTGCTGGGTGCCGACATGGCGGTCTCAACTCCTGGGGTGGGGTTCTCGGTGGGGATCGTGGGCGCGCCGGGAGGCGGGCACATCGGCTCGGTGGCCGGGCCCGGGCTCGGCGGTTTGACGTAGTCCGGCACCGGTCGTGAGGCCTCGACCGCGCGAGATCGGCGATCTGGCGCGGTTTCGACGCCGGAGCGCGCGAGATCGGCGATGTCGTGGCGTTCCGCCGCCCGGAGCGCGCGAGATCGGCGATCTCGTGGCGGGATCAGCTGCCAGTCAGGGCGGTGGCCTCCTCGGGTGCCGGCCGCGGGGCCGGCAGGGGCGGCGCCGGGACGGCGGCCGGCTCGTGCTCCAGGCGCGGCAGCCAGGCCAGCCACCGCGGCAGGTACCAGTTGGCCTCGCCGAGCAGCCGCATGACCGCCGGGAGCAGCACCGCCCGCACCAGGGTCGCGTCGAGCAGCACCGCGACCGCCAGGCCCAGCCCGATCTGCTTCATCGACGTCATCGACAGCGCGACGAAGCAGGCGAAGACCAGGACCATGATCCCGGCGGCGCTGGTGACCACCCCGGCCGACGAGGTGATCCCGGTCCGGACCGCCTCCCGGGTGGGCAGGCCGCGGTCGTGGCCCTCGCGGATCCGGCTGAGGATGAAGACGTGGTAGTCCATCGACAGGCCGAAGAGGATCACGAAGAGGAACAGCGGGATCCAGTTGACGATCGGCCCGGTAGCGTCCAGCCCGATGAGGCCGGCGCCCCAGCCCTCCTGGAAGACCAGCACCAGTGAGCCGTAGGCCGCCGCCACCGACAGCAGGTTGAGCACGATCGCGGTCGCCGCGGCCACCACCGAGCGGAACGACACGAGCAGCAGCAGGAACGCGAGCACCAGCACGAACCCGAACACCCACGGCGTCCGGTCGGCCATGAGCTCCTCGAACGCCACCGAGTAGGCGGTGCTGCCGGAGGTCACCACGGTGACGTCGTGCAGCGCGCCCACGGTGGAGGGGACGACGTCGTCGGCGAGGGCGGCCAGCGCGTCGCGGGAGGCCTGCTCCTCGCCGTCCCCGGCCAGCGGCACGGAGACGACGGCGACGGTGCCCGCGTCGTTGGCCTGCACGGTGATCGGCTCGCTCATCCGCCCGGTGGCCAGCGCCGCCGTCCGCAGGTCGGCGATCGCGGCCTGCACCGCGGGCGTGGTCACGTCATCGGCCTCGATCACCACCTCGGCCGGGTCGGAGCCGCCCGGGAACGCCTCGGCGATGCGCTCGTACGTCTGGATGACGGCGAGTTCCTGCGGCAGGTCGGGAATGCCCTCGTTGCGCAGCGACAGCCCGGACGCGGGGACGGCGAGGCCGACCAGCAGCCCGCCGGAGACCACCGCCGCCACGAGTGGGCGGCGCAGCACGACGCCGAGCACGGCGGGCCAGAACCGGCCCTCGGCGGCGGCCCGCCGGCGGCGCAGGAACGGCAGCCGGCCCTTCTCCACGCGGTCCCCCAGCCAGCTCATGAGCGCCGGCAGCACGGTCAGCGACCCCAGCACCGAGGTGAGGACGACGAGGATGGTCGCGACCGCCATGCCGGTGAACACCGCGAACCCGGTGAGGAACATGCCGGCCATCGCCACCATGACGGTGATGCCGGAGATCAGCACCGACCGGCCCGAGGTGGCCGCGGCGACGTCCAGCGCGGCCTCGGCGGACAGCCCGCGGGACCGCTCCTCCCGCTCGCGCTTGAGGTAGAACAGCGAGTAGTCCACGCCGACGGCCAGGCCGATGAGCAGCATGACGGTCTGGGCGTTGCCGTCGACGTGCCACAGCTGGCTGGCGAAGCCGAGGAGGCCCAGTGCGCCGGCGAACGCGGTCAGCGCGAAGACCAGCGGGAGGACGGCGGCGACGAGCGCGCCGAAGGTGAGCAGCAGCACCGCCAGGATGATCGGGATCGACAGGTACTCGGCCCGCTCGAAGTCCGCGTCGAGAGCCGCGTCGAGGGCCAGGTCGGCGCTGGTGCCGCCGAACTGCTCGACCCGGACGTCGTCGTGGTCGGCGGCGACGGCGGCGACGGCGTCCTGGACGGGCCCGATCCGGTCGGCGGCGGTCGCCGGGTCGCCGGCGATGTCGAAGGTGACCAGCGCCGAGCGCCCGTCGGCCGAGGTCAACGGGGCACCGTCCAGCGGGCTGACCAGGTTCGTCACCTCGGGGGTGGCGTCGAGCCCCGCGACGAGGTCGGTGAGCGCGGCGGTGGCGGCGGCCTCGGGGACGCCGTCCGCCCGCTGGACGAGCACCATCTCCGAGGCCGGCTCGGTCCACCCGTTGCGGTCGAGGATGCGCTGGGCCTCGGCCGGGGCGCCGACCATCTGCTCGGCGCGGGTCAGCTCACCCGAGGGCAGCATCCCGCCGAGGACGACGGCGGCGAGCACGAAGGCCAGCCAGCCGGCGACCGCCGTCCTCCGGTGCCGAGCGCTCCACCGGCCCATCCGGGCGGCGAGGTTGCCGCGTCCGTCCACTCTCGTCTCCTGTCGGTCTCGCACGGTGGTCGAATCTGCTGGTCAGGCGGCCGGCAGCCCATCCCGCCAGCTGGCCTGCGGGGTGTCGGGCCAGCCCGACACCCCGCCCGTGCCGGCGGCGAGCAGGGCGGCGACCAGCCCGTCGAGCGCGCCGTCCTTCTCCACGAAGGCGGCGGCGCCGGCGACGAGCGCCCGTCTGCGGACGCTGCCGGCGGCGCTCATGGCGACCGCGGGCACCGCGGCGGAGGCGAGCTCCTCCAGCAGGGCCAGCCCGGTGCCGGCGTCGGGCAGGTGGACGTCGAGGAGCACCACGTCGGGGCGTGCGCAGGCCAGGCAGCGCCTCAGCTCCGCCGCGGACCCGCAGACGGCGAGCAGCGCCAGGCCGCCGACCTCCGACAGTGCCGCGGTCAGCGCCGCGCGCACCCGCGGGTCGTCGTCGGCCACCAGCAGCCAGAGGGGACCGACGGGCACACGTCCTCCTCCGGCAGTCCTCAGCGGGGCGGGAGCCCGCCCGGGGAGAGAGCCTGACCGCGCGGCGCGCGGCGCGGATGCGGCAGGAGGCCGGACTCCGGCTGCGTCATCCCGCCGACGGACTCGGCCGGATGACGTACCAGCCCCTCGCGGACGGCGTACATCGCCGCCTGCGTGCGGGAGGCCAGGCCGAGCTTGGCGAGGATGTTGCTCACGTGGGTGCGGGCGGTGCGCTCGGTGACCTGCAGGTGCGCGGCGATCTCCCGGTTGGTCCGGCCGTCGGCGATGAGCGCCAGCACCTCCCGCTCGCGCGGGGTGAGGGTGACCGCCCCGACCTGCGGCGTGCGGAGGGCCGCGGTCAGCTCACGGGCGACGGCGGGGGCCAGGTGCACGTCCCCACGGGCGGCGGCGCGGACGGCGGCGGCGACGTCGTCGGCCTCGGCGTCCTTGAGCAGGTAGCCGCTCGCGCCCACCTCCAGCGCGGCCCGGACCTGCGCCTCCTCCAGGAAGCTGGTCACCGCGACCACCTCCACCGACGGCCAGCGCCGCTTGACCTCGCGGGTGGCGGCGATGCCGTCGAGCGCGGGCATCAGCAGGTCCATGAGGACGACGTCGGGCAGCTCCCCGGTGGGCTCGAGGACGGCGAGCCGGTCGAGCGCGGCCCGCCCGTCGGGGGCCTCGCCGACGACCTCGATGTCGTCGACGAGCGCGAAGAACGCGCGCATGCCGTCGCGGACCACCCGGTGGTCGTCGACGAGGAACACCCGGATGCTCACGGCCTGCCTCCTGGCAGTCGGACGGTGACGCGCGTGCCCCGGCCGGGGGCGCTGTCGAGGACGAGGTCGGCGCCGATGGCGGCGGCACGGTCGCGCATGGTGCCCAGCCCGAGGGAGCCGGCGCGCCGCGTGCCGGGGTCGAAGCCCACGCCGTCGTCGGCGACCTCGACGGTGAGGCCGTCGTCAGCGGTGACGGTCACCCCGGCCGCGCCGGCGCGCGCGTGCTTGACGGTGTTGTGCAGCGCCTCGAGCACGATCCGGTACAGGTGCTCCTCGGTCTCGGGCGCCAGCACCGGCCGCTCCGACGGGCCGCTGACGAGGATCGGCAGCCCCTCGCGGGCCCCGAGCGCGGCGGCCTGCTTGGTGACCGCGGCGACCAGCCCCTCCTCGGCCAGCGCGCCGGGGCGCAGCTCGAAGATCAGCGCCCGCATCTCGGCCAGCGCGCCCTGGGTCAGCTCGCGCAACTGGCCGACGGTGCGACCGAGCGGGCCGTCGTCGGGCAGGCCGAGCCGGGCCATCGCCAGCTGGGCGGTGCGTGCGTGCAGGGTCATGGAGAACAGCGCCTGGGAGACCGAGTCGTGCAGGTCCCGGGCCAGACGCTGGCGCTCCAGCAGCGCGGCGGCCCGGCGGCCGTCGGCGAGCAGCCGCGCGTTCTCCACGGCGACGGCGGTCTGGTCGGCGACCGCGCGCAGGAACGCCAGCTCGTCGGCCTCGGGGTCGGGACCGGGCGGCCGGTAGAGGTGCAGGGCACCGAGGCTGCGGCCGAGGGAGTCCAGCGGGAGGGAGAGCACGGTGTCCCACGGCACGCCGTCCAGGTAGCGGTGCAGCGGCGCGGCGAGCGGGTCGGCGAGCTTGCGGGCCGGGGCGTCCCGGGTGAGCAGCAGCTCCTGGTTGCGCAGCGCGGCCGTCGTCGGCAGGTCGGCGCCGGCCGCCCACGTGGCCTGCAGACCCTCCTCGTACCCCTCGGGCAGGCCGTGCGTCGCGAGGACGGCCAGCCGGCCGGTCGCGTCGACGACGTGCAGCGCGGCGGCCACACCGGCACCGGCCTCGACGAGGACGCGGACGACGTCGCCGGCGGTCACCTCCAGCGGCTGGTCGACGGTGAGGCTCCCGGCGACCCGGCCGAGGGCGGTGACCCGCCGTTCCAGCAGCGCCATGGCCTGCGCGCGCTCGCCCTCCTCGGCCCGCAGCGCCGCGCGGGTGCGGTCCAGCCGGACGGCGAGGCCGATGATCGCGGCCGCGGTGCGCAGCGCGGCCTGCTCGGCGGCCGACCAGGTGCGCTCGGCGGTGCACTCGTCGAAGCCGACGTGCCCCCAGAACTCGCCCTCCACGAACACGGGGACGACGACGGTCGAGATCACGCCCTGCGGCTCGAACAGCGCGCGCTCCGCCTGGGGGAAGTCGCGGACGGCGCCGGAGACGATCTCGCCGCGGCCGAGCAGGTCGAGCCACCGGCCGAAGTCGGGCTCGTACGGCATGGCCTGCAGCTGCGGGTCGTTCCCGGCGACGGGGATCCCGGGGGCGTCCCACTCGCCGATGCTCCGGCTGCACAGTCGTCCCTGGTCGTCGAGCACGTGGTCGGCGACGAACACCCGGCTGACCTCCGCGGCCCGCCCGAACGCCCCGAGGATCTCCGGCAGGTGGCGGCGCCACCCGTCGTCCGCCCCGAGGAGACGTTCGGTGGCCGAGCGCGCGGCGTCGAGGATCGCGTCGCGCCGCAGCAGCTCCTGGTCCGGCGTCCCGGTCACCGAGGGCACCGGGTCGCGCGCACACCGGAACTGTAGCGGCACTCCTCTACAGGGGATCGGTCCTGACCGCAACTCGAGCGTCCGCGTCCTGCTCAGGCGGCGGCCTGCCGCAGGTCCCCCCGCTCGAGCAGCACCGCGACGGCGCCGCCGGCGACCAGGCCCCAGAACGCCGAGCCGATGTTCAGCAGGGTCACGTCGGCGACGGTCACCAGGAAGGTGACCAGCGCGCCCAGCGTCAGCCGGCCCGCGAACGCGGTGACGAAGGAGGCCTGCAGCACCCGGAGCATGGCCAGGCCGGCGAGGGTGGCCACGAACGCCGCCGGCGTGCCCAGCAGCAGGTCGGTGGCCAGCGGCGCGAGCACGCCGAAGACGACGGCCAGCAGCCCGCAGACGACGCCGGCCGTGTAGTGCCGCGACCGCTCCCCGGAGGCCGACAGCAGCGCGTTGGTGGGGCCGGTCAAGCAGGTGGAGACGCTTCCGACGGCGGCGGTCAGCAGCGACCAGACGCCGCAGGCGACGGTGATGACGGTGACCGGCGGGGTGTGCCCGGCCGCCCGCAGGACGGCGACGCCCTGCCCGTTCTGGACGACGATGACGGTGATCGCCAGCGGGACGACCAGCTCCAGCAGCGCCTGCACCGACCACGCCGGGGCCTGGAACACCGGCGCGGCCACCCACGAGGTGGCCTCCGGACCGGGGTCGAACCGGCCGGAGACGGCCACCGCGACCGCCCCCACGGCGAGGACGGCGAGCAGCGGCGGCACCACCCGAGCCAGCCCGGGCAGGGCGCTGACCACCAGGAAGGTGAACACCATCGGCCCGGCGAGGGCGAGATCGTCCTGCAGCGCGTGCACCAGGTCCAAGCCGAAGCGCAGGAAGACCCCGGCGACCATCGCCATCACGATCGGCATCGGGATGACCGCCATGAGCCGCCGCACCCAGCCGGTGAGGCCGAGGACGACGATCAGCAGCCCGGTGGCGACGAACGCGCCGACCACCTCCGGCCAGGACAGGTGCGTCAGCGCCGGGCCGACCAGGACGGTGCCAGGGATGGTCCAGAAGAACGACAGCGGCTGCCGGTACAGCCAGCAGGCCAGCACGGTGAGGACGCCGTTGAGGGCGAAGCACCCGAACAGCCAGGACGCCAACTGGTCGCGGCTGAGCCCGCCCGCGCCGCCGACGGCGAGGATGACGGCGACCGGGCCGGTGGCGGCGAAGACGAAGCCGATGAGGCCGTTGGCGGCGTAGACGGCCCCGAGGTCGCGGGCCACCTGCCGGAGACCGGCCGGCGGCCGGGCGGGGCGCTCCAGCAGGTGCTCGGGATCCGCCATGCCCTCCCCCGCCGCTGCCGTGTCCCCGGCATCATGACCCGCACCCCCGCGAGCCGCGCCTCCGCCGGTCGGCACGGCGGAGCCCCACGACCCGGTCCGCCGGGCCGGGAGGCCCTGTCCGCGCCCCGGCGCCCGGCGCTTCGGTGGCCCCATGACCGACCTGGACGCACCGCCGGTCACCGTCACGCCTGCCTCGCTGCGCATCGACGAGGTGATGCCGCACTTCGACACCAACGTCGTGCAGCACATCGTCGTGAACGCCGGACCGCGGGAGACCTACGAGGCCCTGCTGGACGCCGACTTGATGGACAACCCCCTGACCCGGCTCATGGTCGGCGTCCGGGACCTGCCCAACGTGCTGCGCAGTCGCGAGCTCACCCGCCGGCCGGGATTCCGCATCCGCGACACCACGGCGGGCGAGGAGGGCGGCTGGGTGTCGCTGCGCGAGGCGCCCGGGGTGGAGTTCCTCGTCGGACTGGTCGGCCGGTTCTGGCAGCGCGACTACGGGATCGTGCGCCTGCGCCCGGAGGAGTTCGCCGGCTTCGACCGCCCGGGCTACGCCAAGACCGTCGCCGCCTTCTCCCTCCACCCGCACGGCGCGGGGCGCACTCTGCTCACCTACGAGTGCCGCACGGTGACCACCGATGCGACGGCCCGGCGCCGCTTCGGGGCGTACTGGCTGCTGCTGCGCCCGTTCGTCCGGCAGCTGCAGCGCGCCACGCTGGTGGCGGTGAAGCGTCAGGCCGAGCACGCCCGCACCCCGCACCCGGCGTCGGCCTTCGCGCCACTGCCCGCGGACGGCGACCGGTGAGCACGCAGCAGGTCGAGGAGGTCAGGCTGCAGCAGCAGCCGGCCACGGTGGTGCGCGGGCACGTCGCCGAGGAGGCGCTGCCGGAGTTCCTCGGCGCGGCGTTCGAGGAGACCCTCGCGGCCATCTCCCGCCAGGGGCACACCCCTGCCGGCCCGCCCTTCGCCTGCTACCTCATGACCGACACCGGTGTCGACGTCGAGGCCGGGTTCCCCGTGACCGGACCGGTGACCGCGGCCGGCCGGGTCGTCCCCACCGAGTTGCCGGGCGGGCCGGCGGTGCGCGTCCTGCACCGCGGCCCCCACGCCGGGGTGGCGGAGGCCTACGCCCGCGGCGAGCGCTGGCTGGCCGAGCCCGGACGTCGAGCAGCCGCGGACCGTCGTCCACCTGCCCGTCCGGACCGGGTGACCCGCACCGCCCGGCGACCGGGTACCTCCGCGGATGCTCGTGCTCTGCCCACGGTGATGGGCAGAGCACGAGCATCCGCGGGGGAGGTCCCGGTGGGACGCCGCAGCCCGCGACCAGGGCCACCAACACATCGCGGCCCCGTCCTCGGTGAGGGCGGGGCCGCGGTGCTGTCTCAACCAGACGTGCACCCGAAGGGATTCGAACCCCTAACCTTCTGATCCGTAGTCAGATGCTCTATCCGTTGAGCTACGGGTGCGGCACCGCGTGAGCGGCACAGGAACGAGTGTACCGGGTGCCGTACGGCCTCCGCCGAGGGCCTGCCCCGCGGCGGTCCATGCCTTCCTGACCAGCATGGATGCGTCGCGGAGGAGGGCGGGCGCGCCATCGTCCGTCGTGCCGGGGTACGCGCGGCCCTCGGCGGCGGTCGCGGTCGATGGCAGCGGCCTCCACGGCCTGCTGTGTCCGGCCGACCGGCGTCCTGTGTCCGGAGCTGCCGCCGGCCCGCGGAGTGTGTCCATGCCCGCCGTTCCTTCCCCGGGTGTTCCCGGTCGCCTCGTCCTGCGCCGTGAGGCTCGCACGCCCGTCGGACAGCGACGGTGCCGACGATCTGGGACCCGGCAGCCATCAGGGGACGATGCGCCGGGACCACCGGCGACAGCCGACCGCCCTTACACCGCCTTCACCTCTTCACCTCTTTACCCGGTGCTCGTGTACGAAGCCGGGCGGACCGAGGTGGACGCAGGCCATGTCACGCCGGCCACCGACCCGGCCCCCGCGCGGCGGGCACCCGGCCTACTGCCGTCGGCGGAGCCGGTCCGAGAGGCCCCACCCGTCGGAGGCCGCACCGATGAGCTCAGCGGCCGCCGCCACGGCCACACCCACCCAGCCCAGCGATCCACCCAACAGCGCTGCGGCCACTACCAGCACGAGGCCTACGGCGAGGAGGGCAACGACGACACTGCGGCGGCGACGCCGACGCTGCTCCGCGAGCGCGGCCCGCTCGCGGCTCCGCCGCAGCACGTCCGACTGCACCTGGTGCTCCAGGGCGCGCTGTTCCACGGGGCTCCGTCGTCGCCGGAGCTGGCCTGTCTGATCCACGTATCCGTTCACGAGTCGGGATGGTTCAACGCGGCCCGCGTTAGTGTCGCGTCCTCGCGTACCCGCGGTCCGAATCGCCATCCCCGGCCGGGCGGCACGAACACAGCCGGGCGACACGGTGACCACCACTGCCGGTGGCCGGCATCTCAGGCTTCGCCCGGCCCGCACGCCGCAGGCCAGCAGCAGGCCAGCGGCAGTCGCGAGAGCCGCCCGCCCCCGAGCGGAGAGACCTGCGTGGGAACGGGCATGGGAACAGGTGGGGCGCCGGTGCCTGAGCACGGTTCGACTCCTTGCGGAACGGGTGTCGAACTCGGCCCTCAGCCAGCAGTTCAGGCCGAGGGTGCCACGCCTGAACGGGCAGACGCCCACGACGCGCCGCGGCGATGGAGGAATCGTCCCGTCCCCGGGCTGCGGCTGCCCGAAGATCGGGGGAGAAGCTCCTGGACGAGCCTTCCTGCACCGCGGGGGCTCTACCGGTGAAGGTCGACCCTGCGCGCGTCGAAGTTGCCGACGAGAAGCGCCGAAATGCCCCCCGGCTGGTGGGCAAGGTCAGCAGAAGCGCGTCGGGCACGCCCATCCCGGCACGTTGAAGTCGTCGTCGCCATCGCCGTACCCGTACCCGTACCCGTACTGGCCTCCGCTACTGCCACCGCTGGAGTACTCCGTCTGCGGCTCGTCCCCCACGGTCACGAAGAGCATCTGTCCCATCCGCAGCGGCGCTCCCGTCGCCGGCACCGACCCGATCAGCGGCGCGTCGGTGTACGGCGACGCAGACGCGAGCTCGGCGCGTGCGGCCTGTTCGGCCGGCGGCTCCAGCGACGGGTCGTCGAGCAATCCAGGTATCGGCTGCTGGAACGACCCCAGGAAGGACGGATGCGGCGGCTCGTGCCCGGGAGCGTGGGCGAAGTCGACTAGGTCCTCCACCTCGAACAGGAGTTGCCCCTGCGCGGTCAGGTCGGCGACGGCCACGTCCGACGGCAGCGGTGGCATCACCGGATGCGCGCCGAACCACTGGTACTCCGTGGTCTGCAACGCGAAGAGGTAGATGGGGTCGCCGACCGCCCACGTCTGCCCGGCGGCCGGCCGCGTGGTGACCACCGTCCACTCCGAGCCCGTCGACGCGTACTCGACCCGCTCCCGCGGGGACAGGTCGTGGACTATGGGCTCCCCGTCGTCGAAGTAGTCGCGGTGGCCGAGCTCGCGCAGCTGCGCGTCGGCCACGTCGAGCTGCACACCGGCGAGGTCCGGCACGACCACCGCGACCGGCTCCGGCTTTTCGGGCCCCGCCCCGTCCGGGCCGAAGAACTGGTACAGGGCGGTGAGCACGACCACGAGAAGCACGTAGACGCCGTTACCTGACTTCGCCTGCTGCCGTGCGGCCACCTACCGGCCCGCCCGGCCGTTACGGAACTGGAAGGTCACGGCCGCCACGGTGACAGGCGGCACCGTCGACGCCGGTGACCGCGACGCCGACACCGCCCCATCGCTCCCATGCTTCCCGCGAACCGCACCCTCACCCTCCGGGCGCCATCACCCCGCTCCGCCGCGCCCGGCCGCCACCGCGTGGGTCAGGGTGCCGCGGGAGCATCCACCGCCCGTTGCGCTACGGCGAAGTCGACGGGCAGCGCTCCGGGACTGACTCCCCCGTCGGGTCGATGGGAGAGCAGGCAGCGGTAACGAGCATCCGAGAAGCCCGGATGCTGCCCGCCTCGTTCACCCGGTCGTGTGATGGCACCCAGCATCGAGACCGCTAACATCACAACCGGTGGCCCGCTGCTCCGGCCGTACCGGAGGTGCACCACCCACCGCCCCAGTCGTTCGGATTCCCCTCTGGCAGCCGCACTGCCGGTGGACGTCCCGCTGAGGCCGCCTCAGACAACGACCGATCGTGCCGCGTCCCGTGGGGCCGCGGCGCGTTGCTGACCTGTGGAGACCGACATGACGTACGCCAGCAACCCCCCGCACGACTACCTGACCCAGGACCTGGCCAACGGCAAGGTCCGCATCCTGGCCCTGGAGGAAGTCGTCGACGCTGAGTCCAACGACGACTACGAGAACCTGCGGGCGGTCACGTCGCTGGACTGGGCGCTGGGCCTGGACCTCTGCTACACGATGAAGGACCTGACGGACGAGATCGCGACGGTGGCGGCGCAGCTCGAGGACGGCCTGACGCCGAAGGATCGGGCGGCTCGCCGGCCCTCCGCGGCGGCGCGTGTCCGGGCCGCGCGTCACTTGGCGTCCCCCGGGCAGGAGGCGCCGGTGCTGCGCGAGCTGATCGCGCTGAGCGGGCACACACCCGCAGCAGTCGCAACCGCCGTGCTCGCCGAACTGGACCGCCTCGGCATGGACGGGATCTCCGTCACGGCCTCCGTTCGCGCCGCCGACTCAGCCACCGAGCAGAGCTCCGAGGCGCAGGCCCCCATCTCGGTCATCTGACCGAGAAGCCGCGGCGGCACGTGCGCCCCACGGCCGGTGGGCAGCCGGCTTCGGCACCCACTGCCGTGAGCGGCCAGGACCGCACGGCCCTCCACATGCTGAGCTGAAGTTGAGCAGGGCCGTGACGGGGGTGGCGTCGGGAAGATCCCGACGCCACCCCCGGCGCTGGGGACCCCACCCGGTTCCCGGTGGGCTGGGCGACCAGAGATCCCGCAGCAGGTCAGTCCGACGTCGGCATGACGGTGACGGGTGAGGGGGGTGCCGCCTCCAGTTCCAGGCGAGCCGGACCGGCGGCGACGGAAGCGGGCAGACGCTTCCGCACGGCGGTGAGAGCCTGCACCTGGGTCCGGCGTGCGCACGCGGCGCTGGCGGCCTCGCCGTCACGGTATGCGCCGAGCACGATGCCATCGGTGCTGAACAGGCGTGCCCAGGCGCTGCGCCCGGCCATCACGCTGTCGGCGTTCTTGATTCGCTGGAGGGCCTCGCGCGCATCGTCGACGTACTGCTCGCCGAGCCGGCGGACCTCCTGCGCCGCGGACAAGCTGTTCTCTCTCCTGTCGGCCTTCCTCGCGAGCATCAACTCCCCCCACTTCTTCAGCGAGCGCAGCAGGTACCACTCGAGGTGGATGAGGTTCTGCACCCGTTCGGCCTCGATGGCCTCGACCGCCGTCGCCTGGTCCACGCTGGTGAACCCGAGCGTGTCGGCGACCGTGTGGAGTTCGCTGATGAGCTGGCGGTGCTGCTTCTTGAGCACGTGCTCAAGACCGGCGAGCCGATCCCAGTCGGTGGAACCGATCCCGTGTTCGGCGCGGTAACGGGCGTAGACCTCGTCAATGGTCTCGGTGGCGGCCAGGACCTCGGCCTCCTGCTCCAGCCGCAGGAACTGCAGGATCGCCTTGACGTCCTGGGCCATCTGCTCGACCAGCGCGGTGAGCCGGCGGATGTCAGCCTGCATTTGTGCGACGGCGAGCGCGGTGGCCACGGCGAGCGGGTCGAAGGGCGGCAGCGCCCCCGACGCCGAGGCCGGCGGCGGCACCTCCTTGATCTGGACGTTGCGATGGATGCCCGTGTCGTTCCACAGGCTGCCGTAGGAGTAGCCGCCCTGTCCGCGCCGTTGGAGCGTGTCCCACGCCCGGAGGTCCTCCGGGCGCATCACGAAGTGCCGAACGCTGGCGTTCTGCGCCGGTGCACCGTCCCGGTCGAACAGATGAGTGGCGACGGCCTCGAACGCCGCCTTCGCCAGCGGCTGCCAGTCCTTCGTCGGCCGCCCCGGGGTGACCGCCGCCAGTTGGTTGTCGCCGGTACGGAGCAGGAGGACCCGGTCGGGAAGTGCGGGATCCATGCTGGTCATTCCGGATCAACCGGCCTGGTCGAGGTTCTCACCCGCGGGCGCCTCGCCGCCCTCGGCGGTCGTCGCGTCCGTCGACGGGGCAGCTCCGAGGAACCGGCCGACCGCGGCGCCAGCGGCCCCCAATGCAGCCGCGCCCACCGGGCCGGCGACCGCCCAGCCCGCGGCGGTTCCGACGACGCCACCCGTCGTCGCTGCCGTGTTCTTGTCCATGCTGCCCTCCCTGGTACTGTTTGGTACACGGCAACATGCCAGCAACCCGTAGGTACTGTCAAGTACTGTTTGGTACAGGAGGCAGCGTGACCATCCCGCCTGCCGATCCGTACGAGGGACTGGGCGACGCGATCAAGGAGCTGCGGCTCGAGCGCGGGGCGACGCGCAAGGAGGTCAAGGACGCCGCCCGGATCAGCCTCGAGTACCTGGGGAAGATCGAGAGAGGCGAGCGGAAGCCTCAGCCCGACGTCGTTGCACGCATCGCCGCCGCACTGGACACGACCTCGACCGACCTCCTGGCACGGGCCCGGGGCGTCCACGCCGGCTACCACGACGGCCTTGTCGCGGGGGCTCTGGCCGTGCCGATCGGTGCGTTCGCTACCGGAGGGCTTCTCGGTGCCTCCCTGGTCTCCGCCGCGCAGGACCTCCGTCGGGGGGCGGATCGTCGCCGACTTCTCGAGGAACTCGAGAGCCGGCTGACTGCACTGTCCGACGAGGAGTTGGCCCTGCTCGTCGCGGCGATTCCACACCGACCGGACGAGGAGACGCCTCATGACGATGACCGCGGCTGATCGCCTCTGCACCACCGACGGAAGCCGCGCCGTGCGGGCACTGGGCCACCGGTAGACCCTAGAAGCAGCGCCGCTGCCGTTGCCTATCAGACGGCCACAGCGTGCAGCTAGCGCCGCCAGACCTTCGCGACGCAGGTCTCCCGTCGCTCGCCGTGGCCCGGAGGCACCGGCGCCTGCGTCGGCGATCTCCGAGGTCGGCCCGTAGGCGGCATAGTCGCCTTCCGAGCTGCCGCTGTAGGCCCGACTCGTCGGTGCTGACCGAGCACGCAGGGGACCGGTGTCCCGGCGCAGGTCTGCCGAGGGCGTCGGGGGCTACACGGGCGACGACGGACGCCACAGCCCGGCTGGGGTCGTGGCCTGCTGCCTCATCGCCAGCCGCTGTGCGAATGCCGCCTGCCCGGACGCCTCGCCGTGCACGAGCATCACCTCGCGGGCGCCGGCCTCGGCGGTGATGGCGACCAGCTCGTCGGCCGAGGCATGTGCGCCGAGGCCGTAGCGGGCCACATGCGCGGCGACATCTACGGCGACCGGTGAGCCGCCGGCGGTGGGCAGCTCGAACCGCCCACCGCCGGCCTCAGCCAGCGCCAGCAGCCGCCCACCGGGAGATTCCTCGTCCTGGTAGCCGACGATCATCAGCCCGGCCGCGGGGTCGGGCAGCAGCTCTCGCGCCCAGGAGACGGCCGGCCCGGCCGTGAGCATCCCCGAGGTGGCGATGACCACGCCGGAGCGCAGACCCGCGATCGCGGCCTGAGTGCCACCGGTAGGGACGCGGCGCACGCGGGAACCGAAGATGCGCAGCGGCCCGCCATCGGGGCCGGTGTGCGACTCGTACACCGCGGTCACGTCACGCGCCATCCCGTCGACGAGGACGTCGACGTCGGGCAGGTGCTCGGCCAGGACCGCGGCGACCTCCTGTGCGCGGCCGAGGGCGAACGCGGGGATGAGCACCCGTCCACCGGCAGAGGTGACCGTGGCCACGTCCCGCACCAGCTGGGCGACCTCGACCTCCCGCGGCGCACGGCGGCCGGACCCGGCGTAGGTCGACTCGAGCAGCATCAGGTCCGCGCCCTTCGCGGACTCGGGGATCTCGATGCCGCCGACGGTCTTCTGCCCGGGCCGGGACACGTCGCCGGTGACGACGACCCGCTTGCCCCCCGTGTGCACGACGACACCGGCGGCACCAACGATGTGACCGGCCGGGAACAGCTCGATCTCGACGTCGGCGACCCGCTGCCGACGGCCATACGAGGTCGGCACCAGCCGCGCCAGGGCCCGCTCGACGTCGGTACGGTCGAACGGGGCGGCCTGGCCCGGGCTGCCGCGGCGCGCCAGAACCTTCGCCGAGTCGAACCACATGGTTGCCAGCAGGTCGGCGGTCGGCGCGGTGGCATAGACAGGGGTGTCGGGGCGGCGGGCGAGGACCACGGGCACCCAGCCGGCGTGGTCGTTGTGCGCGTGGGTGAGGACGACGCCGTGCAGTGGCCCGGCGAACGCCTCCTCGATTCGACGCGGTGCGATCGACTCGGCGTCGCTGCCGCCGGGCCGGGACCCGGCGTCGACCAGAAGCCGGGTGTCGCCGGCGGTGACCAGCACACACGAGCCACCGACCTCGGCGCCGCCACCGAGGACATCGACGCGCAGCTCCCGCTCGGCGGTCACCGCGACCGGCTGCGGTGGGCGGGCGAACGCCTCCAGCACCGCAGGCAGCCACTGCGCGACCGTCGCGGCGACGTCGGCGGGCAGGCCGGCGATGCGGGCGGCAGCGGCCAGCCGCTCGGTGTCAACGGCCGGAGCGAGCACAGATGCGCGCGTCGGGTCGACCCGTTCAGGTTCGCCGGCGCCCACGCCCCGCGGGTCGACGGGGCCGCGGACATCGCCCGGGGTCAGCGCGGCGGCCAGGTGATCGGCGGCGCGCAGCGGCTCGGCGGCGTCGCGGCGGGCGGCGGCCAGCTGCGCCTCGGCGGCCTCGGCGCGGGCCTCCAGCGCGGTGAGGGCGTCGGTGAGCTCGGCGACCTCGTCGCGCAGCCGGGCCGCGGCGGCCTCGGCGGCGGAGGCCTGCGCGCGCGCCCGGTCACGGGCAGCGCGAGCCTCAGCGAGCCGGCGGTCGGCACGCGCAGCCCCTCGCTGCTGCGGCGGCGCCTTCTCGGCCGCGGCGGCCTGCCGGGCGGCCCGGCCGCGGGCCCGACGCTCTTCGGCGAGCAGGCCACGCACGGCCCGCACGCCGCGGCCGACGGCTTCGGCGTCCGACGACAGCAGGAGGTCGGCGACCGGCTGCCCATCGTCACCGTCGCCGTCCGCAGGTCGGGACGGTTGCGTGCGCAGGTGCGCGGCGGCGGCCCGCAGCGCCGGCACCGTCTCCAGCAGACCCAGCATCCGGTTGATGCCGTCGGCGTCGGCGACGACGGCATCCGGGTCGATCGGCTGCTTCGACCGGCCGGCGACGACCGTCGCCGCCGCGTGCAGTGCAGCGTGCACGGCGGGTGGCAGGACCCGGCCGGGCGCCGGCGGAGCTGCGGTCACGCGTCCGCTCCGCCCGCTGCCTCCTGCCGGGCCACGGCGGCGGCCAGCACCGGCTCGGCCTGCACCCGCCCGTCCGAAGCCACGGCGAGGCAGCCCAACGCGAGGAGGGTGTCGACGGCCGCGGCGACGCCGCTGAAACCGGCTGCCGTGACCACGTCGGTCAGTGCGGCGTCGTCGGCGAGGACGGCGGCCACCTCGTCAGGCTGCTCGCCGTGCTCGGAGGTGAGCTCGGCGGCGGTGGCGAACACCGCCCGCAGCGCTGCGGAGTCCGCGCCGATGCCAGCGTCGGCGGGCAGTCGGGTTCCGGCGTCGGCGTTCAGCCACGTGGCGGTGTCCTCCAGCAGCCGGGTGGCCCCGGGTGCGGGGCTGCCCGCGGCGGCCAGCGCCACGGTGTGCGCAAGTACCTTCGGCCAGCAGCCGGTGACCGCGGCCAGCCGGGCGCGGGACGCCTCGTCGGGGAACGGCAGGTTGTCCTGGTCGCACCACAGCCGCAGGCCGGCCTCGTCGACGCGGGCCAGGTCGATGCGGACGCTGCGGGTCACCCACGCCGGCGCGTTGCCCGGCGCGCAGATCACGGCGACGGTCACGTCGACCGAGGCGGTGTCCACGGCGGCCTCCGCGGCGGTGAACAGCGCCGCCAGCGCGTCGGTCGAGGCGGCGCGGGCGTCGGCGAGCACGAGGGTCGCGTCGGTGGCCGCCTTTGCGACCTCGGCCCGGACGCCGTCGGGAGTGACGGTGTGGCAGCGGGTCAGCGCCCCCAGCCACATCGCTCCGGAGGCGTGCGCGGCCTCCACGGCGGCCACCACTGCCCCCACCCCGAGAGCCGCCGATCCGGTGATGGCGAGCACCTGCCGGCGGGCATCGAACAGCCTGCCGAGCTGCCGTTCGGTCAGCGGGCTGCGGCCGGCCTCGCCGAACGGCCGGCGGTGGCTGCCGGCGTCCGAGGCGGTGGGCACGGTGAGCCGGTCGGGCGCGGAGTACAGAGTCTCCAGCACCTCCTCCTCGGTGCCCAGCAGCCGCAGCACGCTCGGGGTGCGCAGCCGGTACCGGCCGCCGTCGGCGGCGAGCACGCCGAGGTCGACACATTCGGCGACCAGGCCACGGAAGTCGTCAGCGCCGCAGGCGGCGAATCCAGCCGGCCAGTGCGCCCGGCACTCCTCGGACAGCTCCAGCAGGCTCAGGCTGTAGTCGATGCCGTGCTCGTGCGCCGCGGCGGCGATCGCGTAGGCGATCACCAGGTAACGGTGGTCGAGGTTGAGCGTGAGCACGTACTTGTCCCGGTACGCCGCGCGCAGGTCGGCGTCGGCGAACACGACGTCGACGTCCTCGGCGGTGACCATCTGCGGCGGCCCGTCGGCGGGCACCGGCTGGGCGGCCATGTGCTCCATCAGCGCCGCGCCGAACAGCTGCAGCAGGGCGGGCATGTTGTTGGCCAGCGCGAGAATCCGCGCCGGGAGCGTCTCGGGGTCGGCGAACTCGAACCCCAGCGCGGCCAGCGGTTCGGTGAGCAGCTCGAGGGCGTGCTGCGGCCGCAGTGGCCCGACGACGATCGGGCGCCCGAGGTGCGCCAGCGGCTGGTTGGGCAGCGACTCGAAGCGGGCGGTGCGGTGCAGCCCGGCGAAGACGAACTTCACCCGCCCGCCGGACTCCAGCATGATCCGTCGGCACCGGTCGACGTGGGCGAACCGGGCGTCGACGGCGTCGGCGTCGAGGAAGGCGTCGGCCTCGTCCAAGAGGATCAGCAGCGCCCGGCTCGCGTTGCCTTCCAGCCAGCGCAGCACCGCCGCGTGCACCAGCTCGCCCAGGTCACCGGCCGGCGCGGTCTCGCCGACGACGCCGGCCCGGTGCAGCTCCGGCCACAGCGTCAACCACAGCCGCTCCGGGTCCCCGTGCCCCCCGACGGTGAACAGGCTGGTCAGCACGGCGTGCCGGGCGGTGCCGGACTCGATGAACCGGCGCTGCGCCTCCCGCAGCAGCGCGGACTTGCCCAGCTGCCGCCCGCCGGAGACGAACGACGGGCCAGAGAGATCCAGCACCGCGGCCAGCTCCTCGGTGCGCCCGTAGAACATCTCCTCCGGGGTCTTGCCTGGGGTGTCGCGGTACGGGCTGGCTGCGGTGAACGGTAGCGAGATCGCTGCGAACGTCGACCGCCGCGGTTCAGGCTGGCACACCAGGTAGGCCAGCGCGGCGGCATCGAGCCACAGCAGCGGCGGCCGCGGGCGGCCGCGGGCGGCGTCGGCGATCGCGCGCCGCTGTGCGGCCGACAGCGCCGGCCCGGTCCACAGCACCAGCACCGTCTGGTCAGGCGCCTCGCTGCTCATCCACTCCAGCACCGTCGTCGGGCTGGGGGCGCTCTTGACCAGCAGCAGCCGCAGCGTCGACCCGTCGGTGCTCATCCCCGAGCCGAGGGTCGGGGTGAGCGCGTTGCCGAAGCCGGTGACCCGGTGCAGGGTCAGCCACTGCCGGCCGGCCTGCCCGGCCGGGGAAGGGTGCTGGCGGACCTCTCCGAACTCCAGGCCGGCCTGGGACAGCACCAGGCGCAGAGCGCCTGCCAACTCGACCGACCGCTGGGTGCCGCGCCCGCCGATGAGCGCCTCCCGCCACGCGCCGATCGCCTTGCGGGCGGCGTCGCGGCGGACCTCGGGCAGCCCAGCCGGATCGCACCCCGCGCCGATGAGCCGCGCAACTCCGTCCGACGGGGGCCCACCGGAGAGGGTCAGGTGCAACTCGCCGAGCAGGTTCGGGTGCGCGGCGGCGATGTCGGGCACGGCCGGAAAGAACCGCTGCAGGTGCACCGGCTCGACGCGCGGTTGCGGCAGCGGGTGTCCGGCGAGCGCGGCCTGCAGGTGCTCCTCGGCGCTGGCGACGTGCCCGTCTCGGACCCACGCCGACAGCTGGTCGGCGGCGGCGGCGACCGTGGTGCTGGCCTGCGCATGCTCGGCGATCCGGGCCAGGGTCGCGTCGATCTTGCGCTGCTGGTGAGCATCGAGCTCGGCGCGGATGCCGGCGCCGGCGGATCGGATGCGCCCGTAGTCGCGCCGGGTGTTCTCGTCCAGCGCTCGCGCCCGTGACGCCAGCGCCGCCCACGGCCCGTCGTCGAGAGTGCCGGCCAGGCGCCGGGCGTCGATGAGGGCGCGCAACGCGGCAACCTCGTCGCCGACAGTCCCGGCCATGCCGGTGATGTCGATGGCGCGCTGCCGGTCCAGCGCCGCGGCGATCGCCGGGTCCTCGGCGCGCAGGCCGGCGACGAGCACCGCCGTCAGGTCGTGGTCGCCGCGGGCGGCGCGCCGGGCGTAGACGGACTCGGCGTCGGCCGCCTCTGCGGCGACCGCCAGCAGCGCCGGCAGGGTGTCGCTGGTCAGACCCGCATCGGGCAGCAGCGTGTCGGCCGCCAGAGGCAGGTCCGTGGCCATCAGCTCGGCGTGCGCGGTGTAGGCGGCCGACGGCTCGCCGCCGCCGGGGGCGCCGCCCTCGCAGATGGAGAACGCGTCGTCGAGCAACTGCGCGGCCGCGACGACGGTCGCGGCGGCGTCAACGTCGTCTCCGGCCTGTTCGCCGAGCTCGGCGAACGCACGCTCGCGAACGGCGGCCAGCCGCTGCCGCAGCCTGTTCAGCGGCGCGGCCTGCCAGGCGCCAGAGGAGGTAGCGGAGGCGTGCCCGACCTGTTCGGCGGCGTTCGCCCAGCGGACCGCGAGGTCCAGCGCCTCGTCCCAGCGCGCCAGGAGGGTGCCGCGGGCCCCGGCCTTGATCTGCCGCTTCTGGCCGCGGTTCAGCTCGGCGAAGGTGGTATCGATCGCCTTCGCCGCCTTGCCCCGCAGGTTGACGACCCGCTCACGCACGACAGAGACGTCCTCCGGGTCGTTGGCGGCGACCATGCCGAGCAGCAGCCCCAGCTCCCCCTCGGGGTTCAGCCAGGCCCCGTACACGCCGTTGGCGGGCACGTACTTGATGGGTCGACGGCCGCCGGGAGTGAGCAACTCCTCGGCGGTGCGGGCCGCCTCGGCGGTCTCACTCTCCGCCGCGGCGAGCGTGCCGACGACGTCGGCTGCCTCAGCGACGACGACGATGCCGGCGCGGCTGGCGTCGGCGAGCGCGTCGACTGCCTCGGTCAGCGCCGGCTGGTCCCCCACGCACGGCAGCAGGTCCAGCAGCACGTTGGCCGGGGACGCCGACGGCGCGAGCAGGGCGATCCGGGCGGACGCGGCCAGGGTCAGCAGCTGTCCGGCGCGGTCCTCGGCGAGCTTGTCGCGGGTCACCTCACTGGCCAGCTCAGCGAACGCCGTCGCCAGCGGGCCGGTAGGGGTGGTGAGCGCGTCGGCGTAGGCGGCCAGGCGACGGGCGGCGACCGAGGGCGAGGCGGCGCCGGCGGCCTCGAGGATGTCCGCGGCCAAGCCGAACCGGCGGTCGGCCATCAGCCTGACGATCGCAGTGGGAACGTCCTCGGCCTCGACGTCGGCCTCGGCGTCGGCGGACTCGTCCGGAGCGTCGTCGGCCGCAGGGGCCGCGGTGTCCGGCGCCTCGGCGGCGGCCCGGCGGCGGTGTGCGCCGACCGCGGCGAGAGCGGCTCCGGCGCCACCGGTGAGGGCCTCATCGAGCTCACTGAGGTCGAGGGCGTCGATGCCGTCGAGAGGGCCGACATTGGCCTCAAGGGCGGGGCCGACGTCGAGCTCGGTGTTGGCGCCGATGTCGACGCCGGCGGGCATGGGCGGGTCCGGCCACGCGTCGTCGCCGCTCTCGTCCGACGCGGTGCCCGGGGCCTGCTCCGGGTCCTCGTCCGACCGCTCCACGGCGCCCTGGGGAGAGTCCACCGCCGTATCTGCGCCCTCGGCGAGGGCCTCGTCAGGAACGATGGGACCGACGGAGGCGATGCCGTCGAGGAGATCGGAGTCCACGCCCGGTTCGAGGCCGGAGGTGGCGTCGGTGGCCGGAACGTCGTGGAGGTCGCTGCGATCTGAGGAGGCGTTGCCGGCGGCCACGCGCGGGGCCAGCCGCCGGTCGTCCCCGTCCTCCGCGTGAGCGTCGCCCGAGGCCGGTAACGACAGCTGCGTCGACACCTCCACGGCGTCCTCACCGGTGAGCTCGCCCACGTTGACGGCGGCCGCTGTGCCGGCGTCGATCGCGGACACCGCTTTGGGGACGGTCACGTAGCCCATCGCGGCGGCGGTGAAGATCGCCGCCGCCTCCGGCCACAGCGCGGCCGCGGCCGCCTGCGCCTCGGCGACCGCCGCGAAGTCGACGAGTTCACCGCTGCGCTGTGCGGCGATGAGGTCGAGTACCCGCAGCAGCGCGGCCAGCGGCTCCCGCGACACCTCCCGATCGTCGATCGCGGCGGCGGCGGCGGCGCGGACCTGCTCGAGGGCAGGGCGCACGCCCGGGTGCCCCTCAAGCGCCGCCAGCCGCCGCAACCACGCCGCATCAGCGGCCGCCGCCAGCTGCGCCCGGAGCGCCGATACGCCTTCATGGATCCCGGCACGGGACTTCGGCAGCTCCGCGGACGTGCGGGCCCGCAGGTCGCGCAGTGCCCCGACCGCGGTCTCGACATGCTCGACGACCTGGTTCAGGACCCCGTCCGTGGGCAACCGCCCCGCGCGTAGCTCGCCGGCGACCGCGGTGGCGGCGTCCGTCGCCGCCTCCCATCGCATCAGCACTAGGTCGCCGCGGTCGATGACGGCCTCGACATCCGGGTCTGCGCCGCCGTGCAGCGCCTCGGTGGTGGCCCTGTCCGCCGCCTCGACCTCCGGCTCGTCCAGCTCGACATCGCCGGCGTCGGTGCCGGTGGCCGCGGCACGCAGGTCGGGCAGGCTGCGGACCTTCTCCAGCGCTCGCTCGAGAGAGGCGTCGTCGATGTCGCCGTTGCCGGTCAGACCCAGGTCGGACAACCGCGCGGCGGGCGACAGCTCAGCCAACCCGGCATGCGGAACCGGCGGCATCTCGGGATAGCGGCCGATCAGCTCGGTGTACGCGTCGCGCGCGGTCTCCTCGGTGACCGCCAGCAGTGTGAGCGCCACTGCGGAGGCGGCCGTGTCGGTCGCGATGGCATTGGCCAGCCCGGCGCGCAGTAGAGCCGGCGACAGCTCCCGCCCGGTCAGGTTGAGGTTGCCGGCCAAGTGCGGATGCTCGGCGAGCACTACAGCCGCCTGGCCGTGGTCACCGCCGAGCACCGCTGCCCACTGCTCCGTGTCGAGGTCGTGGTCCAACGCCGAGGCCAGCGGCCCGGTGAGGTCCCGCAGCACCTCACCATCGGCCGACTCCGCGCGGGCTCGGGCCAGCAGTTGCGCGGCCATGCCGCGGTTGACCGTGGCCGCACCCCGCAGGCCGAGGACGCTGAGCACGTACTGCCGCGACCGTGCCGGCATCGCGCGCAGTACCCGCAGCACATCGTCCGCGGTTACCTCCGAGAGCGCCGCGGAGGCGATCGCATCCAGGTCACAGACGTCAGCGATGTCCCGCCCGGACGGCCACTGCTCCGGTGTCGGTGGCACCATCACCCGCGGCTGCGGATGCGAGTGCTGGCGGGGACGACCGGCCTTGCGCCGCCGTGAGTACGCCACGCGCGACCTCCTCGAGGAGTAACGGGAACTTCGCCGAACGTAATGCCCGGTGCTGACAGCCCCGAGCATTCGACGGGTCGCGTCGCCCGAACGCAGAGCCGGGGTGCCCGCTCAGCCGCTGGCGCCGATCCGGCGATCACGTCGCGGTTGCCGTGTGAGCTGGGCGCAGGCGCTGCAGCAGCGCCTACCGCGGCACTCCGCTCCGCGTTCCTGTCATCGCCTCCGCCACGTGTGACGCCCGCTCCCTGCGCGGTCGGCTCGCCAGGCCCGAGGTCGTCTTCAGGCAGTCCCCGCAGCAGCAGCGGACCCTCTTCGACGCCCTCGGCGTGCGCTGCTAGCCGGAGTCGCCGGTCGCTGCGGGGGTACGGCATGGGGACGGCGGCGCTCCCTCCGGTCGGCGAGTGGGGCGGGCCGGCCTCCAGCCCTGCTCCCCTGCCGGTCATCACGGCCACCGCGGTGCTGCCGGGACGCTCAGATCCCGGTCGTCAGGACCGACGGTGCCACCTCGACCCCGACCCGTGAGTCCCGGTCGGTGCCGGGAGATCACGCCGGCCGCAGCGGGAGGAGCCACAGGCGCTCATCGGGGTGTGGCCGCTGGTCGATCAGCCGCTGGTGGTGCGTGAGCGCGGCGTGCGCCGCCTTCTTCGTCGGGAAGGGGCCGATCACCTCCTCGACGTCCTCGCCGCCCACCCAGTCCTGCTGGCGCACGATCACCCACATGTCCGGCTCCTTCCAATCCGTGTGGCGGAGACCGTGGGATGCGGGTGCTGTTGGGCAGTCACCACGTCGCCGACCGGCGACGCCTGGCCGCCCCGGCGTCGGTCGCACCGGACACCTGCGAGGCGGTATCTCCGGACGGCTCCTCACGCGACGGTGGGCGGCTCCGGTCGCTCGGGGCGGCCACACGCGTGCTCCCCGTAGCTCCTCACATCCGCGGATTACAGCGCCGCTGGTAGCACCGGAGCACGACCAGCGGCGCCGCATCGCAGTTGACCCGGCAGCGACCTCCAGTGTCTAGGGCAGCAGACGCCGGAGGGCAGCCAGGCTGTAGTCGGGGAAGCGCCCGCCGTCGACCTTCAGTGCCTCCACGCCGCTGCGGCGCGCAGCCTCGGACAGGGTGACGTCCGCGGGCAGCTGCTTGCGCACGGCGACGCGGTGCGCGTCGTACGCGCCCGTCACGGACCGGAAGACCCTCACCCGTCCACTGCCGAGCGGCCCGTCCTGCAGCTTGCCGTCACGGCGGACGTGGAAGTCCTGCCGGACACCCCGGATGGTTGAGTACAGCCGGTCGCCCTCGTCGAGCAGCCCGTGGGCCATGAGCTGCTTCACCAGCCCGGGGCCGTGCCCCCTGCTCGTCGGGCGCGGCCGGATGGTGGCCTTCGCCGAGGCCGCAGTGATGTCGAGGAGCTCCGCGGCGGCCTCGACGAGGTCGTGCAGCCCGGGCGCCGCGGCGGGGTGTGCCACCGCCTGCAGCGCCGCCAGCACCGGCCGGCGGATGGCCGCGACGATCTCCGGCGACAGGCCCGGGTCCTCCGGTGCCGTGCCGTTGCCGCACCGGACCCGCCCGCCGCCCTGCGCACGGCCGGCCGCGGCCGCGAGCCAGTACTCGATCGCCTTGCGGTCGTCGGAGCCGAAGGCGAACTCCGGCGCGTCGGCACGGGTCAGGAACAGCACCCAGTCGACCACCCCAGAGTGGCCGGCCTGGCGGCCGCAGACGGCCCGACTGGTTCCGACGTACACCACCAGGACCCCACCGACCTCGACACACCGCAGGTAGACCCCGGCGGTGCACGTCTTGGCGTACCGCGCGGCGTCCTGCGACGTCGTCACGATCACCTTGACGCCGACGTCCGGCAGCCTGAGCTCGAACGCCCGCTCCGGCACGCTCATGCCGGTGATCCTCATCGCCACTTCATCCTCCTTCTGCGCGCCCTTGCGACGCGCAGAAGGAGGCTGGCGGGCACCTCGGACAGCGCCTGATCTTGATCCGGCGAGCGCGATCACAGTTGCGCACCGGTGGCTGCGGTCAGCTCGGGTCGGGGGTCCAGTCGTCGGGAGCGGGCCCGGCCCAGCCGCCGGCGGCGCGCACCTGGGCGGGCGGCCAGTGCTGGGCCACCCACGGCGCGGCGATCTGCTTCACCGGCGGCGGGTTCGCGTCGAGCGCCTTCGTGACCACGGCCAGCCACCACTCGTCGTCGCCGGCGGTGGCAGATGCGCACGCCCGATCCCACTGGGACTGCTGCAGGACGATGTCGGTCCAGCGGCTGCTCCGCTTGCCCTTGACCTCGACCGCGCGCCGCTCCTTGACGCCGAGGTGTGCGCGGACTGCGGCCAGGTCGGCGCCCCACCGGGGCCGGCGCTCCCGGCTCATCACGTCCCAGCCGCCGTCGACGAGC
Organism: Geodermatophilus sp. SYSU D00705; assembly: GCF_054050135.1. NCBI lineage: Bacteria > Bacillati > Actinomycetota > Actinomycetes > Geodermatophilales > Geodermatophilaceae > Geodermatophilus > Geodermatophilus sp. SYSU D00705. Next base: position 76,478 of record NZ_JBJGYT010000001.1, on the reverse strand, counting down.
TGGTCGCGGACCCGGTTGGAAGCGGCCACGTCGATGGCGTGGATGTGCTCGTACCGGGCGCGGGCATTGCGGGCGTAGTCGACGTCCTTGTCGCGCATCCCCGTCCTCAGCCCGGCCAGTCGACGGGCGATGGCTACGGGGTCGGGGTCGGTGAGCACCCAGCTGGGCAGCCCGCACGCGGCGGTGAGCGCGGCGGCCTCGACCGGGGTGGTGGCGACCAGGGTGGCCCGGCGGTCGTCGGTGAACGGGCCGAGGTAGGTCAGCTCCGGATGCCGGCGGATGATCTCGACGTCGACGGCCTGGTCGAACCGGACCAGCGGCGCGTGCCAGGCCTCGGTCACCGGCCTGCTCTTCGGGTGGGTCAGCCAGCGGCGGTGCACATGCGTCACCCACCACACGCCGAGCAGCACTCGCCGCCCGCCGTAGGCGTCGTCGTCGGCGACTGGGACATCTGCGGTCCGCGGGATGCTGCGCTGGACGACAATCAGGTCCCCGGCGGCGATCGCGTCATGCTCGGCGACGTGCCGGTTCCACCGGTCCCCGACCCAGCTGCTCGGCGGCGCGGTGAAGTCCCACAACACCGGGACGGTCGCGGGGTCGGACTCCTCGTAGCGGCCGGTGCCGGGCGCAGACTCGGCCGGGTTGAACTTCGCCACGAATACCCGCCGGGCCTGCTTGGTCGGCGCCGCGCCGAAGTCCGCCCGCGGGCGACGAGGCGGCCGCTCAGGTCGGCCGCCGGCGTCGCCGTAACGCTCGAGCAGCTCGCCGTGCACCTGCTGCCGGATGGTCTCGGCGTTCTCGGCGGACAGGTCGTCGTCGGCTCGGTGGCGGCGGACCAGCGGCGCGCCGAACAGGGCGCTGTCGGATGCTGCCGGCACCGGCGGCAGGGCGGGAGCGGGCACCGGCGCACCGTACCGGCGCACGACCAGCCCCGGTGCGCGTCGCACACCCGCATGCAACGGTGTGCGCTGGCCCCCGAGCCGTGAGGCGGTCGCCGCACCGATGCTCCCGACGGCGGTCACCAAATCGGAGCGGAGCCGCGCGCGCAGCGTTCCATCGATCGCGGTGCGCGCGGACGATCACCACCCGTGCCCTATCCCTCGCGCCCATCGCTGCGTCCCCTGCCGCAGTTCGCGGGCACCGCGCGGTCGGGGACCACGGCCGCCAACGGCGCGCAGGTTCAGCACGAGGCCTTCGTGGTCGAGCAGTACCGGTTGGGGCGGTCGCTGAGGGAGATCGGTGAGCTTGCCGACCGCAGCCAGACGGCGATCCGGCGGGTGCTGGACAAGCACGGCGTCCAGCGGCGGCCGGCAGGGGCCGCCGTCCTCGGTCGCCTGACGCCGCCATCGGCATGACGTCGAAGGGTCGGCGCCGCTGAGGTCTCCGGCCTGGGACGGGACCGGCCGGATGGTGGCGCACGGAGGGTCGGTCAGGACCAGTTACTGGCGTCCAGTCGTATCCCCGAGAACTGATCTTCTCGGGGACACCTCTGGACGCTGAGGGGCTCGATTGCAGGTCAGTGGCTTGCCGGCACCGTCCCGTCAGCGTCAACCCGACGCCGGGCGAATCCGCCCCCCGACCGGCCCCTGGAGGTCCCCTTGCCCCGCCGCGCCGTGCGCGCTCGCCCTGGCCGCCCCGTTCCTCGGCGGACCGCGCCGACCGCCTCGACCAGCTCGGCGCTGGCCCTGCTGCTGCGCCGGTCCGTCGACCTCCCCGCGGGCGAGGACGTCGACGCCGCGGTCTCGATGGCCGACGCGGATGCAGCGGCGAAGAGCGCCGCCGAGGTGGTCGAGGCCGAGCTGGTCGACGAGACGATCGAGCAGCCGTCCTTCGACGACCTGACCGTCGACCGCGTCCTCGACGCCTTCCTCAACGAGCGTGGCTGGCTGGTCCCGGCGCGGCTGGCCGAGGTCACCGACCTCGGTGACGGCACCGCCGCCCAGCGGGTTTACCGGCTCGAGCGCGCTCGGCTGCTCGACGAGCTGCGGGCGAGCGCGTGGGCCGACGGCACGCTGGCCAGCTACGGAGGGCACGTCCGCGCCTGGCGGGCGTGGTGCCGCGAGGAGGACCTCCCCGCCCTTCCGTTCGACCCACAGCAGGTCGCCAACCATCTCCTCGACTATGCGTTCATCTGGGACGAGGCCACCGCGGACTTTCTCCGGGACACCGACGGCGGCCTGATGCCGGCGGTCACCGCCGGCACCGTGGGCATCCGGCTGGCCGCGCTCAACCTCGCCGCGGCGTTCATCGGCCTCCCCCGCCCCGGCGACAACCCCGGTATCCAGGAGCTGATGCGCGGCATCCGGCGCCGGCTCGGGATCGCCCCCGAGCACCGCGCCGCAGCTCTCGACCTCGCCCGCATCAACGCCTGCCTGACCGCCGCCACCGGCGCCGGCTACACCGCCACCCGCAAGCGGGCGGCGGTGCTGGTCCGGGCTCGAACGGGCGCCACCGCGGGGCAACTGGCGGAGCTCGGCTGGGCCGACGTGACCCTGGAGGCCGAGCAGGTGACCCTTCAGCTCGCCCCGGCGCATCGCTGGGGTGAACCGGTGACCGTCGTCGTGCCCGCCCACTGCAACCCCGAGCTGTGCCTGGTCCGCACGCTGCGGGAGCTGCGGACGATGGCCGTCAAGCTCGACTCGGTCTTCGCTCACCCGGCGGTCCCCACTCCGCGCCGGACGAAGAAGGGCGAGCCGCCCCGCACACCACACCGTACTGCCGGCGGCCCGATGACCCGCCAGGCACTGCACCAGGCGGTGCACGCCGCGGCCGCCGACGCCGGCGGCTGGGCCGCCCTGCCCGGGCTTACCGACCGTGCGCTGGCCCGGTTGCTGGCCGCCGAGTGCCCGGTGACTCCGCTGGTCATCGCCCGTGACCGGGCGCTGCTGCTCGTCGGCTTCTACACCGCCGGCCGCCGGTCCAACCTGTCAGCGCTGAACTGGCGGGACCTCACCGACCACGGCGAGGACGGCCTCGCCGCCATCTTCCGCCGCAGCAAGACCGATCAGGAGGGACGGGGCAAGCCCAAGTGGGTGCCGCAGGCGGCACCTGGTTCGGACAAGGCGTGCCCGGCCACCGCGTTGCGTGCATGGCGCGCGCAGCTGACCGTCGCGCTCGGCCGGCCGCCACGCCCGGACGAGCCGGTGTTCGTTGCGCTCACCGGCGCCGGCACGCTCAAGGTCGGCGAGGATGGCCGAGCTCCTCGGCTGACCGGCGAGGGCATCAACGACGCCGTCCAGCGGCTCGCGGTCGCCGCCGGGCTGATGCGCAAGCCGCCCACCGGCGAGAAGGCGGTGTACACCGCGCATTCGTTGAGGTCGGGCTTCGTCACGGAGGCGCTCCGCGACGACAAGCTGAGCATCCCGGAGGTGCAGGACGTCACCGACCACAAGACGGTCGACGTGCTCGTCGCGTACCGGCGAGAAGTCAACGGCGCGAAGACGAACGCTGCCCGCAAGCTGCTCCTCGGGTGACTGCCGCGTCGAGGCGGTCACCGGACCGTCCCTCGCATGGAATCCACCGAGAACCGCCCCGCCCGTCGCCGCCTGACCGAGGAGGAGCTGGGCGCCGCGCTACGCCACGACCTGTCCATCGGCGAGGCCATCGGCCACCGCAGCATCGACGTGCTGCTCGCCTACCGGCGCGAGGTCAACGACGCCACGGGGAACGCCGCCCGCAAGCTGCTCGGCCCGGACGGTCGGCGAACCGGCCCGGAACTCGAGCAGACCGCTCAGACCACCCGCCGCGGCAGAGACACGGCCAAGCAGTACATGCAGATGCACGACGCCTGCCGGTTGCCGACCGACGAGGACACCAACGGGCAGTAGCCATCGCAAACCGCAGCTTCCGCACGGCGACGGGCCCGGGCAGCCATCGGCTGCCCGGGCCCGTCGCATCCGGGCGAGAGTCACCCCCGGCCGTGCCGATTCAAGTGGCGCGTGCGGCCTCCTCGACGGCAGCAGTACGCGCCGCCGAACCAGCGGCGTTGCGGGTTGCCGGCCGGCGGCCACGGCGCTCCTTTCCATCGAGGGACAGCGTCAGGTCACACGAGAACGGGTCGACCCGGCGCACGTACAACAGCGCCATGTACTCACTGGCGTGCCCGGTGATCTCGTCGGCGATCTCCCGCGCGGACATCCCGGCCTGCCAGGCAAGGGAGGCTCCGGTAACGCGCAGCGTGCGGGTGCCGATCACCCGCACCGCGTCCGGGTCCGCGTCGAGGTCGGCCACCAGCGCGTACAGCCGGCGAACCGCGGCACGAGCACCGTTTCTCTGCAGCACCTCTCCCTTGAGCCCGATGAACAGCGGATCGTCCGGGCCGGCGCCGCTGCGGACCCGGACCTCGAGGTGATCGCGCATCGCGCAGGCGGGACACGCGGTCGAGCAGTCGGCGGGGTCATCGGCGAGGTGGTCGAGGCTGCGCACCAAGTCACCGGGCTTACCGCCCCGCTGCCCGGTGATCTGCCCGCCCTTGTGCTCATGCGGACGCAGCACGTACCGAAAGCCGGTTGAGGTCACCTCCAGGCGGCCGAGGGACAGCCGCTCGAGCTCGACGTGCCGGCGGGCGTTGACCACGCCGGCGAGGGTGTACGCCACGTCGCGGCGACGCAGCCACAGCCAACTGTCGACGTTGGCCAGCCACCACACCCGGTCCTCGATCCGGTCGGCGGCCCAGCACTCCCCGATCTGCGCGCGCAGGACCTTCCGCCCGCCGTAGCTGGTCGTCACCTCCGACGTCCGCAGCGGATGCGCCCGCCGCCACGCCTCGAACAGCCGGCGGTTGTCCTGCAGCACCATCTCATCGAGGGAGCGGTGCGCATCGAGCCGCGGAGCCAACGGCAAGTCCGCGTCGCCGGCGGCCTCAAGCGCCAGCACCAGCGCGGCATAGAACGAAGCCTGCCGATCCGCGTCCAGGCGGCGGCCGCACCGGCGGTGGTCGCGGCCGTTGCGCGCACAGCGATCGTGCACGGTCAGGAGCACGGCGTCGGGCCGGATCTCGAAGGCCGTCCGTGGCAGCTGCTGGATGCAGCCGCCGGGCAGGGTCGCGTCGACTCCGAGGGCCTCGGCGGCGGCGATCACCCCGCGCAGCCGGACCGCCAGCGGCGTCGGTGGGCGCAGGCCGTGCTGGGCGCGCTCGGGCGCGATAGTCACCTGCTCCTGCGTCAGCGCGTCGGTCGCGCGGCCCTTACGCAGCCCCTCCGCGCGCTTGAGCGCATGCAGGTACTGCTCGGTGAGCTGGCCACGCGGGTCCGGGTGGCCGCCCCGGACGTGATCGGTGCCGATCAGCCGGACCAGGGTCGTGGCGTAGGTGTGCGACCAGCCGGGATGCGCGTACAGGAACGCCAGCATCACCAGCTCGGACCCCGGGTACCCGGGGTCCGAGGTTGCGGGTGGCCGCGGCGGCTGTCCATTGACCTCGCACCACCGCAAGTAGCTGCCGAGCGCGTAGCAGTCGGACTGCTCCTGCTCGGTGCGCCGACGGCGATCGACGACCTCGGTCTGTGCCCGAGAGCGGGCCTCCTGCCGGCTCACGCCACCCGCTCCTCGGAACCGGGCTTCGAGTTGATCAGCTTCGTCACCGCGCCGCGGGCGTTGGAGGCGCCGGTGTAGTGCTGCACCGTCGTCTCCAGCGACTGGTGCCGCAGGCCCGCAGAGATCTCCTCCACCAGCCAGCCGTCCCGCTCAGCCTGCTGGGTGTAGCCCACCCGGGTGGAGTAGCTGCTGTACACCTTCGGCAGGCCCGCGTACTCACACAGCAGGTCCAGGTCCTTGCCGGCGAGGGTGCACGCGCGCAGCCGGGCGACGGGACCGTGCGGAGGCACGGCCTCAACCAGCAGTGTCCCGGCCCGGCCGGCCGAGGCGTCACGCACACACAGGTACTCCGCGACCGCCTGCGCCGCCGACGGGCCGCCGGTGGCGCTCCACGCCAGCGGACGGGCGACGTCCTTCACCGCCTCCGGGTCGTCCTTCGTGGCCGCCAGGTCGATCCGGTAGCCACGGCCCGCGGCATCGACGGCGACCGCGCACCGGTCGAGGCCGGCGACATCGGAACCCATCCGGAAGCCGCAGACCCAGCTCAGCGCCGTCCACGCCCGCGCCCGCGCCCACCGGAAGCCCGCACCCTTCGGATCGACGGTCAGCACGAGGCCGCGTCGCAGCCCAGCGAGTGCCCGAGGACTCAACGTCGGATCGACGTCCAGCGCCGGGCCGTAGCGACGCGCCATCTGCAATCCGGCCCACCGCCGCCGACGAACACCCAGGTACGTCGGCAGCGCCTCTGCGCCGCTGGTGAGCAGCGGCCCTCCGCCGGTGCGCGCGGCGAGCGCCGCGCGCACCGCGCAGGCGGTGCAGTCCCACGGCACACCAGGGAACCGCTCGGCGTGGTCGCAGGGCAGCTCGTACCCGGCCACGCGGATGCCACCGGGCTCCGTCGGGTCGGTGGTGTCGATCAGCTCGACGTCTGCGGTGTCGAGCTCCTGCAGTTGCGGCGTTGACAGGTCCGTGTCCAGCGCCAGCAGGACCAGCGCCCGCCGTTCATCCAGCCACGGTGTCCGCGGTGGCTCGGCCCGCAGCATCCGGACGAGGTCCTCACGGAACAGCGGCACCGCCTGCTCCCGCGGCGGATCACCGGCCGCGCGCCGCTCTCCCTCCTGCTTCCGCTGACCCCGGCGCAGCTCCCGCCACGCGTTGGCGTTCTCGGGCCGCTGGTGCGCCGGTACGCGCCCCAGCTCGGCGTACCGCCACCGGATTGCGGCCAGATAGCGGTCCGTGGTGGAGGCGGCGATCGGCTTGCCGTCGGCACGGCGCTGCAGCACAAGTTCCTCGAACGCGAGGAACGGCGCGTCTTCCGGGTCGATGATCAGCCCGTACTTCTCCGCCACCTCTTGACAGTGCTCCGTCCACCTCCGCCAGAAGATGTCGTCGTTGAGCCGGGTCGCCGCGGCACGGCCCTGCTCGTCGATGAAGGCCTGCAGCGCAGCGAGGTGCCCGGCCATGTCCTGCACGTGGACGGGCTGGTACTTCGGTCGCCGAGCCCGAGAGCCCGGTCCGTGCGTGTGCCCCATGTCCCGACACCGTCCGGAGCGGCACGCGACGCGCACGGAGGATGTGTGAAGTCCAGTGGCAGTGTCACGGCGTCTGACACGTGACACTGGCGCTGCTGTCCGTGACCCTCCGCGACATGCAGGCCAGAGCGGTAGCAGTGCCGACCGGCAAGCTGGAACTTCCGGCCGTCAGGTCCGGCACCTCCTCGCCGCCGTCGAGACCGACCCGGAGACCACGCCGGACAAGGTCTGGGCGCTGCGCACCGCCGACGGCGACCACGTCGTCGTCCCGGTGTCCATGCGCGCCGCCCTCGCGCGGCAGCGCACCGCGTCGACCGCATGCAAGGGCCCCGGCGACTGGCCGCTGCTCACCCTGTTCGACGTCCCGGTGCGCTGGTCGTAGGGACCACGCCCGCTGGGGCCGGGCAGACTCGTCCTCATGGACGACCACGAGGACGACGTCGACGCGGCCGCCCAACCCGTCGCCGCTCGACCGCCCCGGCGGAACCATCTGCAGGAGCTGAGGAACCGAGCGGAGCGAGTGCGCGTCACGCCTCTCGAAGACGACGAGGGCGACGGCGACTACAGGCAGTACAGCAGCGCCCGGCACGTCGATGTCCATGAAGCCGGGCATGCCGTCGCCGCCCTCGACAACGGCATCGAGTTCAAGCACATCATCTTCTTCGACGAGGGCGCCGCGCCCAGCTTCGAGGGTGGCCTGTTCGAGGGCTCCGCAGGCCTGGAGTTCGGCGACACCCGTTGGACGGCGGACCCCGTGGCCAGCTTCCGGGTCGCGTTCGCCGGCTTGTACGCCGAGATGGCCGTGCTACATGAGGCCAACGCCGACAACTCCGAGGTGGACAAGGACAACTGGCACCGCGGTGTGGGCCTGACCGGCAGCGTCAGCGACGAGGAACGGGACACCGCGCTCGGACAGCGAGCCGATGACCTCCTTCGGGAGATCGACGACTGGGCGCGGCGCAACGCCGACCGCATCACGCGTCTGGCCGACCACCTCACGGCCCGCCGCCGAGCAGTCCCACCGGGGCAACCGCTGGTCGTGCCGTACGCCGAGGTCCGAGCGGTCCTCACCGACCAGTCGTGATTCCCGCGAGCGGGCCCTCATGCGGCGTCGTCCGCGGGCTTCGCCTCAACCGTCGGGGCGCTGTCCTCCGCCGGCGACGCCGGCGCCCCGGCGCGGACGGCGGCGACGAGGTTGACCAGCCGGTCCAGCAGGGCGAGCACATGGGTCTGCCGCGTCGGATCCTGCCGCAGGGACCAGATGCCCAGGCCCACGAACACGACGACGATGAGCAGCACGGCGATGACCAGCCCGAGGCCCGTCAGACCGGCCACGGTCCCCAGTTCGGCCATCGCCATCTCCTCCATCGCCTCTCCCGCTCGCTGCGTGTCCCGCTCGAGCACCAGAGTGCGGCCGCTGGAGGACGACGCCGGGGTACGCTGAGCACGGGCATTCCTGCCCCGCGACACCGTCCGATGAGCAACGACACGGTGGCAGGGCAAGGACAGGAATGGACGTTCAAGACAGTAAGCCGAATACGGCTTCAAGTCGTCGCAAGCCGACCCCCGAGGAGCGTCACTGGACGCGACTCGAGCGACTGAGGCTCCTGGACGTCCGACGCCAGCGGGAGACGGTGCTAGCCGCCCTCGAGGCCGAGTGGGAGAACGGCCGCCGCCCGGACCGGATCCTCATCCGTCGGTCCTTCTCGCGACTTGAGCGCCCGTTGCCCCCCGGCACGTTCTCGGACCGGAAGGTGCCGCCGAGGACGAAGCGCCCGCCGGCGACCCGCCTCATTGCGCCGACCGGATCGGCGATGGAGTTCTTTTTGACGGCCGTCTTCATCGCCCAGTGCACCACCCCTCCGGGGCGTCGACCGTTGAACGACAGGCCGGTCTTCCCCCCGGTCGCCGACCGCGGTGGCCCCCCGACCTGGTCGGACCTCATCGCCATCGCGACCGAGAGCCGCCCGGGGCCCCGACGCACCTACACCTCTCCGCATGACAACCGCGTTCGCCAGATCGGCAGCACGCTCAACCACCTGGCGCACGACGACGTCCAACTCGTCCATCTGCCCAACGGCTCCCGACGGAAGGCGAAGTACGAGGGCTTCATGCTGCTCAACGAGGCCGGGGACCTGGAGCGGGCCAGCGTCCTCCCGTACAGAGTCCCCCAGCCGTTCGAGCCGGTGTTCGGTCTACCGCCGTCGTTCTTCCTCCGCGGCTGGCACGCGGTCCTCTCGGACTCGGAGATGGCCTTGCTCTTCGCTCTACTCGCCCACGTCGGCTTGCTCGCCTGGGCTCCGGGGACGACGGCGCAGCTAGACGGGACGACGCGCATCCAGTTCCACGGGCTCTCCCTGGACACCTACGCCACGCACAAGTACCTCGCCCGCTACGGGCTGCTCGAAGTGGTGCCCGACGAGAACCGCCGCCCGGACGGGACCTTCGAGGGCCAGCGGGAGGGGCTGCGCCCTATCCCGCATCAACTCCGCGTCCTCGAGCAGGGGTTCGACAGAGACGCGATGGGCGTGGTGTCCGCGACCCTGAAGGGCATGGGTGTGGCCAAGCCGCCGGCCTAGCGCCGCCGGCCGCCGGCCGCCCGAAGCTCAGGACGTCAGCCCTTCTCCTGGCGGGCCAGCAGCCGGTCGGTGAGCTCGATGGTGGCGAGGTACCACCAGAACACCCAGTCCAAGAAGATGGGGTCGTAGTCGGCCTTCTGCCGCTCGTTGAGGTGGCGGACCTCGAAGGTGTTGGCGATGCGGAACAGGTCGCCCTCGTCGCCGGACAAGAGCGCCTCCTTCAGGAGACCGCGGCGGAGCTCGAGGACATCGGCGAGGGCGCGGGTCGCTTCCCGTTTGGCGGCCGTAGTCGCGTGCCGGTCCCGGAACTGCGCGATGGCGTGCTCGATGCGCTGGAGGGCCTTCGGCTCTGGGGACTGCAGAGCTCGCTCCACGAGCTCGTCCCGCGGGTCACCGGCCGAGGTGACGAGGCGGCCGATGTCCGGGCCGGACTCGGCCAACCTGAGCGGAACCTCGGAGCGGTCGAGTACCTCGTTGATGCGCCACCGGTACACCGCCTGCCCGGGGCGGCGGGCGAAGTCGCCGTAGTCCCACTCGTTGCCGTAGTCGTGCCAGTGCCGGCGACGGGGACGAGCTACAAGATCGTGAAGAGCCTCGATGAGGTCGCAGAACAGGTCTTCGGGCCATGTGGCGCACGGGTCGCCCCAGTCGCGGGGGCGCATCGGCCACAAGTGCACGTAGTCGTCGTGCTCGGCCACCTGGTCCTCGTGGAGGAGTTCGGACAGCTGCCGCTGGCCGTTGATGTCGGGGTTGTCGGCGTCGTCCACGCACGAGCTGCCGAAGGCCCGCTCGAAGTAGCCGAGTTCCGCGAGCTGCATGACGACCCGGGCGAAGCTCGCCTTCGTCTCGGTCAGGGTCAACCGCGCCGGCGGTTCCACTGGTCGCTGCCGCGCCCTGTAGTACCGCCTGGGGACATACCGAGGAAGCCTCTCAGCCTCCTCGACCAGGGACTGCACCAGCGCGGTCGCCCGACTGGGCGGTTGCTCCACGAAGGCACTGTGCATCGCCTGGAAGGCGTTCGGGCCTGGGAAGGGAGCCTTCGCAGTCTCCTCACGGAACAGCTGCCATCCCGCGTCTCCGTGGAAGGCCTCGTCGAGTAACCAGCCGAGGGTCGGTTCGTCGTCGTGACCGGCAGCGAGGAGCGCTGACGCCTCCTCGGCGAAGAGCTGGGGCGGCCAGACCAGTTCCAGCTCACTCCGCTCGATGCCCACGCCCCAGGACGGTAGTAAGGCGGCTGGCGCGCGGGGCGCGCAGTGCTCTGTGTCGTCAGTTGGACCGCCTGTGTCGCGGATTGGACCGCGGGTGTCGTCACCTAGACTGTGTCGCGTCCAGGACGGGTGTCGTGTGTGGGAATCCCCGCGGTCTCGTTGCGACACTGCGGCCGGACTTCACACGATGCGCGGATTCCGGCGTGCGTGTCGGCGTCGAGGTCGTCGAAGGCTACGGCCGCGGCAGCCCGGTCGGACGCGCCAACAGGGCCGCCACGGCCGGGGCAAGCGCCGAGGACAGGTACCTGGCTGGCCGCATGACGGCCGGCCGATGGCCTGGGCCGGCGTGTCGGGCCATCCGCCGGCCGGGGAGGCGGCGAGGCGGAGTCCCTCCTCCGAGGGAGCGTCGGGCGGGACGCGAGGCGGCACGATGTCGGGCATGGGGCGGGTCAGGCTCACCGCGGGCGGCGTCAGTCCCGGGCAGGTCCGCCTCAAGCCGTCCGGCGCCAGCGAGCGGCTGCGCCGGCCGGCCGACGACATCGACTACACCACCCGGCCCGGACAGCGGTGCCGGATCTGCCGTCGGAACGTCCCGCAGCGCCCGGTGTGCCGCCCGGCGGGCGCGCTGGCCGTGGGCGCTCGAGGCCCGGGCGGCGAGCACGGCCTCCGCGCGCAGTAGCTCGTCGCGGGCCTGCTCGAGCCGACCGGCGGTCACGAGCAGATGGGCCTGCCGCCGGGCACGGGCCACCAGCTGCTCCAGGCCCTCGGTCGGCATGCCAGTCCGTGTCACGCCGGACACGTTCTCCGGTCGGCCGCCCACGTCAAACCCGTGGACTGGGGCAGCCGATCTGGTGCTCCCAGATGACGATGTCGGCGGTGCGCAACACCGAGATCGGCCGGCCGTCGGGCGTGCGCACGCCGCGCCCGAGCCCTGCGATCCACTCCCAGTGCGTGCCGAGGTCGGCCTGCTGCCGCCGCCACAGGGCCCGCGCCGCCTGCGTGTAGTCGCGGCCGCGGCTGAACCGCGGCTTGTGCCCGAAGTAGAACGCGTACACCTCGCTGTCGAAGATCGGGACCAGCGTCGGCCGCTTGCGGTGCAACGTCTTGGTCAACGACGACTCCTTGAACCCGGAGACGTCCGCCGCCCGGGTACGGCATGCCTCCACGGCCACGTCGACGGCGGCCCAGGCGGCCGGTGGGTTGTCCAGGTCCACAGCGAGGAAGTCGGTGGTCGAGCTGGCCGGTGCGTCGAGGACCGCCTGCATCGCCTTCCGCAGCTCGGCACCGGGTCCTTCGGGCTGGAACAGCGGCACCACGGTCTTCCAGCTGGCCGGCGTGCTGAGCAGGGCGGGAGCCAGGCAGTCCAGCGGGTGGAGGGCGTCGGGGGTCCCGAGGTGGTCGTAGGTGTGGAACGCGCGCGGTCCCTGCGGAGCGGTGTAGTGCGCGATGTGTCCGGCCGCGCAGGCCTCCAGGTCCCGGATGGACCGGTCGGCCGCGGCGTCTGTGGGTTCGCCGGGGCCGGGTCGGCGCCGTCGCCTCACGCCGACTCGGCCTCGTCGGTGAGCCGCCGGTACACCCGGCGGCGCAGGTAGCTCTTGACCACGCCGTTGAAGTCGTCGTCGTCCATGAGCCGGCGGAACAGGTCCTCGTTGGCGGTCTGCCGGTCGATGACCGCACCCTCGAAGGTCTTGTCGAACCCGTAGGCGAAGTTCTCCTCGGTGTTGGCCTGGGCCTGCGCGGCGAGGTCGCCGTCCTCGGCGAGGGCCTGCTCGAGTTGGTCGAAGTACAGCTGGTCGGCCTCGGTGAGGTGGATGCCGAACCGCTCGTTGAGGGTGTCGATGATCTGCGACAGCCGGGCCTTCTCCGGCTCGTTCTGCGCGCCGGTGCCCACGCCGGTGAACCCAGGCAGCATCTGGTCGCCGCTGCCCTCGCCGAGGGACACGTCGTGCAGCCCCGTGGCCTCGATCCGCAGGTGCGATAGCCGGACGTCCTCGCCCAGGTCGACGGTCGGCTCGGGCCGGCCGGGCAGCCGCAGCAGCAGGTAGCGCGCGTACAGGTAGAGCCGCTCGAGGTCCGGGTCGCCGTAGGACAGCACCTGCGCGAGGAAGGCGTAGGCGCGGGTGTAACCGGCCAGCAGGCGCCGGAACGCGTCCTGGTCCTCGACCGCCAGCTCCTTGAACCGCGCCACCGCCGGGGCCAGGTGGGCGTACAGCGAGGCGTGGGTCTTGGCACCGGTGCCGGCGGCGGTGAGCGCGGCGACGAACGCGTCAGCGTCGGCCTCGGCGATCACGCCGTAGCCGTCGATCTCCCCGGCGTAGGCGTACAGCAGCTGGTCGTCGGTCGGCTCGCCGATGGTCGTCTCGTAGAACGGCTTGAACTGCTCGGCGATGTCCTCGGCGGTGTTGACGAAGTCCAGAACGAAGGTGTCGACCTTGCCCGGGGCGGTGCGGTTGAGCCGGGACAGCGTCTGCACGGCCTTGACGCCCTCGAGCTTGCGGTCGACATACATCGTGTGCAGCAGCGGCTGGTCGTAGCCGGTCTGGTACTTCTCCGCGACGACGAGCACCTGGTAGTCGTCAGAGTCAAACCGCTCGGGCAGCTCCCGCTCGGCAAAGCCGTTCATGCCGGGCTCGGTGTAGACGACGTCGGCGCCAGCGCCGGCGTCGATGACCTTGCCGGAGAACGCCACCAGCGCGCGGAGGTCGGCGTAGCCCTTTCGGGCCAGGTAGGCGTCGATGGCCTGCTTGTACCGAACGGCGTGCAGCCGGGAGCGGGTGACGACCATCGCCTTCGCCCGCCCGCCGATCTTGGCGGCGGTGTGCCGACGGAAGTGCTCGACGATGATCTCGGCCTTCTGGGCGAGATTCGTCGGGTGCAGCGAGACGAATCGGGCCAGCGCGGCGGCGGCCTTCGCCTTGTCGACCTCGGGGTCGTCGACGGCGGCGTTGGCCAGCTTCCAGTATGTCTTGTAGGTCATGTAGTTGCGCAGCACGTCGAGGATGAAGCCCTCCTCGATCGCCTGGCGCATCGAGTACAGGTGGAACGGGCGCAGCTGCGGGCCGCCGGGGCCGTTGACGCGAGTGCCGAACAGCTCCAGCGTCTTGGCCTTCGGGGTGGCGGTGAACGCGACGTAGGACAGGTTCGGCTGCCGGCCGCGGGCGGAGAGCGACGCGACCAGCGCCTCCTGCGGGTCGTTGGCGTCCTCCAGGGCGGCGTCGAAGGCCTCGGCGGCCTCCAGTGCCGCGTCGGTGGGGTCGGCGTCCTGCCCTGCGCCGTCGGCGGCGCCGGCGCCGGCGCCGAGGACGGCCTTGAGCGCCTTCGCGGTCTCGCCGGTCTGCGAGGAGTGCGCCTCGTCGACGACGATCGCGTAGTTCGCCTCGGTGAGGCCGGCGACGGAGTCGAGGACGAACGGGAACTTCTGCAGCGTGGTGATGATGATCTGCGCGGTGCCGCCGGCGAGCGCCTCGGCCAGCTGCGTGGAGTGCTTGTCGATCCGGGCGACCACGCCGGGGGTGTGGTCGAACTGAAAGATCGTGTCCTGCAGCTGCTTGTCCAGCACTACGCGGTCGGTGATGACGATGACCTTGCTGAACACCTTGCGGTTGGCCGCGGTGTGCAGGCTCATCAGCCGGTGCGCCAGCCAGGCGATGGTGTTCGACTTGCCCGACCCGGCGGAGTGCTCGACGAGGTAGTTGTGCCCGGCGCCGTGCTCGCGGGCGTGCGCGAGCAGCGTCAGGACGGCGTCCCACTGGTGGTAGCGGGGGAAGATGATCTCTCGCTGGGCCGGCTTGGCCTTCGCTGCGCGCTTCGCCCCGCCCTCGGCGGGGGCGGCGTGGACGAACCGGGCGAGCAGGTCCAGCCAGGCGTCGCGGACCCATACCCGCTGCCACAGGTAGGCGGTGGCGTACCCGTCGGCCGGGGTGGGGTTGCCGGCGCCGCCGGGTCGGCCGGGGCCGCCGGAGCCCTGGTTGAACGGCAGGAAGCGTGTGGTCTTGCCCGACAGCCGGGTGGTGAGGAACACCAGGTCGGGGTCGACAGCGAAGTGGACGACCGCGCGCTTGCTCAGCAGCCGGTCGTGCGGGTCGCGGTCGCGGCGGTACTGCTCCTTCGCGTCCTCGACGTCCTGCCCGGTCAAGGGGTTCTTCAGCTCCGCGGTCGCGGTGGGGACGCCGTTGACGAACAGCGTCAGGTCGAGGGTGTTGTGGTGGTCGGGGCTGTAGGGCAGCTGCCGGGTGACGGTGAGCCGGTTGGCGGCGTAGGCGGCCGTCGTGGCCTCGGTCAGCGCGTGGGCGGGCGCGAAGAACGCCAGCCGGATCGTCTCGCCCTTGACCTTGATGCCGCGCCGGAGCACGTCGACGGTGCCCCGGTGATCCAGTTCGTCAGCGACCAGCCGGGCGAACTCGCGTCGCGCGGTGCCGGGGTCGCCGCCGTAGCGGGTGACTACCCTCCCCCACGACTTCGGCTGGGTGGCGTCGATGAACGCGAACAGCTCGACGGTGTCCAGCGCCAACTTGCGGTCGTAGTTGCCGACCGCGCCCCGGCTCCACCCGGCGTCGAGGAGATCGTGCTCGACGGCGTCTTCGAACCGCCGTTCGGTGTGCACTCCCGTGCTCATGCTGCCTTCCCCGTGAGGTCGATCTGGCCGGTCACCGCCGCGGTGATCAGGGCCCCGCGACGTTCCTCCAGCAGGCGTAGCTGTTGGTCGACGGCGTCGACCAGCTCGTCGATGCGTCCGACCGCTTGGCGGATTCGGCCGACAATGGCCCGCTGCTCGTCGATCGGTGGTAGAGGGACACGCAGGGATTCGATGTCCGGCATGTAGATGGTCTTGTGCGTGGACCCCTGGGCCAAGTAGCCCAGCAGATAGGGACGCATCGCGCGCAGGCAGTACAGCAGGTAGAAGGGATCCAGCCGTGGACCGCAGGTCCAGGTAGCGAAGTCCTGGCTGGTGGCCATGTCCAGACCCATGACGCCGGAGTAGCCGGCGGAGGCCGCGGTGCGGCAGAGCACCACGGTGCCCCGCGGGTGCAGTTCGGCGGCGCTGTTCGCCAGGCCGAGCTCACTGATGCACTCACGCGTGTCAGTGATGACCTCGCGGCGGTCGTCCCGAACCTGGCGGACCTCGCCGGTGGTGATCCACGGGATGGTGCAGTCGGCCCACCAGTCCGGCCTCGACCGGCTCGGCGTGTGGCCGCTGCCCAGGCGCGCCACGCGTGTCAGCTTGGTCACGGGCCACGCGGTGTTCAGCACCGGGGCCCACGGCAGCCGACCGTCGGCCTCGCCGGAGCTTCCGCCGTGCGCGCCGGTGACCGCGGCGTGGATGACCGCTCGCCGGCGCTCGAGCAGGTAGCTCCTGCCCGTGCGGCGTTCTTCCGCCACGGCATCGATGCGGCGAACGTGGTCGTCGAGGTAGGCGGCAATCCGTCGCTGTTCCGCTGCCTCGGGTAGATACGGCAGGGGCAGCTCGTGCGTGAGCTCGCGTGAGAGTCCCGGCACACCGACGTCCTGCGACGGGCCGCGCAGGTCGAGCGCCTGAAGGGCGTAGTACAGCCAGCGCAGGTCGCAGCGCGCGTGCCGGCTGTCGACGAAGTAGGCCGTGTCGATGACGTGCGCCTCGCGGTCGGTCCAGTGCACGGTGCCGTAGGAGCCCTTGCGTCCTACGACGATGGCGGGGGCCCGGGTGTTCGCGGCGTCGTGCACGCCGGTGACACCGCCGGACCCATAGACAGGGACGTCACCGGGGCGCCGCTGATCCAGGGGAAGCGCGTCGCCGTACTGCAGACGGGTGATGTGCTTCAGGCGCAGCTCAGGCATCGGCGGATGCCGTCCGCAGCAGCCGCTGGATCAGGGACTCGGAGGCCTTGAGGTCTCGGTCGATCTCGGCGAGGTCGCGGGGGACGACAGGAACGTAGAAGTACCTGGTGAACGGGATCTCGTATCCGAGCTTCGTCTTCGTCGTGTCGACCCACGCCTCGGGCACGACCGGCAGGACCTCGCGCTGAACGTACTCGTCGACGTCCTCGGACAACGGCACGTTCTCGTAGTCGCGCGCCTCCGGATCGGGCTGAGGGGCTCCTCTCCGATCGGTGACGACCGGAGCGTCCGGGTCGACGACCGCCAGCGCGTCGACGACGGCCTTGACCAGCGCGGGGCTGAGCACGGCCGCGTGGCCGGCTGCGGCCTTGCGCAGCTGCTGCTCCACATCCTCCCGGGCGGTGCTGACCAGGCCGTTGCACGCGTCCAACGTCCGCTGCAGCCGAGCCAGGTCGAGCGGAGCATCCGGCGCGTCAGCCGGCAGCTTCCCGACCGGGCGAGTAGCCATCGCCGCAGCCACCGCGGTGTTGGTGAACTCGTAGCGGACGCGGAGGGGTTGCTCAACCGTGATCCGCCGGTAGCCGAAGTCCGTGGTGTTGAACACCCGGACATGTGGGTCGCCGACAGCGGCCAGCTGGACGGCGTCGGTGAACCAGCCAGTGATGGTGGCGACCTGCTCGTCGCTGATCGCCTTGCGCTTCTCGCCGAGGCTCTTGGGCATCTTCACCCACTGGTCGCGGGCGTCGATGAGGATGACCTTGCCAGCGCGCTCGACTGGCTTACGGTTGCTGAGCACCCACACGTAGGTGCTGATGCTGGTGTTATAGAACAGCTGGTCGGGCAGGGCGACGATCGCCTCCAGCCAGTCGTTCTCCAAGATCCAGCGGCGGATCTCACTCTCGCCTGAGCCGGCGGCGCCGGTAAACAGCGGGCTGCCGTTGAACACGATGGCGAGGCGGGAGCCGCCGGTCTCGACCGGCTTCATCTTGCTGATCATGTGCTGCAGGAACAGCAGTGAGCCGTCGTTGATGCGCGGCAGGCCCGCGCCGAACCGGCCGCGGTAGCCCTTGCTCTCGTGCTCGTCGCGGACGGCCTTCTCGACCTTCTTCCACTCGACTCCGAAAGGCGGATTCGCGAGCTGGTAGTCGGCCCGAAGGTCGGGTTCGCCGTCGTTGGTGAAGCTGTTGCCGAAGTGGATGTGCGTGGGGTCCTGCCCCTTGAGCATCATGTCGGACCGGCAGATCGCCCAGGTCTCCGGGTTGAGTTCCTGGCCGAACACCTCCAGCCGTGCATCGGGGTTCAGTTCGCGGAGGTAGGACTCGGCGACAGAGAGCATGCCGCCGGTGCCGCATGCCGGGTCGTACAGGGTGCGCACCGCGCCTGGCATGGCGAGTGCGTCGGAGTCCTCGGCGAAGACGAGGTTGACCATCAGCCGGATGACCTCGCGCGGGGTGAAGTGCTCACCGGCGGTCTCGTTGGACTGCTCGGAGAACCGCCGGATGAGTTCCTCGAAGATGTAGCCCATCGCCAGGTTGCTGACGGCGTCCGGGTGCAGGTCGATGTCGGCGAACCGGGCGACGACCTGGTAGAGCAGGCCGGCCTCGTCCAGCCGCTTGATCTGGTCATCAAAGCCGAACCGGGTGATCGCCTCCAGTGCGCCCGGGGAGAACCCGGCGATGTAGGCGGTGAGGTTGGCGGCGACGTTCTCCGGGTCGTCGCGGAGCTTGCCGAACGTCAATGGGGAGACGTTGTAGAAGCTCTCCCTCGACGTACGGCGCAGCACTGGGTCGACGTTGTCGATCTTCCCGGCGAGCGCGGCGGCCTTCGCCACGACGGCGTCCTTCGTCGGCTCAAGCACGCAGTCCAGCCGGCGCAGCACGGTCAACGGAAGGATGACCTTGCCGTACTCGGACTGCTTGTAGTCGCCGCGGAGCAGCTCAGCGATCGACCAGATGAAGCCGACCTTGTCCGTAAAGCCCTCCACACGACCTCCTGACGCTCGACCGCCTGCTCCTCGCATGCGGCTGACAGTGCTCGGGCCGTCGCACCTCGCAATGACCCGCGGCCGACCACGGTAGGCACCGACACCGACATGTTCACGATCATCCGGTCGGCGTCGTCCCGGAATCCGCGCCGCAAGATGCCGCAGAGGGTGTCCCCTATCCCAGACGGACGGGTGCGGGAGCCACAGCACGACGCGCCGGGAGCCCCCTGCCACGCCGCGCGGGGGCAAGGCGGGCCGTACCGTCCCTGGCCGATGGACGAGCTGCTGTACACCGTCGACGGCGCGGCCGCGGTGCGCGCCACCCCGATCACGCTGGCCGAGGCGGGGCTGCGGGAACGCGAGCACCTGCAGGAATGGGTGCTCGCGCACCCGGAGATGCTCGGCGGGTCGCTGCTAGTGATCACCAGTGAGTGCGACCGGTGGTCGTCGGCCCGCGGCCGGGAGCGGGACCGGCTCGACGTGCTGGCCCTGGACCCGGACGGGCACCTGGTCGTCGTCGAGCTCAAGCGCGACGAGGCGCCGGAGACCGTCGAGCTGCAGGCGCTGAAGTACGCGGCATTCTGCTCGCGGTTCACCCCGGAGACGCTGGTCGCCGAGTACCGCGCTTGGCGGGAGCAGGCCGGCGAAGTCCTCGACGCCGAGACAGCCACCGCCCAGCTGGAGGCGCACCTGGCCGAGGACGTCGGTGGGCTCGCCGGTGCGCCGCTGGCTGAGCCGCGGATCGTGCTGCTGGCGGGCGGGTTCACCCCGTCAACGACGGCGGTCGCGGTGTGGCTGCGCCAGATGGGTGTGGACATCGCCCTGCGCGCGGTGCGCGCCTACGCCACCGACGCCGGCCCGGTGATCAGCGTGTCGGCGGTGTACCCGACGCCGTCAGTGGAGGAGTTCACCGTGTCGCCGCTGCTGGCCGAACGGAAGCGGGAGGAGGCCGACCGGCGCGCAGCGCGTGCCGAACCGGCGGTCCGGCAGCTCATCGCGAGCGGCGCGCTGGAGGCAGGCACGGAGCTGCGCGTCTTGGCCGCCGGCCCCGATGCCGAGGTGTTCACCGCGTGGGCGGCCGTCGGCGACCGAGACCGTGCCGTGTGGTCCGGCGCCCCGCAGAAGCCGCTGCGGTGGACCGGCGAGGACGCCGCCGGCGTACACACCGCGGGCAGCTTCAGCGTCACCGGGCTGGTCCGCTGGCTGTACCAGCAGGCCGGCGCGGCGGCACCGGCCGGGGCCGCTACCCAGCACGTCGTGATCCCCGACGGGCGCTCCCTGGCGGAACTCGCCGGCACCGGCGGAAGCCCCAGCACATTCGACGCCGCCGGGCTGCACCGGCTGCTGGCCGCCCTGCCAGAGGGGCGGTGGGCCAGCTACGGCGACATCGCCCAACTCGTCGGCACCGCCCCGCAGCCACTCGGCCGGCACGTGACCACCTGCTCCCGTTGTGAGCACGCCTGGCGGGTGCTCCAGGACACCGGCAGCCCCGCCTCCGGCTTCCGCTGGTCCGACCCCACCCGCACCGACACCGTGCGCGAGGTGCTCGAGCGCGAGGAGGTCCGCTTCATCGGCGACGTCGCCGATCCGGGCCAGCGACTGAGCACCGTCGAGCTGAAAGAGCTCCTGACCGCCTGAACGGCCACCCGACCCGCCGGCATGCAACGCGCCGCGACTGGCCGCCACGAACGCCTTCTGCCTGCCGTTCCCCGTACGGGTGGTCAAGGGCACCCGGCTCAAGAACGACTGCTGTCCTGACGATGACAACATCAGCCGCGTCCGGTGCCTCCGGCGCACCAGATTCGGCGCAGGCTGCGGCGGAGTGGTCCCACCACCCGGCCGCCGCGCCGGCCGCAGGCACCGCCCCCGCTGTCACCGGGGGCGGCGCTGGTGCCAGCGCCGGTCCCGGGCCCGTCGTCACGACGGGCCCGGGACCACCCCCCGGTGAAACGATGTCCCGCGCAGCCCCTGCCCGCTGCCGTCTGGCCGTGTGCACTTCGGCCGACGTCGGTCGGCCGCCGACAGGCATCCTGGCCATCCGGCCGTTTCACTGCTGCGGGTGCCTGCCATGACCGACATAGACCACACCGGCTCCTGGTCACCCCCCTGCGCCATCGCGACGACTGGGCCTTGTGCGAGATCTGCGGTGGCGCCGTTCGGCCGTGGGACCTCTGCGAGGAGTGCTGGACAGAGGACGAGCGGCCGGTGCACGACGGCTGCTGCGACCGGATCATCCGTTGACCGCGTGCGGCATCTTGGCCGGTGCGGCCGGCTAGTCCCACCAGAGGCCGATCACGGTCACCCCAGTCGGCACGGCGCCCTGGAGCACAGCGGCACCGGTCCCCACCCAGTACGCAGACGTCGCTTCCCAACCGGTCCATGCCTCCGCGGCGGCGGCGGCCAACGCCGCCGCCCGCCCCGCGGACGCCGGCCAGTCCCGGGCGACACGGGCAGCCAGCTCGACGGCGGCCCCCGCTGGCACCTGCACGCCGTCGAACCGCACGTAGGCGCGCCCGTGGGCCAGAGCCCCGACGAGCCGACCGCCGAGGCCCGCACCTGCTGCTCGGCCGTGGCGAGGACACCGGCCGCGGGCGGGAGAAGGACTCGATCCTCGCCGACACGATGGAGGCGCTCATCGGCGCCGTGCATGTCGGCCTAGGCCTGGACGCAGCCGCCGCGATGGTGCACCGGCTGTTCGACCCGCTGCTGAGCGAGGCGGCCACTCGCGGCGCCGGTCTGGACTGGAAGACCAGCCTGCAGGAGCTCGGCTCCGCCCGCGGCCTGGGCGCCCCCGTCTACAACGTCGCCGACGAGGGCCCCGACCACGCCAAGACCTTCACCGCCACGGTGCTGCTCGCGGGCGTCGTCTACGGCCGCGGTACCGGGCGCACCAAGAAGGCCGCCGAGCAGGAGGCCGCCGAAGCCGCGCACCGCGCCCTGTCGCCTGGCGAGGACGCCGCCGCTGCCTGAGCCGGTGGCTTCGTCCTGCCCCTGCCGTATGGGGCGTCACACCGGCACGCCGCAACAGGGAGTCCAGACGCATCAGCCCGCGGCTGAAGCTCGCCCGGGCGAGCATGCGCCCGACAAGCTGCCTACCAGCAGCCACGGCGAGCCGTGCCGTCGAACGCGTAGCCGCCGGACACGCGGTCCCAAGCCGGCCGCGGCTGCCGCCTTCCGCCTGGACCTGCCGCCGCCCCGTTGCGGCGGTGACCAGCGTGCCGCAGCGCCCCGTCGGCCCCGCAGGCCGGGTGATGCGCTCCGCGTGTCGGGCGAGTGCCGCCGGGGCCGCCGGCGGCACGCTGCCACGGTCAGGCGGGAGGCGGCGCTTCGTGAGGACCGCCGCCTCCCGTCACCTCCCCGGAGATGCCTCAATCGCCCGCCCGCGGCCCGCACGGAAGAGCGCCGAGATGACCACCGCCACGCCCCCTCCCCCGCCCACCACCGCGTCGTGGACCTCGGTGCCGCTGTCGGCCGCCGCCGAGCGGACGCTCACCGCCGACGTGCTCGCCGAGAAGACCGCCCGCGCCGTCGAGCGGATCGAGGGCCCCGACTGGCACATCCTCGAAGACGACTGGCAGGCGCTGGTCACCGCCGCCGCCCGGGTGCCTGGCACCGAGGAGCTGTGGCTCGAGCACTTCTTCGGCGCACCGGTCACCTGCCCGGCCTGCGCCGCGGCGACCGAGCTCGTGTGGTGCTCCCGCGTCGTCGACTGGTACGTCCGCTGCACCGACCCCGGCTGCACCCACCACGACATGCCGCTGCTCAGCGTCGAGGCCAAGCCCGAGGGCGCCGCTGGACAGTGGGGCCGCGCCACGATCGGCATGTACGACACCGGCGTGCGCGCCAGCGTCCTGATTCCGCAGCCGGGGTTCGTGGTCCCGCCGGTGCAGTGCACCCCGACCACCTGCCCGGGCGCCACCTGCCAGGCCGCGCACACCGTGGGCGACGCCGGCGGCTACCTCGCCGCTCCGCAGGTTCTCGGCGCGGCGCTGCTCGGCTCGGCCGGCACGCCGATCCCGGTCGTCGTGCTCACCGACGCCAAGCGTGGCGACGCCACCAAGCTCTACGGCAGCCTCGCCTTCGACTTCGCCATCGACCCGTCCGCGGTGCGCACCGCGGTCATCGCCGACCGGCTCACCGCCGTCTGCGCCGCCCTCACCACGGTGCGGCCCGCGATGAGCGCCGCCGACGCCGACGTGACCGGGCACGCCGTGGCCGCGGTGTGGGCGCGGCTGCCCGGCGGCCCGTGGGGTGCCGCGCTCACCAGCCCTGTCGGTTCCTGGCTGCCGACCTACGCGCACGCGGCCGCCGCCCGCGAGCAAGCGCTGTGGTGACCGCCGATCATCTCCGGTAGCCGACCGCCCTCGAACATCCCCGTCCCACCG
Source organism: Geodermatophilus sp. SYSU D00705 (assembly GCF_054050135.1). Classification (NCBI taxonomy): domain Bacteria; kingdom Bacillati; phylum Actinomycetota; class Actinomycetes; order Geodermatophilales; family Geodermatophilaceae; genus Geodermatophilus; species Geodermatophilus sp. SYSU D00705. Next base: position 53,444 of record NZ_JBJGYT010000001.1, on the reverse strand, counting down.
CCCACGGCCGGAGCGCCGGACGTGGGCGGTGGTGTCCGGTGGCCACTCCGTCCGCAGCGGGTCATCGCCGCACGATGTGACGGCCGTCCGCCCGAATCCACGGCATGTCGCCGTACCACAGCGCTGCAGCGGAGCCGCCCGGGCGCGGACCGCGCGGCGTGGGGCCGGGCCTACTCGTTGATGTCGGCGATGCCGTTGCCGTTGAGGTCCGAGCCCGGCCCGAAGCACTCCTCGACGGTGGCGGTGCCGTCTGAGCAGCGGACCTCGAGGTCGGAGGAGACGTAGCCGTCGTCTCCGTCGACATAGGAGTCGCCGATACCGGCGTCGACCTGGGTGCAGCCCAGGTAGTCGTCGAAGTACCAGCCGGATGGACAGCCGCCCTCGGCCTCGATGACCGCCTGCTGCTCCGCCTCCTCCGCGGCTCGCTGTGCCGCCGCCTCCGCCGCCTCCCGGGCGGCCGCCGCTGCGGCCGCCTGCTGCGCTGCGGCCTCGGCAGCGGCCCGCGCTGCCGCCTCGGCGGCGACACGCTCGGCCTCGGCGCGTGCCGCCTCTAGCGCACCCCGTGCCGCTTCCTCGGACTCGAGTTCCAACCCCGACGGGCCGACCCAGACGTCGGCCGCCGACTCCGAGGCCGCCGGCGATGGAACTGCCGTCGGAGCGGCAGCCTCGGAGTCGGTGCCGCAACCGGCGAGCAACCCGACAGCGAGCACGGCAAGAACAGACAGTCGCGAACGCATTAGGTGGAACCCCCATGAATGCGCCGGTCCCCTCATGGATGACGGCGCCGCGAAGATGGTGACACGCGGAGTCGACAGAAGCGAAACCCTCATGTTCCGCTCGTGCGGCTGTCCGATGCCGAGCACGTCGCCGCCGGCCGGCTCGCGTCGGTGGTCCTCATGCGCGTAGGGCGGGTCGTTGCCCGAATGTCGCTGAGTGAGCAGGCCGGGGTCCACCCTGCGCCAGGCCCACCGTCTGCCGGAGCACATCCCCGCTCACATCGGCTCCTTACCGGCGGCGAGCCGGCGCGGGGTGGGCCTGGCATTGGCCAGCCGCCTGGCGGACAGTGCCGGGGTCTGACCCGGCGCCGCAGAGGGGCCGCCCGCCCGTCGCCGGCGGTCGGCGCGGGCACCGGCGGGAAGGTTGAGCCGGCCCGGGCGGGGGCGCACGATGGGGCCGTGAGCGAGCCCGAGCCGAACCTGCAGGCCGCCGCCGCCAGGCTGGCGGAGCTGTCAGGGGACGAGTACGCCGCGCTGGTGGCGCGCAGCTACGCCGAGTTCGCCGCCGGCGAGGGCCGACCTGACCCGATCGCCGCCCACAGAGTGACCAGGCCGCTGCCGCCGCTGGTGGACCGCCGGGTCCCCGCCGCCATCCGCGCCCGGCTGCGCGGCTTCGAGGAGCGCTACGGACTGCCCAGCGACCGGTTGACCGAGGCCGCGGCCTTCCATGATCCAAACTGCGCGCTGCCGGAGACCATCAACGACCTCATGGCCTGGAGCAGCCTCTACGCCCGCTACCGCGCGCTGACCCGAGCCGAGCCGACCGACCGCTGACCCGCGCGCCGAGGTCCGGGCGGCACATCACTCGGAATCGCTCCCGGGCATGCTTACAGCGGCATGGTGTCCCCCGACGGCGCCGGGGCGTCGTCCGCGACGAAGTTGCCCAGCAGCCGACCACCGCGAACCGCTTCAGCGTCCCGTAGCCGCGGTCGGCAGCGAGCAGCGTGATGACGACGGCACCGGCGGTATCGACCCGCGGCTGGCTCAATCCGTGCTCCTTCGCCAGCCGGCGCAGTCACTGATGGGCGATGAGCACCTCGTCCCGGGCAGTGCGGTCGTCGGCGGTCACGCCCGGCACGGTAGAGCGGCCGCGGTGCCGCACCGCTTCCCGGTCCGGCCACGGCCGCCGGCGGGCACGACGTGGTCATCGTCGACACCGCCGGGCGGGTCACCGTCGACGCCGACCTGATGGTCCAGGCCGCCCGGGTGCTCGAGGTCGTCGCCGCCGACGAGGTGCTGCTCGTCGTCGACGCGATGAACGGCCAGTCGGTCGCCGCGTTCGCCGCGTTCGCCGCGGCGCTGCCGGGTCACCGGCGCTGGCTGCCCCACTGCCTCCAAGTACAGCACCGGTCCGGCGACAGCCGCGTCGCCGGACCGGTGCTGCGTCATGCGTCCTGCCGGCCATGCCCGGGGCACGCGAGCACGTTGCGGCTACTTGAGCCCGAGCCAGGAGCGGATGTGCCGCGCGAGCCGGCCGTTGCCGCGCGGTGGAGCCTCGAGCAGGGCCTGCTCCACCGTGTGGTCGATGTCCTTCCACACGGCGCGTCGGCCACGGCCCTGGTGAACGCCGCGGTAGCTGCGCAGCAGCTCGTGCTCGGTGTCACCGGACCAGGTCGACGCCTCGTAGGTGTCGGCGCCGTGCACCACCCAGGTGGTGATGCCAGCCTTGCGCAGGTCGTAGAACGTCGCCCGCGCCAGCGCGGGGAACTCCGGCCAGAGCTTGCCCTTCCCGCACAGGTCGGCGATGCCGGGGCGCAGGTAGTGCTCGTAGAAGTTGGTCGAATCCAGCTCCATCCCCTCCGGGGAGAGGAACAGCGTGCCGTCGGGGCCGGCCAGGCCGGCGGCGACGTGCTGCTCGACGAGCGCGGCGACGAGCGCGCTCAGCGGCGCGGTGCGCGTCGCGCCCACCTCGCGGGCCTTGAGGTGCCCGTCCTCGTTCTCGATCAGCACGTTGCCCAGGTCCGGGCGGAAGTGCTGGTCGCGCAGCCGGATCAGCTCGCCGGGACGGGGAGCCACCTGCACATCGACGAGCGGAAGGATCCGGTAGCGCTCGCCGCTGTGGACGCCTTCGGCGACGCGCCGGCCACGTCTGGCGAAGTCGTCGCCGAGGTCGATCCAGAACCCGAGGCCGGGGTAGTCGCGCTCCCCGGCGGTGTGCCGGGTCGGCTTGCGGAACGGACTACGGCGGGCGGCGTGACGGCCACCGGAGCCGCGCGGATTCCACATTCGGTACGGGTTGGGGCCGGGCGGGAACAGCCCCGCGTCGAAGGCGCGGTCGAAGACGAAGGACAGCGCCATCCGGAACCGGTTCTCGGTGTTCTCGCCGATGAGCACCTGCCCGTCGGAGGTCTCCGGCGCCCGCTTCGGCTCGGAGGGTCGTACCGGCTTGCGACCCCGTGGGGCGCTGCGGGCCTGCCAGGCGGCGAGCTTGGCCTCGTACTCGGCGAGCTTGCGCTCGTAGGCCTCGCGGCGCTGCCGGTTCTGGTGGGCGTTGCGCAGGTTGGTCGTCCGTCGGATCTGCAGCGCCGTGTTGAGGTCGGCGTGGCCGAGCAGCCGGAAGTGGATGCTGTCACCGGCGGCGACGCCGAACCGGGCGATCCGGGGGTCGCCGTCCCGGTAGCGGAAGACGGCCTGGACGAACCGGAGCTGGTCGATCCACCAGCGGTCCTGGTTCGTCTGCTCCCAGTACGGGAGGTTGACGACGATGAGCTCGTCGTCGATGTAGCTGGCGATGTCCGGGCCCAGCTCCGCCCCGGGTTCCATGCGTGAAGGCATGTGGGAAGAAGCTAACCAGATCGCCGGTGCGCTCGCGGGGTCCGCACCCGCGTCAGCACGGCCGTGTCCGCGTTCATGCAGGTCATCGGCCCGTCTCGCGGAGGAGCGGCCAGATGGCCGGTGACGGTCGTCACCGGCCGGCGGCTCACCGGTCCCAGGCGTCACACCGCGCGAGGAGCCGGCGCCGGTGGCCGGACCCGGGGCAGGACCGGCGGCCTGCCCGAGGGGGCCCTCGTCGGCTTCCCTGGGGGCATCCTCGCCGGGGCGGCCGCGCGAGGTGCCGCTAGCGGCATCGGGCATCGGCCAGCCCCGCTCGTCGCGGGGCGCGCGCAGCAGTCGGGCGGCGGCGATCCGCCGCGCCCAGTCGGCGGCCGCGGCCGGGTCGGTGAAGGTGCGCTTGCGGGGGTGGGCGAAGCCGGTGACCCGCCAGCGGACGACGAACCGCACCGCGTCACGCGGCGGGCGGCCGCCGGCCAGCGGGTCCCAGGCCAGCGCGGCGCCGTCGGCGGCCTGCGCCGAGCAGTACGGGCCGGCCCACTCGGCGCCGCTCACGCCGCGGCCGCCGGGGGGACGACGGCAGCGGACCGCAGGTGGGTCGGCACGGCGGCGGCGGGGACGTACCGGGTCACCGTGTCGAGCGGCACGGTGAGCAGCCCGCCGCCGTCGACCAGCGCGGAGAACTCGGCCTCGTCGAGGTCCCACCGGGCCAGCAGTGTCTCGCGCCGGTACAGCGTGACGCCGGCGGCGAGCAGCGCCTCCCCCGCCGGGCCGGCCGCGGTCGACGGGTCCGGTGCGCCGGCGGTCGGCGCCGCCGGCGCCAGAGCCGGGCCGGGCGCGGCCGCCGAGGGCGTGCCGTCCGGCGCCGCGGCCGGCGCGGGGAGCACCCGGCGCGGCGGGAGGACGGGCAGCTCCAGCGGGGCGGCCGGCGGCGTGCCCTCGGCGGGCTTGCGCCGCGGCCGGGGCGGGGTGACCCGGACCGGCTTGGTGCCGGGGATCCACGGCTGCAGCGTCGGGGCGGGGTGGAACACGCAGCCGACCGGTCCGCGACGACATCCGGTGCGCAATCGCCGCTGGGAGTGGCCGAACACTCCGGGACCCGGGCTGTGTCCGGCGGAACGGGTGGATCTGTGTCCGGCGGGCCGGACGGAGGTCGTCGCCGCGTCATCCGGCGACTGCGGTGACGGCACGCGCGGCCGGTCGCCGGGCCGCCGACGGGGCCGACACTGAGCGGTGAGCTGCGGGAACGCCGCCATGACGGCGGTTGAACGCAGAAACGCCCGGTCGGGGACCGGGCGCTGCGGAGCACGGGATCCGTAGTCAGATGCTCTATCCGTTGAGCTACGGGTGCCTGGTGTTCAGTTGTCGTGCGCGGAGGCTCCGGGATTTGAACCCGGGATGGGGATTAACCCAAACCGCATTAGCAGTGCGGCGCCATAGACCGGACTAGGCGAAGCCTCCCGGGGTCCGAGTCCCCCCGGAACCACCGAGGAGAGACACTACCAGCGCCTCGGACGGCGGTTCACGGGGGCCCTCCCCCGGCCCGTCGATCAGGCGGCGACCGGCTCGGCTGCCACCCGTCGCCGGCCGGGCAGCAGGGTGACGGTCACCGCCAGCGCGGCCCCGGCGACGGCCAGCAGCAGGCTGCCGGAGACCCCGGCCGGACCGTCGATGAGCGCGCCGCCCAGCGCCGCACCGATCGCGGAGGCGCCGGTGGCCATCGTCGACAGCCAGGTGAACGCCTCGGTCGTGGCGTGCGCGGGGGCCAGCGTGCCGACCAGCGAGCTCTGCACGGTGAGGGTCGGCGCGATCGCCGTCCCGCCCAGGAAGAGCAGCGCGCCCAGCACCCACGGGCCGGACGCCGCGGTGAGCGGGGCCAGGCCGATGGTGACGCCGAGCAGGAGCCAGCGGTACTGCCGCGGCAGGGAGACGCTGACCACGCGGGCGCCGAACCACAGCCCGCCGGCGACCGAGCCCAGCGACCACAGGGCCAGCAGGACCCCGGACATGCCCGGCGTGCCCGCGGCGTCCGCCCACGCCGGGATGGCGACCTCGAGGGCACCGAAGCCGAGCATCAGCGCCGCACCACTGGCCAGCAGGCGGGGCATGCCGGGGGTGAGCACCGTGGCCAGCGGGTGCGCCCGCTCGGCGGCCGGCGCGGGCACCCAGCCACGCATCGCCCGGGACGTCGCGATGCCGACGGCACCCGCCACGGCCAGGGCCCCGGCGACGCCCAGCGCCCACGCGGGGGCCGCGAGCACGGCGAGCGCGGCCACGACGGTGGGGCCGGCGACGAAGACCAGCTCGGTGGCGGTGGCGTCGAGCGCGAAGGCGGTGGTGCGCACCCGCGGGTCGACCCGCGACCACAGCGCCCGGACGGTGCCCGACACCAGCGGCGTCGCCGCCCCGGCGAGGGCGGCGGCGGCCACGATCGCGGCCGTGGGCGCACCACCGAGGACGACGGCGACCAGCAGCGTCAGGAGCAGCGGGTAGGCCGCGGCCTGGGCGAGGAGGACCGGGCGGGGGGTGCGCTGGTCGGCCAGCCGGCCGAGGACCGGCGCCATGACCGCCATCGCCAGGCCGTAGGCGGCCGACGCGACGCCGGCGACGGCGTAGGAACCGGTCTGCTGCTGCACCATGAGCAGCAGCCCCAGCGGGACCATCGCCGACGGCAGCCGGCCGGCGAAACCGGCCACGAGCAGCACCGGGGCGGACGGCAGCCGCCAGACGCTGAGGTACGAACGCACGACGAACCCACTTCGGACGAGCAGATGAGGAAGAGTAGGGGGCCAAACTCTGTTGGCCACCTACAGGTTAGGGACGCGGCGGTAGGGAGTCAAATGACATACGCCACCTACGTGTCGCGCGGGGCCGGAGGGGACCGGGGAGCCTGATGGACTACGACACCTACGGGTCCAGCGCCGTCGAGCTGGCCATCGACCTGGCCAACGCCGACCGGGACGCCGACTGGCTTGCCGCCTTCCTGCGCGCCCACGACGAGTGGTTCGAGCCGGGCACCGCTCTCGACCTCTCCCCCGCCGAGGCCACGCAGGCCGCCGAGATCGCCGATCTGGTGCGCGCGGTCGCCGTGGCCGGGTCCCAGCCGGAGGTGATCGAGCGGCTCAACGCGCTGCTCGCCCTCGCCTCGCCCCAGCCGTACGCGACCGACCACGACGGCGAGCTGCACCTGCACTACGCCCGCGCGGACGCCTCGGCCCTGGAGCAGCTGACGACGACGGTGGCGATGGGCCTGTCGCAGGTCGTCGTCCAGCACGGGTGGCAGCGGCTGGGCGTGTGCACCGCCGAGGGCTGCGACAACGTCTACGTCGACACCTCGCGCAACGCCAGCCGCCGTTACTGCTCCAACACCTGCGCCAGCCGCTCGACCGTCGCCGCCTACCGCGCCCGCCGCAGGACCTGATGGAGTGGATCCGTCGCCATCACCCCGACGGATCCACTCCACAACCGCTAGCGTCCAGCGGCATGCGCAGTGCCCGGCACTGGGACGCCCGCCTGCACTCTCTCGTCGGGGGCCTGCCCGACTCGCCGGCCGACCGCTGGCTGCGCCGGCTCACCACCGCCGCCGACCACGGCCGGCTCTGGATGGCGATCGGCCTGCTGCTCGGCCTGCGTCGCGGCGCGCTGCGGCGGGCCGCCATCCGGGGGCTCGGGTCGTTGGCGGTGTCCAGCACCGTGGTCAACGCCGTCCTCAAGCAGGTGTTCAGCCGGCGCCGTCCCGACCTCGCCGGGCACGCGCTGGAGAAGCTCCTGCACCACCCGCTGACCACCCACTCCTTCCCCAGCGGGCACGCCGCGTCGGCGGGGGCGTTCGTCACGGGCGTGGCGATGGAGAGCCCGCTCGCCGGGGCGGCGCTCGCGCCGGTGGGCCTGGCGGTCGGCTACTCCCGCGTGCACGTGGGCGTGCACTACCCGGGGGACGTCGTCGCCGGCCTGGCCGTGGGCGCGGCGGTCGCCACGGCCGGCCGGCACTGGTGGGCGGTGCGTCCGACCACCCCGGCGCGGGTCCGACCGGCGCGGTCGGCGCCGGCGCTGCCCGAGGGGGAGGGGCTGGTCGTCGCGGTGAACCCGCGGTCGGGCCCGGACGGGTACCACCCCGCCGAGGACGTCCGGCGGCTGCTGCCCCGCGCCGAGGTCCACGAGACCACGCCGGAGACCGGTGTCGCCGAGCTGCTGGCGGAGGCCGCGCGCTCGGGACGGGCCCGGGCACTGGGCGTCGCCGGTGGCGACGGGAGCGTCGCGGCCGCCGCGGCGGTCGCCGTCGAGCACGGCCTGCCGCTGGCGGTGCTGCCGGCCGGCACCCTCAACCACTTCGCCCGGGACGTCGGCGTGCACACCCTCGAGCACGCCGCGGAGGCGGTGGCCGCCGGGCAGGCCGTCGAGGTGGACGTCGCCGAGGTCAACGGGACGCCGTTCCTCAACACCGCGAGCCTCGGCAGCTATCCCGAGATGGTGCGCCGCCGGGACGCGCTGGCCGGGCGGATGGGCAAGTGGGCGGCGATGACCGTGGCCGTCGCCCGCACGCTCCGGCACGGGACCCCGGTGTCGCTGCTGATCGACGGCCGCCCGGCGCTGGTCTGGATCCTCTTCGTCGGCAACTGCCGCTACACCCCGCGCGGGCTGGCCCCCGCCTGGCGACCGCGGCTGGAGGACGGGCTGCTCGACGTCCAGTACCTGCGCGCCGACGTCCGGTTCAGCCGTACCCGCGCCGTCCTCGGCTCGCTGCTGGGCATCAGCGACCGCAGCTCCGGCTACGCCGACCTGCAGGTCCGCGAGGTGCGCGTGGTGTCCCGCTCGGGGCCGCAGCAGGTGGCCTACGACGGCGAGACCGGCGAGCGGGCCACGGAGTTCGCCTTCGGCAAGCGCGCCTGCCTCACCGTCTACTGCTCCCGCACCGACTGACGGCGACCAGCCGCTGCGGCGTGGGACTCGGTAGGCGGAGTGGCGGTGAGCTCACTACGGTCCGAGCAGGGGTGTCCCGGTCGCGACCGGGGCACCCAATGTCCCCGATGAGAGAGGTCCTCCCATGCTGGTCCGCCGGATCGCCCGGCCCCTGCTCGCCTCGACGTTCGTCTACGGCGGCATCGACACCCTGCGCAACCCGCAGTCGCGGGTGGCCGGCGCCAAGCCGGTCGTCGACACGATCACCGCCAAGGCCGACGAGCAGCTGCCCGTGCAGGTCCCGCGGGACGTCGAGCAGTGGGTCAAGATCGACGCCGCGGTGAAGGTCGCCGCCGGTGCCCTGTTCTCCCTCGGCAAGCTGCCCCGGCTGTCGGCCACCGCGCTGGCGGTGAGCACCGTGCCGACGACGCTGGCCGGACACCGCTTCTGGGAGCACGACGACCCGCAGCAGAAGGCCGGCCAGACGATCCACTTCCTCAAGAACCTCGGCCTGCTCGGCGGACTGCTGATCGCCGCGGTCGACACCGAGGGGAAGCCGTCGGTCGGCTACCGGGCCCGCCGGGCGGCGAAGCGGGCGGCCGACACGACCGAGAAGAGCTACGCGAAGGCCCAGAAGCGCGCGGCCAAGGCGCACAGGAAGGCGGAACGGCGGGCGAAGAGGGCCTCCCGCTGAGCGCTCCCCTCCCACCCGCGGCCGCGCTCCGGAGGATCGCCTTCCTCCTGGAGCGCGCCCGCGAGCCCACGCACCGCGTCGCGGCGTTCCGCACCGCCGCCGCCGTCGTCGACACGCTCGGGCCCGACGAGCTCGACCGGCGGATCCGCACGAAGACCCTCACCGACCTGCGCGGCATCGGCCCCAAGACCGGGGCGGCGATCGTCCAGGCCCACGCCGGCGAGGTGCCCGAGTACCTGGCGCGGCTCGAGGAGGCCCACGGCGAGCTCGTGCCGCTGGCCGACGACGTCGCCGAGTTCCGGGCCGCGCTGCGCGGGGACCTCCACGTGCACTCGGACTGGTCCGACGGCGGCAGCCCGATCAGGGAGATGGCCGAGGCGGCCATCGGCCTCGGCCACGAGTACATGGCGCTCACGGACCACTCGCCCCGGCTGACGGTCGCCAACGGGCTGTCCCCGGAGCGGCTGGAGCGGCAGCTGGACGTCGTCGCGGAGCTCAACGAGGAGCTGGCGCCGTTCCGGATCCTCACCGGCATCGAGTGCGACATCAACCTCGACGGCTCGCTGGACCAGACCGACGAGCTGCTGGGCCGGCTGGACGTCGTCGTCGCGAGCGTGCACTCCGACCTGCGCGCGGACCGGGCGGCGATGACCGAGCGGATGCTGACCGCCGTGGCCGACCCGCACACCGACGTCCTCGGCCACTGCACCGGCCGGCTGCTGATCCCCCGCGAACAGCGGGAGGGACGCCGGCAGCGGCCGCGGCCGGAGAGCGAGTTCGACGCCGAGGCGGTGTTCGGGGCCTGCATCGAGCACGGCACCGCCGTGGAGATCAACTCCCGGCCCGAGCGGCTGGACCCGCCGCTGCGGCTGCTCGCCCTCGCCGTCGAGCTGGGCTGCGAGTTCGCGATCGACACCGACGCCCACGCCCCCGGTCAGCTGGACTGGCAGGGCAACGGCTGCGAGCGCGCGGTGGAGGTCGGCGTCCCGGTGGAGCGGGTGGTCAACACCTGGCCGGCCGACCAGCTCCTCGGCTGGACGACCGGCTGAGCGCCGGCGGCTGATCCGCGGCGGCGCCCAGCCGGCGTCCGCAGTCCCGCCCGGGTGCACGGCCGGCCACCCCCGTGCTGGCAGGCGCACCCGGGCGGGAGGTCACCGGCGGCGGACGGCGGTCACACCCCGCCCCGCGGTTCGGGCACCGAGACGTCCGGCAGGCTGACCCGGCGCCCGTAGTCGCGCACGAGCCGCGGCAGAGGCACCTCCCCCACCGGCCGCTCCGCCGAGCGTGCGGCCGGCTGCTCGGCGGCCGGCACCTCCCGGGCCACGTTGTCCGAGAAGGACACCCGTGGCCGGGCCGGCAGCGCCTGCGCCACGTTGTCGGCGAAGGTGACCGGCCGCGGCTCGGCCGCGACCGGACGGGGTGCCGGCACCGGGACGGCCGTGCGGACGCGGTCCCACGGCAGCAGCCGCGGCCGCCGCGCCGCCGCGACGTCCTCGACCCACCCGACGGCCAGGACGGCGACGAAGATCAGCGCCCACGCGGTCATGTACTCGACGACCATGCCGCGGGCGTCGTCGGTGTCCCACCCGGAGATCGGGGTGTGGGCCAGGACGACGGGGGCCATCGCGATCGCGACGTTGCCCCACAGGTAGATCGTCATCGCCCGGCTGTTGAACAGCGACACGATCGCACCCAACGTCGGCAGCCGGTCCAGCCAGGTGAACCTCGGGTAGATCCGCAGCAGGATCAGCACGGCACCCAGGCAGTAGGGCATGTTGGCCAGCGGGACGTCGTCGATGTTGTACGTGCCGTACTGCTCCTGGTGCGTGAAGGCGTACCAGAGGCCGATGCCCACCAGCGCGACCCCGGCGAGCAGCGTGCGCTTGAGCGGCAGCGCGCGCAGCTTCCCGTCGTGGTGGGCGAAGCCGATCATCCAGCAGCAGGCGTAGATCGACAGCTCGACGATGTTGTCGTAGGTGCGCCCGCCGAGCTCCACCAGGCCGAGGACGGTCACGATCAGCACGACCGGCGGGACCGCCATCATCCGCAGCGGCCAGCGGCGGAACAGCCACAGCATCGCCGGGCTGAGCAGGATAAACCACAGGTAGACCCGGATGTACCAGAGCGGGACGACCCAGTCGAAGGCGTCGGCGGAGTACGGCGGGTCCGACAGCGGCAGCAGCCACAGCCAGGCGGTGCTCCAGTCGAAGGTGTTGATGCTGCTCTCGACCCGCCAGCCGACGGCGAACATGGCGGCCACGACGACCGCGCCGAACACCCAGAAGGGCGGCAGCAGCCGGCGCACGCGCTTGCGCCAGAACGACCGGGCGGAGCCGGCGCGGTCCAGCGACGCGGCCACCAGCCCCCCGCCGAGGGCGAACATGATGCCCATCGCCGGGAAGGCCATGGGCAGCCAGGCCCAGTCGAACGTGTGATAGGTCATCACACGGATCAGCGCGAACGTCCTCAGGAAGTCGATGTACCGGTCCCGCTGCGCCATCACTGCTCCACCCCCTTGCTCGTAGTGGTCGTCACCGTTCTCCACACCTGCGGGTCCTCCCCGCCGAGACTCCAGATCGCCACGCCGCGCAGCCGCGCCTCGACCGCGATCGCCTGCTTGCGCTGCAGCGAGCGCGCGTCCTCGTACCAGACCGTGTGCTGCTGACCGTCCTGCTCGTAGGCGAAGGTCCACGCGGCGGCGTCGTCGTCCCACCGGGGCTCGGCGCCGACCCGTTCGGCCAGCGCCTCGGCGTCGGTGGCCGCGAGGGAGGTGCCGGTGTCGCCGACCCAGTCGTAGCCGTAGGTGGGCAACCCGAGCATCAGCTTCTCCCTCGGGACGCGGTCGACGGCGTGGTCGACGACGTCCTGCACCCACTCGACCGGGGCGATGGGCCCGGCCTCGCTGGTGCTCCAGTGGTGGTCGTAGGTCATGACCCGCACCTCGTCGACGATCTGCCCGATGACCCGGTAGCTGTAGGCCAGGCCGGTGGGGTCGTCGTCGCTGGTGCGGGCCGGGACGGCGACGGTCAGCTGCAGACCGTGCGCGTCCAGGTCGTCCCGCAGGCCCTCGAGGAACTCGGTGTACTGCGGGCCCGCCGTGGGCGGCAGCGACTCGTAGTCGACGTCGATGCCGTCCCAGTCGTTGGCCACCGCCAGCTCGACCAACTGGGCGCGGTGGTCGGCGGCCCGTGCCGGGTCGGCGAGCAGGTCGGCGGTCGCCTGCCCCTGCCACTCCCCGCCGCTGAAGTTCTGCACGGTCGGGACCAGCAGGACGTCGTCCTCCCCCGCCAGCCGGTCGAGGACCTCGGCCGGCGGCGGGGTGAGCGACAGCGAGCCGTCGGGGGCGACGGCCGCCCAGGTGGGGCTGACCTCGGTCAGCCCGCCCTCGTCCAGTGCGGTCTCGAGCGACCCCGCGGCGCGCTCGTCCCACACCGGCAGCCAGGCAGCGGTGACCAGCGGCTGGGTGCCCGGGAACAGCCGCGGCCGCAGGACGACGGCCCCGACGACGAGGACGACGACCGCGGCGGCGACCGCGAGCCACAGCAGCGGGTCGCGACGGTGGTGGCTCATCACGTGCCCACCGCCACCGGCTGCGGCGCCGCGGCTGTGGCCGTGGCGACCTCGTCCATGTGGGCGGTGCGGGCGAGCTTGCCCCAGCCCAGCCGGATGCCGCGGACCGCCGTCCCCAGCGAGGCGTACAGCAGGTACACCCGCAGCGGCTCGTAGATCAGCCGGTACACCGGCACCATCAGCAGGTGCTCGGCGCGCTCGTCGAGCAGTTTGACCGCGATGACCGCGAGCAGCCCGTAGACCACCGCGAACAGGCCGAAGTAGAGCGCCAGCATGAGCGGGCCCTGATCGGCGAGGGTCTGCACGACGCCCAGCAGGATCAGCGGGGTGAACACCAGCGGGACGACGAGGGTGACCACCGTCATCGGCATGAACAGCATGCCCAGCCAGCCGTAGCGCGGCCGCAGCAGCATGTTCCGGTGCCGCCAGACCGCCTGGATGGTGCCGTACATCCAGCGCACCCGCTGCCTGAGCAGGGCGTCGAGGGTCTCGGGCGCCTCGGTCCAGGCGACCGCCTGGTCGGCCTGCTCTACCTGCCAGCCGTGCTGGTGCAGGGCGAGGGTGAGGTCGCAGTCCTCGGCGAGGGTGGCGTTGTCGTACCCGCCGGCCTCGAGGACGGCGGCCTTGCGCCAGGCCGCGCACGCGCCGGGCACCACCATCACCGCGTTGAGCAGGGCGCCGGCGGCACGCTCGAGCCCGATCTGGGTGACGTACTCCAGCGCCTGCCACCGGGTGATGACGTTGGTGGAGTAGTTGCCCACCTTGATGACGCCGGCGACGGCGCCCACCCGCGGGGAGTGGAACTGCTCCATGAGCCGGGCCACGGTCGTCGGCGTGAACAGGGTGTCGGCGTCCAGCGTGACCACGAACTCGTGCCGGGCCTCGGCGAACCCGTTGTTGAGCGCGGCCCACTTCCCGGCGTTGTCCTGCCGGATGAGCCGCACCCGCTCGTCGCGGTCGGCGACCGAGCGCACCGCGGCGGACGTGCCGTCGGTGCTGCCGTCGTCGACCACGATGATCTCGCCGATCGGGTACTTCGACGCCAGCAGGTAGTCCAGCGTCCGCGCGATCACCTTCTCCTCGTTGAACGCGGCGATGAGCACGCTGACCGGCGGCCGGCCCATGTTCACCGGCCGGATCCGCCGCTTCGCCCGGGCGACGGCGAGGACGGCGTTGAACAGGCCGAAGCCGAGCATGGTGACCAGCGCGACGACGAAGAGGACGTAGAGAAGGTCCGGCGGCAGCACGAACAGCACCTCGGCGCCCCACAGCGCCAACCGGTCCCAGAGGCTGACCGACACCCCCGTGACCGTGTCGATCGAGGGCTGGGACTGCGGCATCGTCGTGAACGAGTAGCCGGCCGCCTTCGCCTCGGCGATGAGGTCCTCGACGTAGGCGATGGTCATCGACCGGTCGCCGCCGGAGTCGTGCAGCAGCATCGTGATGTTGTCCTGGTCGCCCAGGGGCGGCATCTCGATGGGGCCGGGCTCCTCGCCGCTGGCGTGTGCCCAGTCCAGCGTGTCGAAGTCGTGCGAGGCGACCGTGTAGCCCAGCTGCTGGGCCCGGAGGATGCCGGTGGTGTCCTCGCGGACGGTCTCCTCGTCGGGGCTCTCGTACGGCAGCCGGAAGAACGGCGCGGCCTGGCCGGTCTGCGCCCGCATGATCCGGTCGGCGACGGCGAGCTCGAGCTTCTCCCGGAAGGCCGTCGCGTCGCTCACGTCGACGTGGGACAGCGAGTGGTTCCCGAGCGCGTGGCCCTCCCGCACGATCCGCTGCATGATCGCCGGGTTCTTGGCCACCTGCTCGCCGGTCACGAAGAAGGTCGCGGGCACGCCGTTCTCGCTGAGCAGGTCCAGCAGCTGCGGGGTCCAGCGCGGGTCGGGGCCGTCGTCGAAGGTCAGCGAGATCGTCCGGTGGACGTGCGGGCCGTACCCGTAGAACTGCAGGGCGTAGTCGGCGTCGCCGACGGTCCGAAGCTCGTCGCGGTCCAGCCGCCCGACCACCTCGCCGGTGAACGGCTCCTGCGCGTAGGTCTCGCCGTCGGCGCGCAGCACCTCGACCACCCGCACCAGCGGGCCGGCACCGATGATCGGGGCGTCGTCGCCGACGTCCTCCGGCGTGGGGCCGGCGGGGACGGGCGCACCGGCGAGGGTCGGCGCGGCCAGGATCCTCGGGACGGCGACGACCGCGAAGCCGACGGCGAGGAGGAGCAGCGTCAGCAGGACGGCGCGCAGCCGTCGCCAACGCCGCCCGGAGGGGCTGGCGAAGACGGGGATCGTGGCCGTGCCGCGGCCGAGGCCGGGCGTGGATCGCCTCATGGTTCGAAGTCCTTGGGTGCAGGTGTGCGTGCGGGCGTGAGGGGGTTCGGGCGCGACCGTGGGAACGGGTCAGGCGCTCGACGGCGCCGCGCGACGGAGGGCGGGCGCGCCGGAGCACCGGCTGCCCTCGGGCGCGTCGCTCAGGGCGCGCAGGGGATCAGCCGGTCGGGAACCGGGTCAGTCGGGACTGCAGCCCGGGTCGTCGGCACCCCCGACGACCGATCCGGCGATGCCGGAGGAGAGGAGCGCGGCGTGGCTCGCGGGCGGCGCGACCCAGGAGACCGGGAGCACCGCCGCCGGCAGGCCGACCGCATCGTTCTGGCCCCCCGAGCCGGCCGACGACGAGCAGGCGTGCGTTCCGCCCGTGGACGGCGCGCTGGGCGCAGCCGGGGCGGGGGCGACCGGGGGTACCGGCGTGGAGGTCACGGGCGGCGCGACGGGGACGTCCCCGGCGTCGGAGACGCTCGCGGGCACGGTGGCGCGGGCACCGGCCGCCGAGCCGGTACCGACCGCGGCGCTGCCCTTGACGCGCAGGTCGCGGGCCGCGGGCGAGGCGAGCACCTCGGACAGCGGCGTCAGGGACACCACGTCGAGCGGCGGCCCGGCCAGGGGCCCGACCAGCTCCTGGGCGACGCGGTCGAGGACGACGAGCACCGGGACGTCGCCGGTCGCGGGCACGGGCGTACCGGGCGCCGTCGCGTCGGTCGCGGGCTCGGCACCCTTCGCCGGCTTGGGCGTCGAGGACTCGGGCGTCGCGGCGCCGGGCGCCGGCGCGACCGGGGCGGCGCACAGCGGGTCGACGACGGGCGCGGGAGCCGGGTCGGCGGCCGGTGCGGTACCGGGCCCGGGGGGAACGGGGTCGGTCACGGCGCCGAGGAGGGCGGCGGCCGCGGCTCCGGCCGCCGTCGAGCCCGTCGCGTCGGGGGCCGGCGTCACCGGGCACGAGGGAGCAGGGGCCGCCGGCGGAGCGGGCTCGGACGCCGGCGGCTGGTCGGTGGCCGGGAGCGGCTGGACACCGCTCGCGGGCGGGGTGGTGGTGCCGGTGCCCGCGGGCGGCGGCGTGGTGCCGGCGCCCGGCAGCGGGCTGGGGGCGCCGTTGCCCGACGGCGCCTGCGCGCCACTGCCCGAGGGGGTCTGCGAGCCGTTGCCGGAGGGGGTCTGCGAGCCGTTGCCCGCGGGGGCCTGGGTGCCTCCGCCACCGGCGACCGGGGTCGACGGCTCGTCGGTCGGGCACGGCTGCACCTGGCCCAGCGGCAGCTCCGGGAGGACGCCGTCCACGACGTCGCAGACCGGCGCCGCGACGTCCCTGCCCGAGGGCGGGACGACGGGATCGGGCTGCGGCGCCGGCGCGGGGGCGGGCTGCTCGGGCGCGGGGGCAGGCTGCTCGGGCGCGGGAGCGGGATCGGCCGGCGCGGCGGGCGGCGGGCCGGCGGGCAGGGGCACCGACTGCGGCGTGCTGACCGCACCGCCGGCCGACGGCGGGCCGGCATCCCCGGTGTCGGCGGGGGTCTCCGCGGGCGGCGCCGGCGCGGGGGGCTCGACGACCGGGGGCGCGGCGTCCTGGACGGGCGGCGCGGGCGGTGCGGTGTCGGCCGGCGCGACGGCGTCGGTGTCCGCGGCGAGGGTCTCGCGCCCGACGACGCCGTCGGCGGTCAGCCCCTCCGGCGACGCCTCGGCGGCGGACCCAACGTCCCGGACGTCACGCGACGACCGGGCGTCGGCGCGCCATGCGGCGTCGTGCCAGCGGTCGAGGTGGCCGGAGTGGCCGTCCCAGCGGTGCGCGCCGCCGGCGAAGCCGGAGCCGTCCCAGCTGCGGTCGGACCAGCCGTCGGACCCGCTGCTGCGGTGGGCGCCGGGACTCGCCGACGCGGTGTCGGCCATGAGTGCCGACAGGCCGATCAGGAAGAGCCCGGCGAGGAGCGCGCGGGTGGCCCAGGAGGGGCGGCGGAGAGCGGCGGGGACGGCGGAGGGCGGTGACGCGGAGTGACCGCTCGCCTCCTCCTTGCCGCCTGCGCTCAGCACGTCCACTCCCCCGCGCCACATCCGCACGGGCAGCGATGTGGCTGGTGGCAGGCCTCTTGCCCGCATTCACCCAGCAGCGACTGTTCGACGACAGCGTGTGCGGGTCAACCTGTTGGGGTGTGACTCACAGCAAGTTCCGGCGCTGTATCACTGACAGTCACCATACGAGTCGTGAGCGCGTCGAAACACTCAAGTTCCCATACAACAGGCAGCCGGATCGCGCAAGGACACGGCAGCCTGACTCGTTCCTGACGAGGTACCCGTGCGCTCAGTGAGAACTCAGCTACGGGCCGCACCCGGCTGGGACTGCGGAGCATCGAGGGTGGCGGCGTCGGCCTCGCGGCGCAGCACCCACTCGGCGGGCAGGACCAGGCGCGGGGCGACGCCGACGAGCACCGCCACGAGGACCGCGACGCCGGCGAGCGCCTCCCCCGACTCCTCGAGGAAGGTCGCGGTGATCGCCAGCCGGCCGGTGACGGCAGCGGAGACGGCGGAGAGGCCGACCGAGGCCACGGCGTAGCCGGCCAGGCAGCTGAGCACGCGGCGCCGGTCCCGTCGTTCGGCCCGGCTGACGAAGGCGAGCACGGCGATCACGCCGGCGGCGAGCAACACACTCACCCCGACGGCGCCGGGTTCGCCGATCACGCGCTGGAGCCCGACCATCGCTTCGGCATGCACGGTGCTGCCGACCTTCACGACGGCGATGAGAGCCGCCACCACACCGACGGCGAGCCACCAGGTGCGCCGTCCCGGCGAACGGGCGGCGCCGGCGACCGCCGCGACCGCGGCGGCGGCGAACAGGGCGCCGACGAACAGGCGGGGCACGGAGTAGGGGGCGTCCATCGACAGGGCCCGGGCAGTGCTCCCGCTGGCTCCGGTGAGCCGGCCGACGTAGCCGATCGTCTCCAGGACGACGGCGGTGGCGGCCAGGGCGACCCCGACCGGCGGGAGCGGGATGCGGCGGCGCGGCGTCCGCGCGGCGGGGAGGGCGTGCCCGGCGTGGACGTCGGCCACCCGGATGCCGCGGCCCACGACCACGGCCACGATGAGGGCGAACAACACCCAGACGATCAGTCCCCCGACGACCCAGAGCCACACGCCCTGACCATCGGCAGGTCAATGGCGGAACCTGACCGTCCGGTCACCCGATCGGGGAAGACCGTCAGCGTCGCGCGCTGCTGGCCTCCGCCGTGAAGCCCGCGGGCAGGTCGGCGGTCGTCAGCGACGCCGGGACGCCGGAGCGCTCGTCGGCCAGCCGGATGCCCCGGCCCACGACGACGGCGACGACGACCGCGAGCAGCACCCACACGAGAAGAACGCCCACGAGTACCTCCACGTCGACGTGTATCGGCAGTCTGCGTGCCCACCGGTACCGCCGGACCGGACTCCGACGTCAGGCGCCGCCGGCGTCGATCCGGACCGCCCCGAAGGCCATCGCCCCGGACGACGACCCGCCGAGCACCCGGGCCGCGCGCCCGGTCTCTGCCGCGTACCTCCGGGCGACCTCCTCGACGGCGTCCCGCGCGCCGGCGCGGACCAGCACGGCCACCACGCCGCCGCTGCCGCCTCCGGTGATCTTCGCGCCGTACAGGCCGCCGTCGGGCCCCACGGACCGGACCAGCTCCACCAGCCGGTCGGTGCCGCTGGACCCGAGGCCGCAGGCGGAGTAGCTCGCGTGCGACTGGTACATGAGCTCGCCGAGCAGCGCGCGCACCTCCTCGGTCAGGTGCGGGGCGCCGAGCAGCGCCCGGAACAGCCGCACCCGCGCGTGCTCGTGGATCGGGTGTGCCGTCGGCTGGCGGACCGCGTAGCTGGCGCTCGGGTCGACCCGCGTGACGTCGTCCGTGGTGCCGCCGTAGCGCGCGAGGAAGGTGGCGCCGTCCATCTTCTCCGGCACGCGGTCGCGCAGCTCGGACTCCCACAGCGACGGCGGCACGTTGGCGAGGTACCCGTGCCAGAGGGGGTCGTCCACGGCGACCCGCCCGTCGGCCACCTCCCGGACGTCCAGGCCCATGAGGTCGGCGACGACCCGGTAGCCCATGAAGGCGCCCACGCGGACCGCGCCGTAGTCGGAGCCACCCACCTCGTGGCGGATGCCGGAGTCGATGCCCCAGACCTCGATGCCGGCCGGCAGCGGCGCGTGGTCCTGCAGCTCCGCCGGCTGGCAGAGCAGGGCGAGCAGCTCGTCCTCGCGGCCGCAGGCGGCGGTCATCTGGTCCATGACGCCGCACGGGGCGCCGACGATCAGGTTCTCGACCCGCTGGCACAGCAGGGCGAGCTCGCGGCCCTCCAGGTCCACTCCGAGCGCGTCGGCGACGGCGCGCATCGTGGCCACCTCGAGTGCCGCCGACGAGCTGACGCCCTTGCCCGTGGGGACGCTGGAGTCCACGAGCAGCCGCAGCCCGCGGTCGAGGCCAATCCCCTTCTCCCGCCCCAGGACGACGAGGGTGCCGATGACGTAGGCGCCCCAGCGCGTGCGCTCGGACCCGGCGAGCAGCGCGCGGGCCGCGTCGTAGTCCGGCGCCACGCCGTCGGGGGCCAGCTCGTCCAGGGGTACGTGGACCTCCGCGTCGGCGCCGAACTCCGGTGCCGCGGGGCTGCGCACGGTGATCGCGGCGTCGTCGGCCTCCTGGACGGCGACGAGCGTGGCGGCCGCGAGGGGCAGCTCCAGGACCATCGCACCCGAGTAGTCGGCGATGCCGCCCATGACGTCAAGCCGCCCCGGCGCGCGCGCCACGTGGACCGGCCGGGAAGGGACGAAGAACTCCCCGCTCGCGGCGACCGCAGCGGCGCAGCGCTCGAGGTCGGTGCGGTGGGCGTCGCCGCCGTCCTCGCCCGTGCCGCCAGGGTGCGTTCCGCTCATGTGCCCTCCACATCGAGGTAGTGCACGGTCGGCTGCGCGCGGAGCTCCGCCGCCTTCTCCTCCGGTGCCGTGTCGCTCAGGAAGTTGCCACCGCCGCTCTCCGGCCCGCCGAGGAACTTCAGCAGGTTCGGCTGCCGCAGCGGCGGGAGGAAGCCGACGTGGAAGTGGTGGTCGCGGTGGTCCCCACCGTCGGTCGGGGCCTGGTGCAGCGGCATGACGTACGGGAAGGGCCGGCGCCAGAGGTTGTCGAAGCGGACGGTGAGGTCCTTCAGGGCGCGGGCCAGGGACTCGGCCTCGTCGTCGGTGAGCGCGGAGACGTGCGGGACGCTGCGCTTGGGCGCCACGTAGACCTCGTAGGCGTAGCGCGCGAAGTACGGCACGAACGAGATGGCGTGCTCGTCCTCCCACAGCACCCGGCGTCCGTCGGCCTGCTCGGCTGCGATGACGTCGGCGAACAGGCCGCGGCCGGTCTCGCGGGCGTACCGCCGCTGCGCCTCGAGCTCGCCGTCGAAGGTCTTCCAGGTGAAGTTGGTGGCGTACACCTGCCCGTGCGGGTGCGGGTTGGAGACGCCGACGGCCTCCCCCCGGTTCTCGAACACGAGCACCTGCCGCACCCCGGGCCGGGCACCGAGGTCGCAGGTCTCCCGCCGCCACGCGTCGACGACGGCGGCGACCGCGGGCAGCCGCATCCGGGCGAGGGTGAGGTTGTGACGCGGGTCGTAACAGATGACCCGCGCGACGCCGGTCGCCGGCTGGACGCGGTAGGGCGGCGGCGGCACCTCGAGGTCGGTGGGCGCGTCCGGGCCGATGGCCGGGTGGTCGTTGTCGAAGACGTGCACGCCCCGGTAGTCGGGGTTGGTCGCCCCGGAGACGCGGGTGTTGCGCGGGCAGAGGTAGCAGTCGGCGACGTACTCGGGGACGCGGTCGTGCTGGGCCGCGGTGGTCTGCCCCTGCCAGGGGCGGCCCTGGCGGTGCGCGGCGACGATCACCCACTCTTCTCGGAGGGGGTGCCAGCGCTGCTCCCAGACCGGCCGCCGCGTCGACGGGCTCACACGGACCGCTCTCGCGGGCGCGCCGGACCCCTCGACGTGCTCGTCACGCTCGCATTCACCGCTTCCCACGTCCCGCGACCCGGCGCTCCTCCCCGCCGTGCGACGGCCCGGCGGCCAGTCGATCATGGCCGAAGTCGCCGTCGGCCGCGCGTCGTCGCCGCGCGGCCGGGGGTCCTCAGCGCACGACCTCCAGCCAGGTGCGGTCGTCGAAGCTGACCAGCCCGGGGCCCAGGCCCTTGGTGGCGGGCGGGTCGGCGATCATGAGCGGGTCCTCGCGCAGCCGCTGGGCGAGCAGCTGCTCGGACTCCTCGAGCGTGCCGCCGAGGGCGGGGTAGCCGTCGGTCGCCAGCACCACCCGGCGCCAGTCCGCAGGCAGGGAGATGACGCGCAGCAGCCGGTCGGGCACGGGGCGGCCGTCGAGCCGGCCGAAGACGAGGGGGTCGTCCCGGTCGAGGTTGGTGAGCAGGTGCTCGCTGGCGAGCAGGGGCAGGATCATGGCCCGCCCGGGGTCGTGCTCGAGGAGCTCGGCGAGGCCGGTCCGTTCCAGCTGCGTGCGCAGGAGGGCGGCCCGGGCGCGGGCACCCCGGCGCTCCACCTCGTGGCCGAAGCGGGTGGCCTCCCCGTCGCAGGAGGCCCAGCCGTCGCCGACGACCCAGATCTCGTCGCGGTGCACCGACAGCAGCTGCACGCTCGCAGAGGGCAGCTCGGCGACGTCGGACGACGTCCCGAGGGCGGCCAGCGCCCGGGTGAGGACATCGACCGCCTCGCGCGCGCCGACGGTCGGTGGCAGCCCGCGGATGGCCGCCGCGACCGCCTGCGACGCCCGCCGTCCGGGCGACTCGCCACCGGCGACCGGGTGCTTGGCGGTCGCGCCGTCGACGACCGCGAAGAAGTGCTCGGTGACGACGACGGCGTCCTCGTTGCGCGCCGGGTCGTCGTACTTGCCGCGCGTGGCGACGACCTCAGCGGTCGGCATAGTCGACCGCCAGGTGCACCTGGGGCGTGCGGATGCCGCGCGCGGGGGTGCCGATCAGCCGGGCCCGGACGACGTAGGCCGCGGTGTCCTTCGCCTTGGCGAGCACCTTGGTGTTGGCCACCAGCCACTCGGCGGCCGCCTGCGTGCCGTAGGTGGAGGTGCCGGCGATCATCCACATCCGCCCGGGAGAGGTGTCGACGAGGACGTTCCGGTGCCGTAACACCATCCCGTAGGCCCAGTCCCCCTCGTCGGCCGTGTCGAGCACCACCGGCTCCTGGCCGGGCGGCGCCCAGTGGATGCGGCTGTCCACCGGGCCGCTGCCGTCGGCTCGCGGGGCGTCGCACATGTACACCGGCAGACCCTGGACCTCGCAGACCTTCGCGGCGACCGCGTTCGTGCGGGGGCCGCCGAGCAGGATCACGTCGCCCTCCTCCTCCTCGGGGCCGGCGTTGGCAGAGAGCACGACCATGTCGGGGGCGAGGGCCGAGCCGTAGGCGCGGATCAGGGACGGCGCGAGCAGCGCGACCCCGCGCAGCTGACCCACCCCCGTGCCGAGGCGGACCTTCCCGGTGATGTGCCGCGGGGTCTCGCTGGTGGAGACGATGACGGTGAGGTGCTTCGGGTCCCTCAGCCGCCAGAGCCGGCGGGCCGGCAGCCACTCCCTGGCCCTCAGGTAGCTGACCGTGGCCGCGCTGGAGAGCCCACCGGCGACCATGCCGCTGACGAGGTTGGCGGCGACGTCGTCGACGAAGGCCACGCTCAGACCCCCAGCCGCCGGGCGGCCAGCAGCAGCCCGATGATCGACTTGGCGTCCTGCACGTCGCCCCGGGCGATGAGGCCGTCGACGTCGGCGAGGTCGACGTACTGGACCTGCGACGTCGACTCCTCCTCCGCGTCGAGGTCGCGGGGGGTGTCCGTCAGGTCCTCGGCGAGGAACAGCAGCGTCCGCTGACTGCAGTGGCCGGGTGAGTTGAGGAAGCTGCCGAGGGGCGTGACGGCGGCCGCGCGCACGCCCACCTCCTGCTCCAGCTCCCGGACCGCGGCGGACGACGGCTCGCCGTCAGTGGCGTCGATGCGCCCCCCGGGGAGTTCGAGGTTGTCGGCGTCGATGGCCGCGCGGTACTGGCGGATCAGCGGGACCCGGCGGTCGGAGGTGACGGCGACGGTCGCCACGGTCGGCTCGTGCCGGGCCCAGGAGCGGCCGAACGTGGCGCCGTCCGACCTGGTGACGGTCGAGTCGACGACGTCGAAGTTGAACCGTTCGCAGACCACCCGGTCGGAGGAGCGTTCGTACACCCTGACGGACTCTAGGGCCGCCGCTCCGTGGTCCCCCGTCGACGCTCCGTCATGGTGTCGGTCCGACCGATAGCCTCCGGTCATGGCGGGAACGACCTGGCTGGTCACCGGCGGTGCCGGGTACATCGGTGCACACGTCGTCCGCGCGCTGCTGGCCTCGGGCCGGGACGCCGTGGTCGTCGACGACCTCTCCACCGGGCTGACCTGCCGCGTGCCCGACGGCGTGGAGTTCGCCGAGGGGTCGGTGCTCGACACGGGGTTCCTCGCCGACGTCATCCGCCGGACCGCGCCCGCCGGGGTGGTCCACGCGGCCGGCAAGAAGTTCCCGACGGAGTCGGTGGCCGATCCGCTGCTGTACGCCCGGGTGAACGCCGGCGGGGTGGTCAGCCTGCTGGAGGCGATGCGCGCGACCGGGGTGTCGCGGGTGGTGTTCTCCTCCAGCTGCTCGGTGTACGGGACGCCGTCGGTCGACGTCGTCGACGAGGACGCCGCCACGCGGCCGGAGAGCCCGTACGGGGAGTCCAAGCTCTACGGCGAGCGCGTGCTCACCGCGGCTGGGGCGGCGTACGGGACGGGCGTGGTGAACCTGCGCTACTTCAACGTGGTGGGCGCCGCCGCCCCGGAGCTGCAGGACACCGGCGCCTACAACCTCGTGCCGCTGGTGTTCCAGGCACTGCGCCGCGGGACGCCCGCCACGGTCTACGGCGGGGACTACCCCACGCCGGACGGCACCTGCATCCGCGACTACACCGACGTCGAGGACCTCGCCGAGGCCCACGTGGCCGCCGCCGCGGCGCTGGAGGAGCGGCCGCGGATCGCGACGTACAACGTCGGCCGCGGGGTGGGCAGCAGCGTTCTAGATGTGCTGGAGACCATCGCCGCGGTCATCGGCCGCCCGGTGCCGCACGAGGTGGTGGCGCGCCGGCCGGGCGACCCGGGGCACGTCGTCAGCCGCGTCGACCGGATCGCCGCCGAGCTCGGATGGACGGCGAAGCGGGAGCTGCTTGACATGGTGCGCAGCGCGTGGGCCGCCGAGCAGGGGGCGCCCGGACTGCTGGACGCCTCCTGAAAGGCCTCAGAGCCCGGGGCGGACGACCCCGCAGCGACAGGCATAGAGGCTGGAGCCGCTGAAGGCGTCGTCACCCGCCCAGGAGAAGCGGTGCCACCGACACGGACGGGGGACACCCTGGTCGCCCGTCCGGGGACGACGGCCGACGAGCCGGACCAGCGCGATCACGGTACGCAGTCTGCCCGGCTTTGCGACCGAGCGGAATGGTGGCGTACTCGTCCGTCACACCGTCACAGGCCCGTCGCGCCTCCCCGACGTTGGGGGCGGACAAGAGATCGTCTGTTCGGTTGACTCAGCGCTGCGGGGTGCCGTCTGTCTGCGCGCACACCGGGGTGATCTGGGGGGCACATGCACTGGGTGGCGATCGTCGGGCTCGGATGGCTGTTGCTCGCAGTCGCGGGCGCCGTGGTCATCGGCCGGTCCATCCGCACCGCCGAACAGCGCGAGATCCGGGCCGCCGCCGTTCCCCACCCCCTCCGGGCGTCCCGCAGCTCCGCGGGGGCCTCACGCCGGGCGTCGGCGCCCCGCGCCGTCTCGGGCTGCCTCTCGCCGGTCGACCGGTCACCGTCGTCGTGGGAGAACGAGACGACCTGACGGTCCGGCGGGCCGGCTGACCGGCCTCACCCGTACGGGTGGCACCGCCGTCGCGTCCACCGTCCGCGTCCGTACATTCGGGCGAGTTGCTTGGTGGACGGGGGCCCCATGAGCACTGAGGTGAGTGCGCCGGAACGACAGACCGCCGAGAGCGACGAGCCGACGTCACGGCGACGTCGCGCGCTGCGCCGGGTGCTGATCAGCCTCGGCGTCCTCGGCCTGGTACTGGTCCTGCTCGTCGGCGGCAGCCTCTGGTATCTCACGGACCGGTACGCCGGCAACATCGACCGGGTCTCCGGCGTCTTCGCCAACCTCGACGAGCAGGCGCGCCCGGCGCCGGCGACACCGGTCGAGCAGACCGGCGAGGAACCGGTCACGTTCCTGCTGGTCGGCTCAGACACCCGGGCGACCGCCGACGAGGGCGTCGCCGCGGGTGGACGCTCGGACGCGATCATGCTCGTCCGCTTCACGGGCGATCGGCAGCACGCGCAGCTGATCTCCATCCCGCGGGACTCGTGGGTGGACATCCCCGGGCACGGCAAGGACAAGATCAACGCCGCGTACGCGTTCGGCGGGCCGTCGCTGCTCGTCCAGACCGTCGAGCATCTCACCGCCGTCCGGATCGACCACTACGTGGCCATCGACTTCCAGGGCCTCGTCCAGGTCACCGACGACCTGGGCGGGGTGGACGTCGTCGTCGCGGAGACGACGAGCAACGGGCCGTACACCTTCCGCACCGGCGTGAATCACCTCGACGGCGACCAGGCCCGCTGGTACCTGGGACAGCGCTACGGCCTTGCCGGCGGCGACTTCGACCGCGTGAAGCGTCAGCAGCAGTACTTGCGGTCGGTGTTCGCCCAGCTGTCCAGCTCGGACACGTTCACCGACCCCGGCCGCCTGGACGCTGCCCTGCTCGTCGTGACCAGCGCCGTCGCGGTTGACGGCGAGCTGGGCAACGGCGACATGCTCGCGCTGGCCTACTCCCTGCGCGAGCTCGAGCCGGATGACGTCGAGTTCTTCACCGCGCCCGTTCTCGGCACCGGCACGGAGGGCGCCGCGAGCGTCGTCTACCTGGACGACGTGGCGTGCGAGCGGATGTGGACCTATCTGCGGAACGACTCGCTGGCGCTCAACGCGGCGGAGTTCGCCGACGAGGCGCTGCCCGACGTCCCGCGCTGACCGGCTGCCGCGCGACTCAACGGCCACCGACCCACCAGCCGTCCCAGACGTCCCAGCTGTTGCGGCGGCTGACACCTTTCCGCAGGTCCACGCGACACCATCGTCGGGTGATGTTCCTCGTGGGGTCCACCTGGCTCGCCCTCAACATCTGGGTGGCCGAACACGGTCCCGCACTCGCAGTGGCAGCGCTCTGCGTCGCTGAGCCCGTGCGCCTCCGACGGAGGCAGCACGCCTGACGGGTGCCCCGGACCGACGACAGTCCTGTCCCACGCCATCGGGTGGGCACTCCGCGAGAACCGAGTGCGATCAGCGCCATCCGCCCCTAGCGTCGACCTGTGCGTCTTCTCTTGAGCCGACGGGATGGCCCGGCGCCGGCCCGGCCGAGCTCGCCCGTGGCGCCGACGACGACCGCGCTCACTGCCCACGGGCCACGTAAGCGGCCTCGACGGCGTCCTTGAGCGGGCGCCACCAGGCCTCGTTGGACCGGTACCAGTCGATCGTCGCAGCCAGGCCGCCCTCGAAGTCCGTGTAGCGGGGTTTCCAGCCCAGCTCCTCGCGGAGCTTGCTCGTGTCGATGGCGTACCGGAGGTCATGGCCGGCCCGGTCCACCACGTGGTCGAACTCGTCGGCCGGCTGTCCCAGCTGCTCGACGATCAGGGACAGCACCTCACGGTTGGAGCGCTCACCGTCGGCACCGATGAGGTAGGTCTCACCTGACCGGCCGCCGTCGAGGACGGCGTGGACGCCCGAGTTGTGGTCGTCGACGTGGATCCAGTCGCGGACGTTGAGGCCCTCGCCGTAGAGCTTGGGCCGACGCCCCGACAGGACGTTGGTGATCTGCCGCGGGATGAACTTCTCCACGTGCTGGAACGGCCCGTAGTTGTTCGAGCAGTTGGAGATCGTGGCCTGGACGCCGAAGGAGCGGACCCACGCACGGACCAGTAGGTCGGAGGACGCCTTCGTCGACGAGTACGGGCTGGACGGGTTGTACGGCGTCTCGGGAGTGAACTTGGCAGGGTCGTCGAGCTCCAGGTCCCCGTAGACCTCGTCGGTCGAGATGTGGTGGAGCCGGACGCCGTGACGCCGCACCGCCTCGAGCAGCGTGTACGTGCCGATGACATTGGTCTGCAGGAACGGGGACGGGTCGGCCAGCGAGTTGTCGTTGTGGCTCTCCGCGGCGAAGTGGACGACCACGTCGGACCGGCCCACCAGGTAGTCGACTAGGGGGGCGTCGGCCACCGATCCTCGGACGAAGTCGATGCGGTCCCGCACGCCGGCCAGCGAGGCCTCGTTCCCTGCGTAGGTGAGCGCGTCGAGCACGGTGAGCGCGTACTCCGGCCGCTCCCGGAGCGTGTGGTGGACGAAGTTGGCGCCGATGAACCCGGCACCGCCGGTCACGAGGAGTCGCACGTCTCCAGTCTCCTGCAGGTCACCCAGCTCACGCCGGGACGGGGTGGCGAGGGCTCGGTCGCCGGGCGGCGCCGGGACAGCCGGTCGATGGACGGTCAGTACGCGCCGCCCCCGCGGAGGACGGCACCGACCGTCTTCCACAGGATCATGAGGTCGAACGTCAGCGACCAGTTCTCGACATACCGGACGTCGATGCGCACGGAGTCGTCCCAGGACAGGTCGGAGCGACCGCTCACCTGCCAGAGGCCGGTGAGGCCGGGTTTGACCAGGAACCGCCGGTGCATGTCGAAGCCGTACCGCTCGACCTCCGACTGCAGCGGTGGCCGGGGACCGACGAGGGACATGTCGCCCTTGAGGACGTTGACCAGCTGGGGCAGCTCGTCGAGCGAGTAGCGCCGCAGGACTCTGCCGACGCGCGTGATGCGGGGGTCGTCCTTCTTCTTGAAGAGGACGCCGTTGCCGTCGCTCTGCTCGGCCAGCTCGTCCACCATCCGGTCCGCGCCCACGACCATGCTGCGGAACTTGAGCATCCCGAACGTGTGGCCGTCCCGGCCCACGCGCTCCTGCCTGAAGAGGACCGGCCCTCGGCTCGTCAGCTTGATGGCCGCGGCGATCCCGAGGAAGACGGGGGACAGCAGGAGCAGCCCGATCACCGCGGCGGCACCGTCGACGAGGTCCTTGGTCAGCCGGCGGACGCCGCGCAGCTCCGGGCGCTCCATGTGCAGCAGTGGCAGGCCGCTCACCGGACGGATGCGGACGCGTGGGCCGACGATATCGGTGACCGCCGGCGCCAACAGCAGCTCCGCGGCCGTGTCCTCCAGCTCCCAGCCGAGTCGGCGCAGTGCCGGCCCGTCCAGTTCCGGGCACGGGAGCACGGCGACGGTGTCGACCTCGTAGCGGCGGACGACGTCCGCGACCTCGTCCAGGGTGCCGAGCACCGGCAGCCCGTTGAAGGCGTCGGCGGTGGCGTCACGCGGGTCGAGCGGCAGGCAGCACCCGATGACCCGGTAGCCGTGGTAGGCCTCCCGCTGGATCTGGTCGTCCAGGGCGGCCACGGCGCTGCGGTGCCCGGCGAGAAGCGTGGTCTGCTGGTAGCTGCCCCGGTCGCGCTCGCGGTGGAGCCACTGCCGGTGGATGTAGCGCTGCAGCAGGGTGAGCAGCGCGGCCAACGGGAGGGCGACGACCACGAATCCGCGGGCCACCTCGAGCTTGAGCGCCCAGGAGACGGTCCCGACTGCAGCAAGCATCATGACCGCCGCGCCGGAGACGCGGCGGAACTCCTCGGCGCCGACCCAGAGGAATCGCTTCTCGTAAGCCCGGGCGACCAGCATGGCCAGGATCCAGACCAGCGGCAGGACCGCGATGACCACCAGGGAAGCCGCCGCGGCCTCGGCACCGGGCGCAGCGAAGCGAGCCAGGTAGCCGACCAGTCCCGCCGCCGCGGCGCAGGTCGCGTCCCCGATGACGGTCCGCCGGACGTACCCCGCCTGCCACGCGCGCCGGGCCTCCGTCCCCTCACCCCGGAGACGGGACGTGAAGGCCGCCCAGCCACGGGCAGAGTCCTGAGCGTCGCGCCGGCCCGCGCCGTCACGCACGTCGAGCATCGAGATGACCGGACCCCCGTGAGACCGTACTGCGCACATGTCCGTGCGCCGAGAACGAGCCAGGATTCCCGGGAACTTCAGCGTTCAACCGGTGCCATGAAACTACCCGGTATCGCTCGACTGCGGCAGTGTGTCTCGGCTCACGTGCCGGGAGAGGCGGGCCCGTGGCCTCCGGGTCCGAGCAGGTCATCCGAGCCGTACGCATCCGCCGTCGAGCAGCATCTGGGTGCGGCCGTCGGGCCCGTCCTGTCGGGCCTCGGTCGTCCGGGGTCAGAGACGACGCTGACCCGTGCGGCCGCGTACACCGTCCAGCAAGCCGAGCACCGTGGCGCGGACCTTGCGCCAGCGCCAGTCCCTCTCTCTGAGCGCCCGCGCGATCAACCTGAGGACGGCCAGGCCGCCGAGTCCGGACAGCAGGCGTCGCAGACCGACGATCGGGCGCAACACCAGGATCCGGTTCCGCTGCATGTAGTAGTAGTAGGCGACGCTGCGGCCGCTACCGCTGCTCGAGCCCCCTTCCTCGTGCCAGATCGTCGCGTCACCCACGAGGCCCAATCGCTTCGACCGAGCCGCCGCCCGGAGAGAGAACTCGGCATCTTCCCAATACAGGAAGAGGTCTTCACGGAATCCTCCGATGGCACGCCAGGTACGTCCCGACATGGCCGGCGCGGCCCCGGTGATGAAGGAGATGGCCCGGTCCCCTCCCGCGGCACGGTGGGAGCGGCCGAGGTCGCAGTGGACGGTCTCACCTCGACGGAGGTCGATCTCCCCGCCGCCGAACCAGATGACCGGCTCCTCCTCCGCACCGGAGTAGATGGTCGGAGTCACGACATCGAACCGGCCGTCGGACAATGCGCGCGACAACGCCTGCAGAGCGCCGTCGTGCACCCGGGTGTCGGGATTCAGGACGACGAACAAGTCGTCGTCCTCAGGGGCGAGGTGATCGACCCCGAGATTGACGCCGGCACCGAAACCCACGTTCGTCGCGGACCAGACGGCATGGACGCGCGGGTCTGCTGCGATCACCTCGGTGAGTCGCTCGCGGTCCGCGGTGGAGGAGTCGTTGTCCACCACGACGATCCGGCCCACGGTGGCGCCGGTGAGGGATCCGATGCAGTTCGCCACGTAGGACGCCGCGTTGTAGTTGACGATCACCACGTCCATCGGGACCACCGGGTCATGCTCGGATGTCATCGATCCCGTGCACCGGGGTGTTGGTCATCAGGGCCCGCACGAGGAAGGGCACCCCTTCGAGGAAGTAGCGACGGAAGAGCCGCCGCGGTTCCTGCACGAATCGGAAGAGCCACTCGAGACCCAGTCGACCGAGCGGCGAAGGAACGAGTCGCTTGACGCCCGTCAGCATGTCGACCGACCCGCCGACGCCGATGATGGCGGCACGAAGCCCCCTTTGCCGCAGCGCGTGCGCGACCAGTTCACCGGCCGGCGGGGTCACTGCCACGAAGACGATCTCGGCCCGAGCCTCTCCGATCTCCTCGACCAGGAGGTCGGCGTCCCACTCGCTCCACCAGCCGTGCTCTCGTAGGACCAGGTGGCCCCCCGCGTCTTCCACGATCTCCTGGAAGGCGATCCCCGTGCTCTCGGCGGCCCCGAGCAACGCCACGCGCCGCCCTGCCAGGGCGCCACTGCGCACGGCATCGTGGAGGAATCCGGAACCGGTGACGCGCTCCACGCGGACGCCTCGCCGCCACAGCATCAGCTGGACCGGCCAGCCGTCGGCCGTCAGGCGGTCGGCACCGGCGAGTGCCGACCGGAAACCCGAGTGGACCGATGCGAGCTGGAGGTGCTGGAGGTTCACGGTCTGCACCCGCACCGGCCGAGGACCGTCGAAGACCACGGCGTGCAACTCCGCGCAATCCCGGACGAACCGTCCCCTGGTCCCGTCGGGTGCACGCTGTCCCCGTCGGCGGCCGGTCTTCGCAGCAGCCATCAGCGCGGGGCCGAAGGTGGTCACGGGGACCGCTCCAGCGGGACGGTCCTCGGGCAGCGGCGTACTGCGATGGGAGAAGAACTCGATGATCTGGCCGGCCATCTCCTCGGGGGTGTCCCCGGGCCAGGCGCCGTGGACCACGCCGGCGTCGTCGAGCAGCGCTCTGGGCGCCACGACGTCCACCCCGCGCTCGAGCGCCTCGAGCATCTTGACGCTGACGCCCGTACTGGGCCCGGTACGCGGCACGACAACGGCGTCGACGCGGTCGTAGAAGGTCCGGACGTCATCGATCACCCCAAGGGCCTCCACCCCGGGACCTGCGAGAGCCTCCGATCCCCGGCCGGCCAGGACGACCTGCAGTGCGTCCCGCAGAGCCGGCTCGCGCCGACCCACTTCGGGCATCACGTCGTCCATCAGCGCCCGCAGCGCGGTGGCGTTGGGCGGCCAGCGCAGGTTGCCGATGAAGCCGATGCCGTTCCTCCGCGGACGTTCGACCGGACGCGGCCCGGGCTCCTGACCGACCAGAGACAGGTGCTCCGCGTCGATCCCCCATTCCCGAAGGCGCAGGACGTCGGAGCGGGACAGGGCCAGGACGTGACCCGCGCGGCTGAGCAGTCGTCGCTCGGCTCCTTCGGTGCGAGCCGCGTTGCGGAACAGGCGCAGGGCCGCGGGGTCGTACCGCTGGGCGATG
The DNA here is from genome assembly GCF_054050135.1 of Geodermatophilus sp. SYSU D00705. Lineage (NCBI taxonomy): Bacteria > Bacillati > Actinomycetota > Actinomycetes > Geodermatophilales > Geodermatophilaceae > Geodermatophilus > Geodermatophilus sp. SYSU D00705. The sequence goes on along the minus strand of NZ_JBJGYT010000001.1, from coordinate 21,711 downwards.
ACCGTGTCGACGTTGTGAGCGATGTGCAGGTCGGGCCAGACGTCGGCGTCCTCGGCCATCAGCAGAGCCGGCCACTGGCTGGTGACCAGGAGGTCATATCCCCCGTCGGCGATCATGTACCGCACGTGCTGGACGGCCTCGAGCCAGCCTCGATGGAAGCGGAACTTGGCCTCCTGATACGCCTCTCTCCGCCGCGCAATCCGCAGGAGGACGCGCGTCTGGTTCACGCGGGAGTCCTGCACCGAGACGGGGACTCGCCGGACATGCCCAGCGGGCTGGAGGACCTCCACGACGTCCACGGTCACGCCGTCAGGCACCTGATCGAGGATCCTGCGATCCACCCAACTGGCCCCGCCCAGGTCACTGCGGGCGGGGTCATAGGTGGTGAGGTAGAGGACCCTCAACTGCTCCTCCTCGACGACGTTCATCCGATCTCATGCACCGTTCAGGATCCCGGCCAGCTCCGCAGCCATTGCAGCGGTGTTGAAGCGCTCTTCCACCGTCCGGCGCCCGGCTTCTCCGAGGTCGGGCCCCAGTGCGGGATTCGACTCGATCCGGTCGATCGCCGAGGCCAGTTCCTGGGAGTCCCCCGGCTGCACGAGCAGTCCGTTCACCCCGTGCGTCACGTAGTCACGCATGCCCGGCGTGTCGGTCACCACGACCGGCCGACCGCAGGCCATGGCCTCGAGCGTCGCCGTCACCCCAGAACAGTGGACGTTCGGCTTCACTGCGACGACACAGACGGATGCCGACCTGTACTCGTCCCGCAGCGCCACATGACTCAGTGCGTTCGTGTGGACGCCGGTGTCGGCAGGCACGCTGACCTGGTGGTTGGTCACAAGGTGCAGCCGAGCGCCTGAACCTCTGTCCTTCAGCGCCTCCACCGCCCGGATCGCCGTGTCGTGGTCCCGGTCCCGGTCGTTGCCCACCACGAGCACACGACCAGGCCCGGCTGCCTCGCGCGACGGGGTCCAGAACTCCTGGTCGACACCGAACCTGAGGTGGTGCAACCGCCGGTCGTCGACGCCCCAGACCTCGCGGAGGATCGGCAGTTGCGCCGAGGACAGTGCCCAGACGGCAACACAGCGCTGGAGCGCCTCCCGTTCCGCTGCGAGTAGCGCCCTGGGTCGCCGGACGTGGTCGGTCAACCAGATCACGCCTGTGGCGACGGCTGCGTGTCGCGCGGTCAGCGCCAGGGGGATGCCAACCCCCTCGTCCCAGGCGACGTTCAGCTCCGACGCGCCGGCCACTCCTCGCCGTCCGGCCCATTCGTACCGGCCCGTGAGGAAGCGAGCGGCGCGACTGGCCAGCTTGGTGAGTCCCGACGGGGGCGGCTCGACGTGCAGCGATCGTCCTGTGCCGTCCAGACGGTGGAGTCCGTACGGCAGTTCATCGGGTACCTCGCCACGGGCATACCGCGCCGACCACTGCCGCGCGTCGAGCGAGTGCGAGTAACGGAGACGGATCGCGGTCACGGAGCACTCCCGCAGATGGGGGCGGACGCCTCGAGTGCACCTTCCTCGAGCGGGACGGCCGGGCACATCACGACGACTTCGCCGGCCCGTCCCCATCACCCTCGAGGAGGTTCATGACCAACTGACGAGCCGTCGGCGCATCGGAGGCGAACCGCACGTTGGGGAGCCGGCACAGGTAGTCCTCGTACACCCCGGAGACCTTGCCGTAGGCATTGTCGAGGGCAACGACTGGGAGACCGCACAGGCCTCCGAGCACAGCGGCGTGCAGCCGATCCGTGACGACGACCCGACCTCGGGAGAGCTTCTCGATGGCATCCCTGATGTTGATCCGCGCCTGGAGCTCGTAGGAGCGCGCCACGGCCGGATACAGCACCCCGGCAGCCTTTGGCACATACCGCTGAAGCCGACCCGGCACCCGCGACAGACGCCACTGTCGGTCGCGCCAGCCCGAGAGTCCCCAGTCGTCCCGGAGCACCTCCAGGCCGGGGAAGTCGAACGACCGGGTAACCGCCTCGGAGTCCCGACGCAACAGTGCGAGCACATCGACCGTGGGTGGTGCTGCGGGTCGGTGGACGCCCACCCCGAACGCCGCGTCCGGGCAGTGGACGACCGTGGTGCCCGGCGCCGAGAAGTGCTCACGGGCGAACGCCAGGGAGCGTTGCTCACGCATCATGAGGATCAGGTCGGGATGAGAGCCGAAGACGGCCTGGGTGCGCTGGAGGCTCTCGGCTTCCGAGAAGTCGGTGCTCTGCGGGAGCTGGATTATCCGCCTGTCCGGGAATGCCTCGATGATCCGCTCGCGGAACAACTGAATGTCGCTCCAGCGGTCCCCCAGGTTGCCCCCTCCGTTTAGCAGGAGTGTCGAGTTGTGCTGCAGCCTCCGACGCAGCAGTCCGACATCGAAGCGCGCGATGTCGGCGACGTACTGCACTGAGACACCGAGTCGCTCCAGGTACTCGCTCTCGCCGAGATAGATCAACGAGTCGCCGGCGTTCTGGTGGCTGGGGAAGTCCAGGAGGGCAACCTGCTCTCCTGGACCCAAGAACCTGCCGAGGACGTCGATGGACCGGCGCTGGATCTCCGCAACTGCCTCGCTCACGGCCGCTCCCGCACCGCTCGGACTGCGTCCCGAACGGTTCCTGGCAGTGCCAACAACCCCGTCCTCCGTCGACAGATCAAAGTCAGGACGACCTGCTGCAATAGAACGCCGGCGGCCGCGACCGTCGCCACGCCCACCGCTCCCCAGTGGGAAACCGCGATCAGTTCCCCCACGACGGTCAGCACAGCCGCAGCCACGGTCACCCGCACCACGATGCCTGTTTGGCCCGCCATCATGAGGACCCCGCCGGCAAACCCAAAGAGGGTGTTCCCCACAGCTCCCAGGGCCAGGACGACGAGGAAGGGCCAGGCCGCCCCGTAGTAGGACCCGAAGAGCAGGGTCAGCAACCTGTCTCCCAACGCCACCACGACCAGCAGCGCGAGCAGCGCCGGCGTCACGGCCAGCACGCCGTAACCCCGCAGGAGGACCTGCAGACGAGTCTTGTCCCGGACGCTCCACAGCGACGCGACCGCCGGGGTCAGCACCGTCGTCGCCACGAAGGCGGGAACCGCGATCAATCCGGCAACCCGGCTGGCTGCTGCGTAGAGCGCGAGTTCCTCCTGGGACGCCGCGTGCCCGATGACCACGACGTCTCCCATGGACAGCGCAGCGGCTGTGAGTTCGGTGACGAGGAACGGCAATCCGGCCCGGTAGAGAGAGATGAGACTCGCCTCAGTCGCGGGACGCCTCCCGTAACGTCGGGCTGCGGTGACTCCGAAGCTCACCAGAGCGCTCATGAGCACGGCCACCGAGGTACCCCACAGCAGCCACATGAGGCCAGCGAACCCCATGGTGCCTCGGGTCAGGCCGACCACGACGACAGGTAGGAGCACGAGGACAGCCCGCAGCGCATTGCCTAGGAGGGTGGCGCGCCCCTGCTGGTGGAGCCCCCTGAAGCTCTCGGAGACGACAACGCGCAGCGCCTCGGTGGCCACGGTCCCCGCCACGACGAGGCTCAAGCCATCCAACTGGCCATCGTCGAACATCGGCGCGAAGACGCTCGGCCCCACCAAGAAGGCTACGACCGGGAACGTCGCGGCAACGACCACGGTGGCGGCCACGACCACACGCCGGGCCACCGCCAACGCCGCGTCCCGGCCCTCCGCTGAGTACACGGACGCTGTCGCCCGCACGACCACCTGGTGCAGCCCCAGACGAACCGTGGCCGCTGCCAGGTAGACGACCGTGGTGATCAGCGTGTAGGCGCCGAAGTCCTCGGGAGCCAGGAGACGCGCGAGCAGCATCTGGGTCAGGACTCCTGCCCCGATGACGGTCGCCTGACCGACGAGCCCCGTGAGAGCGCCCCGACGAAGCCCCTTGGCCGAGACGGCCCGCCCCGCGTCCGTCGTCATGGGCGGCCGCAGGAACGCCTGGTGTCAAGTGGCGATGACACCGTGGTCACGTGGGACGAGACGCCGAGGGCGCTTCGGGGCTCGCGCCTTCCGTCGTCTCATGCCGACCGGTCCTGTTGACGACCGGGCCCGAGGACAGGGCGAGGATGGCGCCATCTTTCTCGTGCTTGTGATCGCGCTGGTAGTACGAGTTGTACTGGGCGTACGCATGCGGACCTCGCCGCGGGACCATGGTGAGAACGGTGCCGATCACGTGCGCGGACACGGCCTCCAGCGCCTGTGCTGCGGTTGCGACCTGCGTGGTCGCCGTCCGCTGGTGCCGGCAGACGAGCAGGACGCCGTCCGTCGCCGGTGCCAGGGCAGCCGCGTCGGTGACCGGCAGGAGGGGCGGCGCGTCGATGAGCACGACGTCATACCTGTCCCGCAGGGAGGACAGCAGCGTCTTCATCTGCTTGGACGCCAGGAGCTCGCTCGGGTTCGGCGGCAGCGGGCCGCTGCCCAGGACGTCGAACAGCCCACCCGACCAGGGCTGGATGGCCTGGTCGACCTCCACCTGGCCGACGAGCACGCTCGTGAGTCCGACGCTGCGTTCCAGACCCAGGAGGTCGGCCGCCCGAGGGCGACGGAGATCGGCCTCGATAACCAGCACGCGACTGCCGGTGGAGGCGATGGCGATCGCGAGGTTGCAGAGCGTCGTCGTCTTGCCCTCCTCGGCGAGGGAGCTCGTCACGAGGATCACGCGCCTGGGTTCGTCGACGTCCACGAACTGGAGGTTGGTGCGGAGCTGCCGGAAAGCCTCGGACCGGGGCGACTGCGGGTCCTCGTGCACGGTGAGGGGGCGCTTGGGGACCTTTGGGTCGAACCCAATGATCCCGAGGTTGGGGGCTCGCACCAGCTCGCGGAGCTGCTCCGGCGACTTGACCGACGTGTCGAGTGCATTGCGTGTGAAGGCTGCACCGACCCCGACGGCCAGTCCGGCCAGGAAGCCGAAGGTCAGAGCCGTCGTGAGGCTCGTCGAGGACGGGCTGCTCGGCAGTGCGGCAGGTTCGACGACGCGGACGGCAACCGGCGTCGCCCCTCCGGAAACAGTCGGCGCCTCGAGGTCGTCCACCAGGTCGCTCACGACCTCACCCACGGTGTTGGCTATCGCCGTCACGTCGTCGGGTGACGTACCGGTGACGGTGACGTAGATGAGGACGGTGTCCGGCGAGTTCGATGCCGTGATCTGAGAAGCCACCTGGCCAGGCGTCTCATCGAGGCCCAGTCTGTCGACGACTTCCGCCGCGACGCGCTCGCTGCTGGCCAGTTCCACGTACGAGGTGACGCGCTGTGCGGAGAGGAGCCCAGCACTGTAGGCGCTGTCGGCGCTGCTCGAGGACTGCGCCGACACGTACATCGTCAGGAAGGTCGTGTACTGCGGTGGTGTGGAGTGCCACACGGCAGTAGCTGCGCCGGTGCCCAACAGTACCCCGAGGACAATGATCAACCATTGCTCTCGGAGGACGCGCAGATACTCACTGAGGCGCACTACCTACCTCCACTGAAGAACGCGCGGTCGGCGCTGCGCGGATCGCAGCGTCCGACGGCGGAATCCACAGGCACGTTACCTGTGGGGCTTTGCAGTGCGCAGGTCCAGCACGTGATCTGAGCGGTCGCCACCCCCCATCGAGGGAGTGTCCCCGCTGTGCGGCCGCCGGACATCCGCCCAGCCTCTGCGCAGGCGACCGGGTGGACCGTCTAATGCGCCGGACGCCTCCTCGACCAGACCCCAGGTGAGGTCGGCTCTCGCTCAGGCCATGTCGTACGTCCGCCGGCGGACATAAGAGGTCGAGTCGGCGCGCGGTGAGCCATACCGGCCACCGCCAGTCCGACGAGGAGCCACACCACGATCTGGTATTGGGTGATCAAGTAGACGGTCAGGAGCATGGGTATCTGACCCACCACAGCGATCATCGCCGGCTCCCCTGCCCTGATCGCTACGACGACAGCGATCCCCAGAAGGGCCAAGAGACACAGCGTGAGGATCCAGCCGAATTGGATGGCAAACCCCAAGAACGCACTGTCCACGCTCTCGAACCCCTGCCGTTGCAGATCCCCGACTTGCGCACCTTGACCCGCAACCTGTCCGACGACCTGCAACTGGGGTACGACCGCATCGAACAGCCGGAAACGATACGACGTGCTCGATGCGGTCTCGCTGTCCGCGGACAAGGCGATGCCGAACACGTCATTCAGTGACGTCGCCGCGATGCCCACGACTCCCACACCGATGATTCCCCGGAGAGCGGGGCTGAGACGCCGCATGAGCAGCAGCGACAGGCCCAGCGACAGACCGCCTGCCAGGAGAGCCCCACGACTGCCCGTAGCCGCGATCCCGCCGGCGATCGCCGCCAACAGGCCGAGCTTCGCGAGAGCAGAAGCACGCATGCCCAGCACGAAAGGGACTCCAGCCGCCAGCACGCCACCAAGAGCGATGCTGTGCCCGAGCGCCCACTCGCTACGCGCGACTCCTCCGCGCTCCTGCACGGGGAACCAGGTGAAGTACTGGGGGTTGTTGACGCGCAGGCCGGTGAACGGATGCATGTCGAGGATCAACTCCACGACAGCGAGGACACCGAGGACACCGATGGCCACAGCCAGGCACCGATAGATCCAGTCCGGCCCGACTTCAGCGGCGAAGACCCGACCGATCAGGTACGCCAGCGCCCATTGATCGAGCATGGCCAGAAACGGCCCCGAGGTGGTGAGCCCGGTCACGACCAGTACGGCGCAAGACGCGAGAATCAACAGCAGAATGACGTCAGCCGCTTTGGGGCGCACCTCTCTCCACGGCGTCCCCCGCAGTTGCGGGACGAGGATCAGAAAGCCCGTGGCCGCAGCGGCAGGTATGTAAGCGGCGACGTCGACGCCGACCCAGTAGGGGATCGTGAGCGAGCTGACCAACCACAGCGCAAATCCCCACTTCGGGCTGCGCGAAGCAACTACGAGGGTGACTCCGGCACCAAGGGCGGCAGCCACTGACAGCGGTTGGTGGAAGGCTGCTACCCCGGCAACCGCGGCTGCTACCGCAGCGGCGACGAACAACAGAGGCGTTCGCACCTCATCCCATCCCTTGTTCGTTACTCGAACCCGCACATGCCGGGCGAGCCTGCGCTCGGTGTCCGAGGGCTGCAGGATTCACGATCCCACGCCGCGGTCGGCTCTCGGCGCCGGCCGGGAGAACGCGTCGCTGTCCCCTGTCGCGAGTCGGCGCTGAGCAGGGGCGCGACGGTCCTGCGAGGCGCGGCGCACACGGGCGACGAAGTGGTCGGGATCGAACGGCAGCCCGCCCCAGCGCAGCGGGGCGCTCCCCACCGGTCGGCCGTTGCGCAGGATCCGTACGTCGCACGGTTCTCCGGGCTCGGGTAGCCGCAGTTCCCCAGTGTCGACGTCGATGAAGGCGCTTGTCGTCCGCGCGGCTTCCTCGACCCTCGCCATGAGCGCGTGCAGCCGGTCCAGGGACCGGAGTTGGGTTCCGACACCGACCCAGTACTGCAGGACGGTGGCCCGCTGCAGGACGGCCATCCACTCGCGGTATCGCTGCCCCGCCTCGAGGGCCCGCAGCGCCGATCGGCCCAGGACGAGGCCAAGGTCGGCTCCGCGACTTCGGAATGCCTGCTCCAGCAGGCGCCGCTGCCAGCCGCGGGCGTGCCGGTGGAGGTCCAGCGGCAGCGCGCCGCAGGCGCCGGGATGGGCCTCGACCAGCCGGGCGTCCCCCTCGCCCTCCTTGCGCATGTCGGCGAAGTACGTCGGGAGGTCGGTGTCGAAGCGGTGACCGACGGGCGCGCCGGGACACCGGAGGAGCGCGACGCCGGCCTGCTGGAGCCGGAGCCCGAAATCCCAGTCCTCGCGGCGTGCCAGAGGGCGGAAGCCCCCTAGATCGTGGAACACCGTTCCGGGGACCGACAGGTCGGCCGTGGCGACGTCGGTGAACCGCAACTCCCCCCGGCCCTCCATGTGCGCCGTCTGTCCCTCCCACCACTCGGTGATGGCACGGGTCAGGAAGCCGTCCGCACGGGCAGGTTCGGAGACCACGGTGCCGACGAGCGCCCGTCGTCCGCCGTCGGCGTGCCCCGCGGCGTGGCGAGCCAGTAGGTCCGGGCAGTGGGGAACGACGTCGTCGTCCAGGAACAGGAGCACGCGACCCGAGGCCTGCCGGGCGCCCGCGTTCCGGGTGGGACCGGCGCCGTGCCCGTGCTGGGGGTCGTCGCCGGTCTGCGGGAGACGCACGATCACCGGTGACCGATCCACGGTCAGCGACCGGAGCGCTCCCTCCGTGCCGTCGAGGTCGCCGTCGAGGGCGATCACGATCTCGAACTCCCCGGAGTCGAACCGCTGTTCCTGCAGCCCAGCGACGAGTCGGCAGACGGCCTCGCGGCGTCCTCGCGTGGGGATGACGACGCTGAGCTGCACGGGCTCTCCCCCGGCCCCGGTCACGTGACCTGCCACTGCCGGGGCGGGTTGAGGACGCCACGGGACGCGCGGCCGGGGACCTCGAAGTGGTAGGCGCCGCTGTGCACGTCATGAGCGGTCTTGAAGTCCGCGCCGTAGACGCCCACCTCCATCCAGTAGGTCCCGGGCGCCAGGTCGACGCGGTGGAGGGTCAACTGCACCGTCTGCTTGCCCTCGACCGGACCCACGAAGACGCGGTCGTAGAGCGTGGCGAAGTCGAAGCACAGCACGCCGTCGTCGCTGAAGACGCTGATCCCGACGACGACCTCGGGAGCGGGCTCGTGCGCCACGAGGTCGACGTCGACGACGAGTGGTTCGCCCGGGTCCACCGTGGCCTCGCCGCCCGAGATGGACCCCATCCGGACGGCGGTGATCTCGACCTGGCGGTCGCCGTGCCGCTCCAGTCCGCTCTCGTCCACCGCGACCTCACCGGTCGCCGCCCGCAGCGACCGCCGGTACTGCTTGGTGACCTCCACCGGGTCTCCCTCGGCGACGATCACGCCGTCGGAGAGCCAGACGGCTCGGGTGCACATCGCCTCGACCTGCTCGAGTTCGTGGGAGGTCAGGACCACCGTGACCGACTCCTGCTGGTGCAGCTCCGCGAGACGGTTCAGGCACTTCTGGCGGAAGCGCAGGTCACCCACGGCGAGGACCTCGTCGATAAGCAGGACTCGCGGCTCGACGCTGATGGACACCGCGAAGGCCAGCCGCAGCCGCATGCCGTCGCTGAAGGTCCGCAGCGGCTGGTCCATGACGTCCTCGAGCTCGGCGAACGCCGCGATCCGTGGCAGCCGTGCCCTGGCCTGGCGGCGCGTCATGCCGGCCAGGATCGCGGCTGTGAGCGCGTTCTCCTCAGCCGAGAGGAGGGGCTGGAAGCTCTCACCCAGGGTCAGGAGCCCGCTGATCCGACTGTGCAGGGTGATCGATCCCCGGGTGGGCGCGGTGACACCGGACAACAGCCGCAGCAAGGTGGACTTGCCCGCACCGTTGACGCCGATGATGCCGAGGGCCTCACCCTCGCGCACCGTCATGGACACGTCCTTGAGCGCCCAGTGCGGCGAACGGGCGCGCAGTTCTCCGAGGTTCCGCAGCGACCCGCCGCCGCCGGCGGTGGAGCGGCGGTAGCACTTGCCGACGTTCCGGACCTCGATGACCGGCCTGCCGAGCTCGCTCACAGCTCGTCCACGAAGGTCCGGCTCGCGCGACGGTAGATGAGACCACCGATCACCAGGGCCACGACGCCGACGGCGTAACTGGACAGGACCTGCAGCACGTCCGGAAGAACCCCTTCGACGAGGACGTCACGCTGGATGGAGAGCAGGGTGGCTACGGGGTTGAGGTCGAGCAGCCACCGGAACCGCTCCGGGATCTGCTCGGGGGTGTAGAAGACCGGCGTGACGTAGAACCCGAGCAGCGTCGCCACTCCCACCACGATCTTCACGTCGCGGACGTAGACGTTGGCCGCACACAGGGCGTATCCCAGCCCCAGGATGAGCATGAACATCGGGAGCAGTACCACCGGCAGGAGCACCCACGTCCAGGGCACGCCTCCGGAGAACAGCAGGATGACGGCCAGCACCGGCAGTGCTGCCACGTAGTCGGTGGCGTCGGTCAGGACGCTGACGACCGGCACGAGCATCCGGGGGATGCCCGGCCGCATCAGCAGGTCACGGCGGTCCACCGCGCTCGACGTCGCGGAGACCAGCCCGGAACTGAACCACAGCCAGCCGATGAGCCCAGAGAAGAGGAACACGGCGTAGTTCGGGACGTCCAGCGGCAGCACGGTGGTGAAGACGAACGCCAGGACGAGGAAGCGCGCCAGCGGCTGGGCGATGGACCACAGCCACCCCAGGACGGAACGTCGGTACCGGAGGTGGACCTCGCGCAGGACCAGGTGGCTCACGACGTCGACGGAGTGCCGCAGCCGGCCATCGGAAGCCCGGGTGTCAACGGTCACGGTCGCCTCCGGACGGGAGGGCAGCCTCGGCCTCGAAGGCGGCCGCACCCGAGCGGCTCCCCAGGGCCTCCGCGGCTATCTCGAGGAACCGGGCCGGCTCCCGCCGGCGCACGGCTCCGAGCAGGGACCGCACGTGCCGTTGCCGGTGCCAGCGGGACAGCTCCCGCTCCGCGACCGCCCCTCGTGGCCCACCCTCCGATCTGTACTTCTGCAGCACGGCCGCGTATCCGGTGCCGTTGTCCCGGTACTGCCGGAGGAGGCCGGGCAGGTCGCGACGGTGGACGTGCCGGACGACCGCGTCGGGTTGGTACGCGCCGACTCCTCCACCGGCGAGCGCCCGCACGAACACGTCCAGGTCGTCCCCGCCCCGGGTGCGCCGACCGGCGCCGAGGCGGACGTCGAAGCCGCCGATCTCCTCGAGCACCGCGCGGGTGAACGCCATGTTCGCGCCGGCTCCCAGCCGGAATCCCTGGACACCCACGTCCCCGGCGGAGAAGAGCTGCGGCTGGAAGCCCTTGCCCATCCCTCCGTTGCCCTCGAAGACCTGCTGGGCGGGGGTGACCAGCTCCGCCGCCGCGACCAGTCCGGTCACGCACGTCACCGCCTCGGTGACGAAGCCGCGGCACAAGGCGCCGACCCAGCGGGGGTGCGGACGCGCGTCGTCATCTGTGAACGCGACGACCGGAGTCCCCGCCGAGGACCACCCGGTGTTGCGTGCGTGGCTCAGGCCCGCCCTGGGCTCGACGACGTGGCGGAACCCGAACCGCTCCACCACCTCGGCCGTCCGCGCATCGGTCGGTGCGTTGTCCACGACCACGACCTCGGCCGGGGCCGGGTCCAGGTCCCGTAGCGCCTCGAGACAGCCGGCCAACATGACCGGGCGGTCCCGGGTGCAGACGACGACGGTCACCTGACCGGGCAGCGGGTACGCGGGCTCACCGTCCGGCCGCACCGCGTCCAGAGCCGTGATGATCGGCTCCAGCGGCAGGAGGAGTTCCTGCCTCATCTCCGCCCAGCCGGTGTCCGTGGCGGGCAGGATCCGTTCTCCCAGGACGCGGTCTCCCCACCAGAGCAACGCACGCAGCGGTCGTTCCGTCCGGGGCACCGGGCAGTCCGGATCGCGGAGATCGACGTCCACGAGCAGCGGCGCGCTCATGCGCACCGCTCCGCCAGTGCTGCCGACAACCGTTCGGGCGGCAACGCGGCCCGCACCCGTCGTCCCAACTCGGCACCGGACCACGGGAACCCACCCCAGTTGCTCGGGACCGTCGCCACAGGACGCCCACGGACCAGGAGCTCGACGTCGACGGCGGCTGGATCGGGAGCTCTCCACGGTCGGTCGTCCAGGGTGAAGGGCACCGACGGAGCAGGGCGGGATCGCACCCATGCCGGGGAGCGGCTGAGGGCCTCGATGAACCGCGCCTCCGTCCCGGCTGCGCGTGCCACCCCGGTCCAGTAGGCGACCGAGAAGGCCTGCCCCAGTCGCTGGTGGAACCGCGTGCGGGCACCCAGCCGGTCCAAGCCGCCGAGCCGCACCCGCAACGGGCCGAGCACCCGCTCCCCCAGGTGAGGGGCGAGGAAGAGTCCGGTCACCATCCCCTGCTGCCGGACGTCCATGTCCAGCCACCGCCACAACGGCAGGTGGTGGGCGACCTCTGGATGGTCTTGGGCGAACCGGAAGTCCCCGGCGCCCTCCTCGATGCGGTCCCGCAGGAGCCCGCGGAGATCGACGTCGATCGGGTGCTCCACCGCCGCCGCGGGAGCCCCGACGAGCTCGATCCCGCTGCGCTGCAACCGGTACCCGAGCTCCCAGTCCTCGCGCCGGGGGAGCTCGCGGAACCCGCCCACGGCGTCGAAGGTCTCGCGCCCGATCGAGAAGTTGCCGGTCCCCAGGTCGGTGAACGCCAGCGGCCCCCCCGCGGACAGCCGGCCTACGTGGTCGACCCACCAGTTGCGCACGCCCAGGAGGAACGGTCGCTCGGCCGGCACGTCACCGGGGAGACATGGACCAACCACGGCGACCGGCGAGCCCTGCGACCGGTGGGCGGCCATGTGCCCGCTGACCAGGTCGGCACCGATCGGCGAGACGTCGTCGTCCAGGAACAGGATCACCTCCCCGGTCGCCATCCCGACCCCGGAGTTGCGGGCCGCGGCGGCGCCACGGTTCTCCTGGTGGACGACCAGGCGGACGGGACACCCCAACTCCAGGCGGCGGATCGCCGCGGCCGTCCCGTCGACGTCGCCGTCGACTGCCACGACCACCTCGGCCGGCGGCGTGGCCTGATGATCGAGAGCACGCAGCAGCTCCACGACCCGGTCCCGCCGGTTCCGCGTGGGGATGACGACGGACACCGGCGGACGGCGCTCGGAGCCCGACGAGACCTGCACGGAGGGCCGTTCCGCTGCCGGCCAGGGTGGGGGGAGGCCACCCGCGGGGGACAGCAGTGCGCCGCGCCGACGCACGATGCGCTCGGCCGCGAAGAAGGCCGCCGGCGCCTGCAGCGCGCCGACGAGATCAGCCCACGCCAGACGCGTCGGGGGCGCGTTCCCGCGCCCCGTGGCAGCGCGGAGCAGGCGACGGGCCACCCACCGCACCGACCAGCTCGCCAGCTCGCGCAGCGCCAGGGGGTCGTGGTCGTGCAGCAGGGCCTGGAAGAGGAAGGAGTAGGTCCCGATCGAGTAGCTGGTGACCGTCCTGATCAGCTCGTCGGCGCCTTCCCGGTGCCAGTGCAGTGACAGGGCCCGGGGCTCGAACACGGCCCGGTGGCCTGCGCGCAGAACGCGGTAGAGCCCGTAGGTGTCGCCCCCTCCCCTCGTCGGCATGCCGCTGTCGAGGACCTCGGGGAAGCCGCCGACGGCCAGCATCAGGTCACGTCGGAACGCCATGGAGGCCCCCGCGCCCAGCGAGCCGGCGCCGGTGGGCGCGTGCAGGGCGCCGTCCATGACCCGGCGGTGCCGTCCCCTGCCGAACCCGAAGTGCTCCTCGAACGTGCGCTGCTCCACGGTGTCGAGGACGGCCGGGAGGACCAGCCCGGTGGCCGCGCCCACCAGCGGGTCGTCGAAGCACCGCAGCAGCGACCGAGCCCAGGTGGGGAACACGTACACGTCGTCGTCGGCGAACAGGACGACGTCCCCGCGGGCCTCGAGCAAGCCCCGGTTGCGCGCACGGGCGAGCCCGGGCAGGGGCTCGTGCACCCAGCGGAAGCCCCGCTCCTCCACGACGCGTCGGGTCGCCGGGTCCCCGTCGCCGTTGTCCACGACGAGGACGTCGACCGGATCGCCGGGGGCGAGTGCGGACAGAGAGTCCAGACAGCGCAGCAGGGAGGCCGATCGGTCGCGTGTGCAGACCACGACGGTCCCGCTCAGAGAGGGACTCGCGGCGATCGGCTGCGGCGTCAGCAGCTCATCGGCCCGGTGGTCGGCCAGCGGTCCACCGAAACGGCGCGCCAGGGTCGGGGCGAGGACCGCGGCCGGGAACGGGTCGACCGGCGCGGCGAGGACCACCGTGCCCAGCGGGTGCCCTCGCCACAGTGCGGTGACGTGCAGCGCCGCCGCACCGCGAGTTGGGATGTCGGTCACCGGATCGGCGAGTTCCACCACGACCGGGTGCCACGCGCCAGGCGGCGCCGTGGCGACCCGCGCCGGCACGACAGGTACTCCGCCCGGCGCGCTCGGGCCGGTGCTCGCTTCCGCCTCATGCAGCGGTGTCACTGCTGATCTGCCTCCCGCAGAGCCCGCTGGCGCCAGAACTCGGTCCAGTCGGTGAGATAGCTGTCGTCGTGGATGAGGTAGTCCACCGTGATCGACGGGACGAACTGCATCCGCATCCGGCGACTGCAGCGCCACACGAACTCCCAGTCCTCCTTGACCCCGTCCCGCTTGTTCCTCGGCGTCCGCCCGAAGCGGACCCGCGGCCCCCGCCGGATGACGAGCGTGCTGCTGTCGGTGTAGTTGAGGCGGCGGAGCGTCTTCCGGTCGTACGGAACGGCGAGCACGTCGACGTCAGAACCATCCGGGCGGTGACGGCGCATCCCGGTGTAGACGAGGTCGGCTCCGGCTTCCAGCGCCTCGACCGCACGTTCCAGGTGATCCGGACGCCACCGGTTGTCGTCGTTGAGCAGGGCCACGTACCGGGACCGGGTCAGGCGGACACCGACGTTGTTCACGACACCCAGGACACCCGTGTGGCGGCGCAGCGTGACGACGCGTAAGCGCGGATCCTCGGGGAGTCCGGCCACGTACTGGGGGTCATCGTCGTCCGAGACGACGATCACCACGAGATCCCGGTACTTCTGACCCAGCGCGGAGGCGACAGCGGTTCGCAGGAGCGCCGGACGCCGGAAGGTCGGGATGACCACCGCGACCGTCGCCTCCGGCAGAGGACTCACGACTTCGGCCAGGCGACGCACCTCGCGGTGTTCCCACAGGGTCCAGTAGAGGGCGAGATGGACCCGTCGGATCCGGAGCACGAAGTCACGGAGCGGGAGGACGTCCAGGTATCTCGCCGCGAGCACCCGGTACCAGGGCTTGTGCGCCGCCGTCGAACGCCCGGCCACCGGGTGGCCCGGCTCAGCAACCATGGTCAGTGGGCACTGGTCGGGTCCACTGCACCGGGTCCGCCGCGCAGGAGCGATCTCGGTGCCGGCCGACCACGACCGACAGGCGCCCCATCCGGTCCCCTTCCCTGGCCAACGTTGGAGCACGCTAACCGATACGAATGGGTGTCGCTCGACGTCACGCGCCACCCCACCCCTTTCGAGGAACCCGAGCGCCCGGATGTCAGACGCGGCGATCGCCGGTGACACTGACCCGTCGGATGAAGGTGGACACGTCGTCATCGCCGAGCACCTCCACGCGGGGAAGGGCCATCGCAGGGTCCTTGAGCGAGCTGAACGCCGACCGCGTCGTGACACCGTGGAGAAAGCCACATGCCGCGTGCAGATGGGTCACCACGCTGTCGTGACGCCCGTACGGATAGGCCACGGCCGTGACAGCCGCCTGGAGACGGTCCTCGAGCTCGACGCGCGAGCGCGCGGCTTCCTCCGCCATCTCCGCGGGGGTGAGGGCTGACAGCGGCCGGTGCGTGTGACCGTGTGCACCGATGGTGACGCCGGCACCGTGCAAGGCCTGCAAGTCGTTCCAGCCGAGCAGGGGCACCTTCTCGCCGTACACCTCGTCCCAGACGTTGCTGCCGCCGACGTGAGCGGTGGGCACGAACAGGGTCGCGGGGAAACCGTGACGCTGGAGGATCGGCCAGGCCTCTTCCTGGAAGTCGACGTATGCGTCGTCGAAGGTCAACAGCACTGCCCGTCCGGGCAGGGGGCGGTTGACCCGTCTCGCCTCGGCCCACTCCTCCAGGGTGGTGCCGCGGAAGCCCGCCGACCGCAGGTATCCGAGCTGTTCGTCGAGCGCGGATGGGGTCACGCGATACCGGGACAGCGCCTCGGAGCCCGATGCGGAGACGCGGTGGTACATGAGGATGGGCAGCCGATCAGTGCCAGCAGGACCATCGGCATCTGCCGCTGGGGCGGCCTTCCCGGTCCAGCGCACGTGAGCGGCGACCTCGGGCTCCAGCCGCGCCGTCAGCGGTCGCTCCTCGACACGGGGGCGCGTCCTGCGCAGGAGACGCGGGAAGGGCCGCCTCCCCGTCGTCCGGCGGTAGAGCTGGATGCGATAGAGCGGGGTCTTGAGTTCCTGGACCAGTTCCAGCCCCGGAGTCCGGGTGAAGGTCCTGCTGATGAACGCTGCCCCGAAGGGGACGTCCCACTCGAAGGCCGGCCCGGACTCACCGTCCACGACGACGTTGGCGTGCGCTGTCAGCAGGTGACCACCGGGCCGCAGGGCCGCAGCGAGCCGGGCCGCCACGGCGGGGAATCCGCGCCGGTCTGCGGTGTAGGCCAGCATCTCGCTGCACACCACGAGGTCGAACAGGCCGGGCAGTTCGTCACTCCCGAGATCGAGTTGTCGGTAGTCGACGTTGCTGAACTCCTGACAGCGCTCCCGCGCCGCCTCGAGCGCGATCTGAGAGATGTCCGCTGCCACCAACCGTCCCACCCGGGGAGCGAGCATCGCGGTGAAGTGCCCGCCGGCGCATCCCAGCTCGATCGCACGGTCGATGGGACCGGCGGGCAGGAGCTCGAGGGTCTCCCGGTACTTGATGTGTTCGTACTCGGTCGTGTACTTCCACGGATCTGCGTCAGCGGCGAACAGGGCCTCGAAGTCGTGCCGGGTGAAGGCCTTCTGCGCTGAGTCGTCCGCCTCCGGCGCAGGCGGTGTCACCACCATCCGCGGCACGGCCCACAGGCGATCCGGCGCGTAGCGGACTCCAGCGGAGCCGGCCTCGTTCCGCGTGAGCGGCTGCCTCTCCCGAGCGATCGACCGTCGGAGCAGGTCCACCGCACCCTGAGGCAGCGTTGCGTGCCGACTGGCCGGCGAGGTCACCGCCCCATGAGGATGACGCCAGAGGACCTCCTCGTCGCCATCCCCGTCGTCGGCACGTGCCGCCGCCTCGCGGAGCCGGGCACGGAGAGGACCGTCGTGGCTCGATCCCAGCAGGCCCTCGCGAACCGCCGCCGTGAGCAGCTCCGCCCCGCACTCCGCGGCGATCGCCGCCCGCAGCTGCTGAGGACTGAGGCCGCGGCGAGTGGTCACCGTGATCGCTCCGATGGACCGACCGCCCACGGCGACGGCGACGGGGACCTCGCCGCGGACGCGAGAAACGCGCGGCAGGTCGGACGAGACCTCGACGTGCAGCCAACCGTCCACGAGCTGGGCCGAGGATGCCGGTCGGTCGTCCCGCGTGCGCGGGTCGTAGAACGCTGCCTCCGACCAGTCCGGTCGACCCCACAACTCCCGGAGAAACGTCCCCCAGCCGACCGCATCGTGGTCCGCTGGTCCGGAGTAGACGGTGGATTCGAAGAAGTGCCCGAGCAGTCGCCATCCGAGTTCCGCTGCGATCGTGTCGGCGATGACGAGGCCGCGCACCCTCCGCCCCACGGCGGGCAGAGCGACGACCCCCAGCACCTCCTCCCCGTTGCGCACCTCCACCCGGAGGACCTGGACCTCCTGCGGGAGCGCCACGTCCGGGACGGCTTCGTCGACGTTGACGGTGACGAGGTGGGTGACGCCTGCCGTCGCAGGCCGCTTCGGCAGGCGTTCGAGCACCGAGGCCTCGAGGCGTCGACGGGCCTCGTCCACGAGGTGGGTCGCCTCGGACTGGCGCTCGAGTGCCGCCAGGAACCGATCGATCCCCGCCTCCACCTCTTCCCAGGGGCGGCCGTGACCGTGGACGGCGAGCCCGTCTCCGAGCGCCTCCGCCACTGCAGCCGGGTCCAACCCGGGGAACGGCCGATCGCCCACGAGTTCCAGCAGGCCCGCGCCGTCGCGGCCGGCACCGAGAGCCTGTCCGGCTACCCATGACGCCAGCAGGTAGGCGCGGCCGGTCAGCTCCACAGTGGGCAGGCCGGCGCGGTGGCGGTCGGCTGGGTCCGGGACGCGGGGATCGGGCCGGTGACCGCGCGCGACGACCTGCAGGGCGTCCCTGAGCAGCCCGCGTTCGTCCATCGACGCACCGTTCTCGCGCACTCGGTACACGGCCAGGACCTCGGGCACCAGTGCGACGCCGCGACCGCGACGGACCACCCGCTGCCAGAGGTCCCAGTCCTCACAGAGGACGAGGCCGGTGTCGAATCCGCCCACGTGGACCACGGCTTCCTTGCGAGCCAGGCAGGCGTGGATGGCGACCGGGCAGCGGTTCGCCAGCACGGCGAACCAGTCTTCCGATCCCCGTGGGAGCACGCCGTCGGCCCTGCGACCGCCGGGGTCGACGCGGACGTACCCACCCATCACGAGATCGACCTCGGGCGAGGTCGCGGCGAGGAGGCCGGTCAGGGCCTCCGGCTCCAGGACGTCGTCGGCGTCGAGGAAGAGCAGCCACTCGGCACGGGCCTCCGCGATGCCGCGGTTGCGGGCCGCGCTCACGCCCCCGTGCTGGGCCCGGACAAGCCGGACCCGCGGGTCCTCCTGAGCGACGGATTCGGCGACGGCGACCGTGCCGTCGGTCGACCCGTCGTCCACGACGACCGCCTCCCACGACTCCTCGGTCTGTGCGGCGAGGCTGGCAAGGGTGTCGGGCAGCGTCGTCTCCGCTTCCCATGCAGGGATGACGACCGAGACTCGGGGACGATCCACCGCGCCAGTATGGGGAACACGGAACCCAGCGGCCCGCCGACCGACCCATGGGGTGAGCGCGGAAGTCCAGCTCGTCGACGGTCATGATGTGTTCGTGGGGCGGCATCGACGGGAGGAGGACGACGAGTTCCGCCTGCTGTTCATCTGTACCGGCAACGTCTGCCGCTCCCCGTTCGCTGCGATCGTCACGAGGCATCTGCTGAACGAGCGGCTCGGGTACGGCTCCAGCTCTTCCTTCGACATAGGCAGCGCAGGGGTCCAAGCGGTCGTGGGGACCGGCGTCCACCCCATGACACGGGAGCAGCTCCGGTCCCGGGGGCTCGACTCGCCCGCAGTGGACCGGTTCGTGGCCCGGCAGATGGACGGCACGATGCTGGCGAGCGCTCACCTCGTGCTGGGAGCCACCCGACGGCACCGTGCGTTGGCCGCGCAGGCGGCGCCCTCGGCACTCTCGACGACATTCGCGTTGCGCGAGTTCGCCCGGCTGGCCGCATCGATCGTCCCGACCGCGTTGCCTGCGGATCCGGTCCCGCGCGCGCACGCCCTCGTCGAAGCGGTGCGACGGCACCGTGGACTGGTGCCACCCGTCTCCCCGGCCGAGGACGACGTCCTGGATCCCATGGGAGGGCCGGTCAGAGAGCACGCGGCCGCCGCGCAATCCATCGACGATGCCGTGCGGATCATCGTGGACATCCTGGCGCCGCCCCTTCGGGGTGCGGGCACCGCGGGGAACGGTGGCGTTGTGGAGATCCGGCACGGCGAGATCTCACGGCATCCCGGCGCCGCCTGGCCGCCCGGTCCACCCCCCGTCGTCGCACCCTGACGAGAAGTCAGGCCTCCGCCGATACCTCCTCGGGCGGCACCTCGCCATCGCCCGGCAGGATCGTCGACCGTCCGCTCACCACCCGGGCGCCAGCGGGCACATCCCGGGTCACCGTCGCGTTGGCCCCCACGATCGCGCCGGGACCGATCGTCAACGACTTGCCGTCGCGTCCGATGACCAAGGATCCGACTCCGAGCACCACGTCGTCCCCGATGACCACCTGCACCCCGTCACCGATGTGCCACGTCCCAGCCGCGATCGTGACGTTGTGGCTCACACGGACACGCCGACCAATGGTCGTGTTGGGGTGCACGACTGTGCCGACACCCCGATGCCACAAGACGACGTCGGGCTGGATGTCGCACTCGTAGGGCAGCACGGCCTTGAAGATCAAGAAGTTCAACGCCTTGAGCAGCTTGGCTACCGGGGTCAATCCCCGGCGGTACAGAAGCGTGGACCACCACCACAGCTTTTCGGGCTTCACGCTTCGACTATCGCCCACCGAACGCGTGCCGCTCTCCGCAGGGTCGACGCTTCTGTACACCGTCCCCGAGGGGCCTGCCTCCGATGGCCCATGTCCTACTGCGGGGGCGGTGGTCTGCTCGGACTCGGTCGAGCGGTCGGTTCTGCTGGAACCCGGTCACACCCGTCACGGTCCTCCACGACTAGATCGAGCACGAACAGCCCAGGAGTCCTCACCTTCGGTGTAGGACGCGAAGACGTCAGGCCGACCAGGCCCGCCGTCGTGTTCATGGAGACCGAGATCACCGGGACCGATGGCTAGCCTCGGTCGA
Source organism: Geodermatophilus sp. SYSU D00705 (assembly GCF_054050135.1). NCBI lineage: Bacteria > Bacillati > Actinomycetota > Actinomycetes > Geodermatophilales > Geodermatophilaceae > Geodermatophilus > Geodermatophilus sp. SYSU D00705. The sequence goes on along the minus strand of NZ_JBJGYT010000001.1, from coordinate 1,530 downwards.
TGGATCGGCGGCGGTTCCTACTGCTTCTCGCAGCGGCGGGACTCGCCGGCGTGACTGCTGCAAAGCAACCTTCCGAACTTCCTCGCCCGATGTCGGTCGGTGGAGCTCCCCTCCTACGGGGGGTCAACCTCACCGTCGACTTCGAGCCCTGGGAATCGATGTGGTCCCGGTGGAAGTGGGACGACTGGGTCAAGTGGCAGGTGGACCGCGCCGTCGAACTCGATGCCAACGCCGTGCGGCTCATCGGCAACGTCTCAGGCATCACGAACGGCACTTTCACCCTCGAGACCTACCTGGACCGCTGGCGACAGTTCCTGGACTACACCGGGTCCCTCGGCCTCTACGCGTATCCCTGCGGCGGCGACCTGGCTCACTGGGATGCGACGACCGATGGACAGGCTCAACGCATCTACCGGGCGTGGGGCGCCCTGCTGGATGGCTACGACCACGTGATCGGCATCGACGTGACGAACGAGGGCTTCGGTCAGGGGGCCGCGGTAGGACGCGTGGAGAGCAGCATCCTCGCGACGCTCTCCGCGCTGACCCGAGCTCTCCGCGATGTGACGGACAAGCCCCTCGCACACTCTCACGTACTGGCCGAGGCGGGGGGTTGGCGGTCGAGGCACCACGAAGCAGTTGCCGCGATGAGCGACCACTTCGATCTCCACCTGTACTACCAGGCCGCCCTCGAGGACGCGCGGCCGTTCTTCGACAACTGGGCCGGCCGCGCGGTCCTGCTGGGGGAAGTCGGGATCAGCCTGAAGCACGACGCTGCCGCGCGGGAGGCGAGATACGAAGCGGCGCAACAGCTCGTCGAGTCCCGCTCCGAGTTCACCGGGGCCCTGGCGTGGGCCGTCACCGACACCAGCCTCGATCTGAATGGCGCCTGCGGACTGGTCGATCGGTCCGGAGACCGGAGAAGAGACATCTGTGATGCCTTTACCCGGTGGCCCACGGAGCGCCCGACGTGATCAAGGCGCCCTGACCCGTCCTGGCGCAGGCGAGCTGTAGCCGACCGGGATCCCCGGCCGACCCACGCCCGCTGCTTCAGACCGCGCCGACGGTCCGGGCGTGGGCCACCACGACGGTGACGTTGTCGCGGGCACCCACGGCCTCGGCGCTCACCACGAGGTCCTCGGCAATCGTCTGGAGGTCGGCTTCGGCCACCAGCAGCTCGGCGATGCGCTCGTCCGCCACTTCACCGGTGAGGCCGTCGGAGCAGGCGAGGAAGCGCTCCCCCGGCACCACTGGAAGCAGGACGATGTCCGGCTCGTTGCGCGGACCGACACCGAGTGCCCGGGTGATGATGTGCCGCTGCGGGTGCGTCGCAGCCCCCTCGTCGGAGATGTAGCCCGCGTCGATGAGCTCCTGGACCACCGAGTGATCGGTGCTGACCTGCTCGAGCACGCCGTCCGACCAGCGGTAAACGCGTGAGTCGCCGACGTGGAAGGCAGCCCACCGCGGCCCGGGGGGGGGGGGGGGGGGGGGGGGGGGGGGGGGGGGGGGGGCGGGGGGCGGGGGCGGGGGGGG